>RFSE01000054.1 GCA_009924135.1 Pseudomonadota bacterium | reverse complement strand
CCGCGTTGCTCGCCGCCCTCGTCCCGGCGTCCGCCCAGCTCACGCTGCCCGTCCCCCAGCCCGTTGTCGGCGCACGACAACCCTCGCTCAGTCCCAACGGCAAACGCATCGCCTTCGTCTATCGCGGTGATGTCTGGGTCGGGCCAACCGAAGGCGGCCGTGCGACCGCGCTCACGTCGCACGTCGAGTCCGACGCCTACCCCGTCTTCTCGCCCGACGGTCAGTGGATCGCTTTCGCCAGCAAACGCAACGGCGGCTGGGACATCTTCGTCGCCCCGGCCGACGGTGGACCAGCACAGCAGATCACCTGGCACGCGGGACCGGAACTGCCCGGCGGCTGGAGCCCCGACGGCAAACAAATCCTGTTCGCCGCGCGCCGGGAATCGCCCAACTACGGATTGTATGCCGTGGACCTGAAAACCCTCGCCACGGAGCGGCTGTGCGAGGACTACGCGGCCATGAACTACCCGGCCTTTTCCCCGGACGGCAAGACGGTCGTCTATGGCCGCTATGGCTTCCCCTGGACCCGGCCCCGCTACGTCGGCTCGGCGGCGGCCCAGATTTGGACGATCAACGTTGCAGACGGACGGCGCAAACCCCTTACCAACGACGACCGTCAGCATCTCTGGACGCAGTTCCTACCTGATGGCAAACACCTCCTCACCGTGACCGTCGGCGAGGTCACGCCCTCCGCGAGCAAGCTCAACGAACCCATCGGCAAAGTCACCGACAGCCCCGCGCGCACGCCGAACCTCTGGTCCTACGACCTCGACGGCAAGAGCAAGCCAATCACCCAGTTCACGGGCGGGTCGGTGCGCTGGCCCAGCATCGCCGCCAAGTCTGGTGACATCGCCTTTGAGTACGGCCCCGACCTCTGGCTGCTCAAGAGCGGCTCCAAGACGCCGACCAAGATCAAGCTCGTCGTCAGCGCGGACGAGAAGCAGACCACGCGCCGACGGGAGAAATTGACCTCCGGCATCACCGAAGCCGAGTTGTCCCCCGATGGCAAAACCCTCGCGTTCGGCCTGCGGAGCGACATCTGGACCGTCGCCACGGAGAAGACCAAGGGCGTGGCCGGCCGCAGCGAGGAGTTCGCCCGCCGACTGACGGACTGGGTCGGTGACGACTCGGACTTCATCTGGTCGCGCGACGGCAAGAAGCTCTATTTCACCTCCGACCGGGAGTTCAACACGCGAATTTACGAGATGGACGTAACCACGCTCGCGGTGAAGCCGCTGTGGCCGCGCGATGAGGATGTGACGCACCTTTCCCTCTGTCCGGACGGCCATCACCTCGCGTTCTGGGTCGCGGGCAAGGAAGGCGGGCTCTACACGTTGCACTTGTCCGATGGCGTCGTGAAGCGCGTGGTGCATGTACCCGGCACGCACTGGCAGGTTTCCGGCGGCGGCGACTTCTCCTGGTCGCCGGACATGCAGTGGATCGCCTACACGCGCAAGGGCGAGAGCCACGCTTGGAACATCTGGATCGTCCCCTCCGCCGGCGGTGAAGCGCACAACGTCACCCGCCTCAACGCGCACCACAGCCAGCCCACGTGGTCGCCGGACGGGAAATACCTCTTCTTCCAGAGCGACCGCGATGGCAATGGCCTGTACGTCCTGCCGCTCCAGCCGGAAACGGCGCGCATGGCGGACACGGACCTCAAATTCGAGAAGCCCAAGGACAAGGTGAAGGTGGACATCGACTTCAACGACATCCAGCGCCGCATCCGCAAACTCGCCTCGCAAAACCCCGCCAGCGATTTGATCGTCACGGCAGACGGTACCATCGCCTTCATGTCCGAGGGCGACGTCTGGACCGTGAGCTACGACGGCAAGGAAACCAAGCGCCAGACCAGCGGCGGCGGCAAGAGCCAGTTGCGGGTTCTGAGCGAGAGCAAGACGGCCATCTTCGTACAGGAGGGTGCCGCCTGGAAGTTTAAGCTCGGTGACTCGAAGGGGCCCGACAAAATCACCTTCACCGCCGACTTCGAACGCGATGTGCGGGCTGAACGCAAAGCCGCCTTCACGCAGTTCTGGCGCTCCTACCACCACAACTTTTACGACCCGAACTTCCACGGCCGCGACTGGGAAGCCATCCGTAAGCGATATGAGCCGATGCTCGATGCCGTCGAGACGCACGATGACTTCTCCACCGTGCTGGGCATGATGATCGGCGAGTTGGAGTCGTCACACAGCGAAGTTACCGCCGCCGCTTCCGGCGTGCCCGAGCCCGTGACACCGCACTTGGGTTTCACCTTCGATTACAAGCACGCGGGCCCGGGCATCCGCGTAGCCGACGTGCCGATTGGTTCACCCGGTTCCTACAAGCAGACCGAGATCAAGCCCGGCGACTACATTCTCGCCATCAACGGCCAGGACGTCTCGCTCAACGAGAAACTCTACCAGCTCATCAACGACCGGCAGGACCGCGAGTTCGAGTTCCTAGTGAACAAGGAGCCCAAGAAGGACGGCGCGCGGAAGGTGAAGTACAAGGTGCTCAGCGCCGGTGACTGGGACAACCTGCAATACCAGAACCGCATCGAGCGCCTGCGCAAATACGTCGAGACCACCAGCGGCGGCAAGCTCGGCTACCTGCACATCAGCGCCATGGGCGGCGAGAACCAGACCCGCTTCGAGCGCGAGGCCTACGAGTACATGAGCGGCAAGCAGGGCATGATCATTGATGTGCGCTTCAACCGCGGCGGCAACATCTCGGACACGCTGATCAACTGGCTGGAGCGCAAGCAGCACGGCTGGTACCGCCCGCGCGATGAAGGCCCCGAGGCCGCGCCCAACCGCGCTTGGGAAAAGCCCGTCATCGTGCTGATGAACGAGCACAGTTACTCCAACGGCGAGATGTTCCCCTACGCCATGCGCCAGCGCGGCATCGCCAAGATCGTCGGCATGCCCACCCCCGGCTACGTCATCTGGACCTGGGCCATGCGCCTGACCGATGGCACCGGCGCCCGGATGCCCCAGGGCGGCGTCTTCCGCATGGACGGCACGAACATGGAGAACAACGGCGAGCAGCCCGACCAACGCGTCTGGCTCACCCCGGAAGACTGGCTTTCCCAGCGCGATCCCCAGCTCGACAAGGCGATGGAACTGCTGCTCCCGGCGAAGAAGTAACGAACGCCGTAACCCGGCGGGTGCGAAGTCAAACTGTGGCCGCAGGCACCGTGGCGGCAGGCATCTTGCCTGCCGTAGAGGGCGGGCATCATGCCGCCCGGATTGGCGTGAGAAGTCCTACGTCGTGGTGTGATTCAAAAGCAATCAGGTGGCCGGGCGAATCTTCCGCCGGGCTGGAAGCCCCGGCTCTACGGCAGGCAGGATGCCTGCCGCCACAGCGAAAACACGCCGGACCCCGTCAGTAATTCCGCTTGCGCCCGAGCGTCCGCAGTGGCGGCGCTTGGTTCGTCGGCGTGAGGTCCGCCGTCAGCCCGGGTTGCCAGGCGCGCTCCTGACGATCCAGCACCAATCCACGCTGGATGAACTCGATCTCGTGGTTGAAGGCCAGCAACGTCACCGTGCCTGGCAGATAGGTCGCATCCTGGAACCGCAGCTCCCCGAAGCCAGGCTTCGTGTTCGGCTCGGCGAACCGCACCGTCACCGGCGCATTCGTCAGCGGATTCTGCTCACCGGGGAAACGCACCTTCACATCCCGCACGCCATACGCAGGCTGGTTCACCACCAGATAGGGCGTGCCGTTGGTCTCGGCAGCGAAGGTGACCTCCCACGGCCCCTTGCGCCCGCGCAAGTGCATGTCCAAGGCGTAAAGCCCCACGTAACCCACGAGCGCAAGGACGCCCACGATGGCGACGTGCTTAAGAATGTTATCCGACTGCTGCATCAGGCCGGAAGCCTTCGGCAGACCCGCAGGCAAGTCAAGCGGCCGCAACCCTCACCTTCCTGCCCTTTCTCAGCTCTGATGCAATCGACGCAAGCCGGCCCAGACCACACTCAATTCCACGACCACCCTCCGCGCCCCCTTCACACCGGACGCGAGACCTTCGCCATGTTGTCCCCTTCTTCGTCGCAGGCACCATCGTCACGAACCCAGGAACAGGCTCACCGCCCCCGGCTCCTGAGCCGCCATATCCAAGTAACGGCCCGGCGGTAAAATGGACTCCGAAGCCGTGCGCACCAACGCTTGAGATTGCTGCCCCAGCGCATGTTCTTTACAACAATCCAACTCCCCGCTTTCATAACGGCACAACAAGGCATGCACCACCGAAAGCCAGCCGTGCACTCAGAGCTCGCACATGCCATCCTAGATAGGCTAAAACCCGGTCTGGAAACATGATTCTGCACCTCCATCTCACACGCCCCCCAGACATGCAAGTGCTGCCGGCCATCAGAGAAAAGTTCCATCAGCGTGGCGGAAAGGTCATCTTGTATCAAAGGGTCACCTCGGCGTTAATCGTGTCGTGGGAAAGCACTCATTTGGAATGGGTTCCACCTTACTCGACGCGAACCTGGGTTGGCTTGCGTTACGCGTTTTGGACAGCATTGTTTGGTTGGTGGTCAGTTCACGGATTATGGTGCACCCCGGCAGCTATTTTGTCGGATATTTTTGGTGGGATCGACGTGACGGATTTGGTCGACGCCCCACCACCGCTACCAGGTCAAAGCACGATTTCTCCAATCGCAAGAGCACAAGCAATCCTGCAAAAGCGTGAGGATTACATGCTGATCCTCGGTCTGATTGCCTTCTTTGGTGGCGCCTTGCTTTTCTTCGCATTTGCACCGCCACAGTGGCTTCCGCGCAAACCATGAAAAGAGAGCAACAAAACCACTCCTCGGGCACCGACATGCGTGCGCGGCTGTAAACCTTGCGCACACATGGCAACCTCTCCAACTCACTCTTGGCACGCTGCCAGAACGGATTCATGGCCGCCGCAAGTACGCCGTCTATCGTTCACGCCGCGATCTGCTTCCGGGGCGCGAAGTCCGCGCAGCGTTTGGAGCCGGGGAACATCTTGTGCGGGTTGCAGCGTTGCGCGGGGTCGAAGACGCGGCGGAGCATTTTCATCGCGTCGAGGTCGTCGGGCGTGAATTGGCGCGCCATCATGTCGGCCTTCTCCACGCCGATGCCGTGCTCGCCGGTCACGCTGCCGCCAAGCGCCACGCACTTCTCCAAGATTTCCTCGCCCGCCTGCACGGCGCGTGTCACCTGCGAAGGATCGCGTTCATCGTAGAGGATGAGCGGGTGGATGTTGCCGTCGCCCGCATGAAAGACGTTCGGGATGCGCAGGCCGTGCTTCTCGCTCGTCGCGCGAATGAAGCGCATGATCTCAGGGAGCTTCGAGCGCGGGACCACGCCGTCCTGCGTGAGGAAGTTCGGGCTAAGGCGGCCGATCGCGCCGAATGCACGCTTGCGGCACTTCCAGATCTCGGCGCGCTCGGCATCGTCCTTTGCCACGCGTACCTCACGGGATTTGTTCCGCCGGCAAATCTCGACCACCCGCGCGGTTTGCTCCTCCAAGCCGGCGGCGAGACCGTCCAGTTCCACGATCAGCACCGCGCCCGCGTCGGTCGGGAAGCCGAAGTGGTATGCCGCCTCGACGGCCTGCGTGATCATCTGATCCATCATCTCCAGCGCCGCCGGTACGATGCCCGCACCGATGATGTCGCTGACCGTCTGACTCGCGTCATCCACGGATTCGAAAATGCCGAGCAGGGTCTTGAAGGCCTGCGGCGCGCGCACCAGCCGGACGAGTATCCGGGTGGCGATGCCAAACATCCCTTCGCTGCCGATGAACGCCCCGCGCAAATCGTAACCGGCAACGTCCTCGCCGCCATCCGGCGTGGTGCCGAGCCAGACCACTTCGCCGTCGGGCAAAACAACTTCGCAGCCAAGAATGTGGTTCGTGGTGACGCCGTTCTTGAGCGTATGCGGCCCTCCGGAGTTGGTGCCCACGTTACCACCGATGGTGCAGGCCGGCTGCGAGGACGGGTCCGGCGCGTAGAAGAGGCCGTGAGGTTTCGCGGCGTTCGTGACCCACGCGTTTACCACACCCGCCTCGACGAGGGCGCGGCGGTTGCGGACATCCAGGTCAAGAATGCGGTTCATCCGCGTGAGCGCGATCATGACGCCGCCGGTGCTGGCGAGCACGGTGCCGCTGAGGCTTGTGCCCGCGCCCCGCGGGATGATGGGCAGCGAGTGCCGGGCGCAGAGCTTCACAATGGCGGCCACTTCCTCCGTAGTGCGGGGAAGCACGACAACGCCCGGCAGGTGCTTCTCCAGTGTGTAGGCGTCGCACTCATAGACGAGCAGTTCGTCCCCGTGGGAAAGCACATGCTCCGCGCCGAGGAGAGCGCGCAACTCCGCCAGGACGGAGTCCGGAACGACAACGGGCGCGTGGCTGTGCACGGGCGGACTGTAGCTAAGCCCGGCGACGATGCAAAGCGGGACAGTGCAACCAATAGACTGGCAGGGTGAGTCTCCGTCGAACCCTGTTTTCCGACGAATGAGGGCAAGCGAAGCGAGTATCTTGCTTGGCGGTTGCCGAGATGCTCGCTTTCGCTCGCCTCGCTGCGCTCGGAATGCGGTTCGACGGAATCTCACCCCACCGGTACGCAAGCTCGCCTCCCGTCCCCGGCCCTGCTACGCATTCGGCGGACATGGAACTGCGTGAACTCGCCGAGCGCGTGCTCTTCGCGACGACCCTGGAGGAAAAGCTCCAGTGTCCGGCCGTCGTGACGGACGAACAGCCCGGCCCGGCGCTCGCCACCCCCTCAATGCCGGGCCGTCCGGCGGAACTCACCTTCAAGCCCGCCGGCACCGGCGAGAAGTCCGAGTTCCCCGGCCTGCGACAACTGGGCGAGGAACGCGAGCGCGGCCGCCTCCTGCACTTCTTCGCAAACCACGAGCTGCTCGCCACCGAATTGATGGCCCTCGTGCTGCTGCGTTTCCCCGATGCCCCGACCGCCTTCCGGCGGGGCGTGCTCCAGACCTTGCGCGACGAACAGGAACACACGCGGCTCTATCTCGCCCGCATGCAAGCGTGCGGCATCACGTTCGGCGAACTGCCAGTGAGCGGCTACTTCTGGCGCGCGGTGTCCGGCATGGGCAGCCCGATGGATTACGTCGCCGGCCTGAGCTTGACGTTCGAGCAGGCGAACCTCGACTTCGCCCGGCACTTCGCGCGCGGCTTCGCGACGGTGGGCGACGCGGAGACGGCCAAGCTGCTCGACCAAATCTACCGCGATGAAATCGCGCACGTGGCCTACGGGTTAAAATGGTTCCGGCGCTGGAAACAGCCGGGGCAGAGCGATTGGGAGGCGTTTTGCGCCCAGCTCAAGTTCCCGCTCTCACCGCAGCGGGCGAAGGGGCTCACACTCAACATCGATGGGCGGCGCGCAGCGGGTTTTGACGCGGCGTTCATTGCGGAACTGGAAGTGTTCGCGCAATCGAAGGGCCGCACGCCAAACGTGTACGTCTTCAACCCGTTCGCCGAGGGCCGCATCGCGCAGGGCAAATCATTCACCCCGGTGAAGCATCAGGCCCAGCTCGCGAAGGATCTCGCAAACTTGCCGCAGTTCCTGGGCCGCCAGGACGACATCGTGCTTGTGGAGCAGCGACCCAGCGTGGAATTCCTCAGCGGCATCAAGCAGGCGGGCTTTCCGTTGCCGGAGTTTGTGGAGGTAGGGCGCATCTGTCCCAGCGCGCCGTCAGACCAACCGGAAGCCAAACGGCGCGCTGAGGACAGACGCGCCCTACCAACACTCGCCCAACGCAAGCTCGGCCGCCTGTGCCCGTGGGCGTGGGGACCGGACAGCGTGGAACTCCTCACACCTCTCTTCGGCAGCCTTAGCGGCGAATCGCGCACACCGGAAAGCTCCTTCAACGAACGCATCGCCCCGCTGTACTCGAAGGCTTGGAGCGCGGCCTTCCTTCGGAAACTTCTGGAGGATCAAGACATGGTGGCGGGCAGTCTGCCCAACGCCCGGCGCGGGGCTGACCCCACTACGTGCCTCTGCCCGCTGGACACGGTTGGCGTCCCCGTGGACACGATGGAAGCAGCCCTTGCCGCCATCGCAACCATTCGGGCACGCGGCCATCACCGCATCGTTGTGAAACAGTCCTTCGGCCTCGCGGGCCACAACGCGATCCGCCTGTGGGAGCCGGACCTGCTGGACTCCCAACGGCGCTGGATGGAGCACGCGTTGCAAAACCGTCGCCAGCTTGTCGTCGAACCGTGGCTGGAGCGGTTGGTGGATTTTTCCATGCAATTGGACATGAGCGAACGCGGTCTGGAGCTGATCGGCTACACCGGTTTGATCAACGATGCGAAGGGACAATTTCAGGCCAATACCGCCGCACCGAACTTCGCCCGCTCATTGCCCCCCGCCATGCTCGCTTCGTTCCGAGAACACGCCGGGTCCCCTGCTCTGCTGCGCCAGCTCTTCGGCAAGCTGATCGAACTGCTCTCCGGCGAGCTAAAGGCCGCCGGCTATCTGGGACCGGTGGGCGTGGATGCCTTTGTGTATCGGGACCCGGCAGGCCGGGCGCGGTTGAAGCCAGTCGTGGAGATCAACCCGCGCTACACGATGGGCCGTGTGACGTTGGAACTCATGCGACGCACCTGCCCCGGCACGCACGGGTGCTTCCGGCTCATCAACGCCACGACGTTGCGCGCGGAGAGCTGCGCGGACTTCGACAGTTACGCCCGGCGTCTGAAGGAATCGTCCCCGCTCCAGCTCGAAGGCGAACCCGTCGCCAAGATCCGTTCCGGGGCGCTCTGCTTGAATGATCCGGCCAAGGCCCAGGCGGTGGTGGCGGTCTTTGAAGTGGGGCCGCAAATTCTCCACTCGGCAACTCTGGCCTGATCCTGTCATCCTTTCTTCATGCGCCACGCACCTATTGATTCGAAGTTGTTTGTCGAAAACCGCGAACGGTTGAAAAAGCTGCTCCCGCCGAAATCGATCGCCATTCTCAACGCCAACGACATCCCGCCCACGAATGCCGACGGTTCGCTCATGATGCCGCCCAACTCCGACCTGTTCTACCTGACCGGCATCGAGCAGGAGGAGAGCATCCTGCTGCTCGCCCCCGATGCCTTTGATCCGAAGCACCGCGAAATCCTCTTCCTGCGCGAGCCCAACGAGCACCTCAAAATCTGGGAGGGCTACAAGCACTCGAAGGACGACGCGAAGAAAATCTCCGGGATCACGCAGATCAAGTGGCTCTCCGAATTCCCCGTCCTCTTCCGCCAGATCATGTGCGAGCAGGAGCACGTCTGGCTTAATTCCAACGAGCACAAGCGTGCCGTCGTCGAGGTCGAGTCGCGCGACGCCCGGTTTGCCCGCGAGTGCCAGGCGAAGTATCCGCTGCACTCCTACCACCGGCTTGCCCGGTTGATGCACCAGATACGCGTAGTGAAGACCGATGCCGAAATCGCGCTGCTCCAGCACGCGGTGGACATCACGGCGAAGGGTTTTGACCGGCTGCTCAAGTTCGTGAAGCCTGGCGTGACGGAGTACGAGGTCGAGGCCGAGCTGATCCATGAGTTCGTGCGCAACCGCGCCAAGTTTGCGTACAACCCCATCATCGCCGGCGGCGCAAACGCCTGCACCCTGCATTACAATCAGAACGACCAGCCGTGCAAGAAGGGGGAACTGCTCCTGCTCGACGTGGCGGCCAGCTATGCCAACTACAACGCCGACCTCACGCGCACCATCCCGGTGAGCGGCCGGTTCACGCGCCGGCAGAAGGCCGTTTACAACGCCGTCCTCCGCGTCATGCGCGCCTGCATCAAGGGCGCAACCGTCGGGAAATTCCACCGCGACTGGCAGAAGGAATCGCAATTGATGATGAACGACGAACTCCTCGCGCTGGGCCTCATCACCAAGGCCGACATCAAGAAGCAGACCGAAGACGAGCTGGCCTGCCGGAAGTATTTCATGCACGGCCTCGGGCACCCGCTCGGGCTGGACGTGCACGACGTGGGTTTCAACACCGAACCGTTCGCGGCGGGCTGGGTGCTCACCGTCGAGCCGGGCATTTACATCCCGAAGGAAGGCTTCGCCGTCCGCCTGGAAAACGACATCGTCGTGACGTCCAAGGGCCCGGTGGACCTGATGGCGAACACGCCGGTGGAGGTTGATGAGATCGAGGATTTGATGAACCGGTGAGATGACTATGAGAGGGAACGATAAGGCTCCCAAAGGCGTCCAAGTGGAAGCAATGAACCTGCTGTTCGATTATTGCTGCTCACGAATCAATAAGGAACTCATCGAAAAGTACTGCCCCGGCGACCCTGGCTACAAAGACTACGTCCGAGAATGGTCAAAAGTACTGGAAACTCGCACAGTCCCGTCTGTCTCGAACTTCGATATATCCGAAACGGTCAGTCTGACCGACTGGTCTGAAGATTTGGAAGAAGGTTTCCTTCGTTTCCGTTGCTTCACGAACAGCGTCGCCGTTCAAATGATGTGCATCCACGGGCAGGAAAAAATTGTGTTTCACCTGAACTATCCGCTCGTTCGGCTGTTTGCCGACTCAATTCAACTGCGTGACAAGCAACTCATGTTGAATCTTGCTGACGCAGTGCATGAAGCCTCGGCTGCCTGTCGGAACGGACAATGGCACCTAATTGAATACGTTCCTTGGTGTCATTTCACCGAACTGCTCATCGCCGCTCTTCGGGATGAAGCAACGGTCGAACAGCTCGCGGAAAGGGTCGTGGCCAGTGATGCACAACTTCGGAGGGATGAACACCAATATAACGTGGTTCATCCCGCAGCCGTGCTTGGTTTGACGAACTTCGACACTTTACACGGGCTGTGGCAGAGCCTCGGAAGCCAGCTGTTGACACCTTACATGGAAGTCGGCTGGGTTGGACTTCTCCTAACAAGCTTGTCTGAGTATCCTGTTACTATCAGGACCACCCCAAATGTGGATAACGAACTGTTGCGGCTGTTCCGAAACTGAAGCGATTTGCATATCGCTTGCGCGGCGCGTTCATCGGTAGATGTCCACGAGGAAGATCACCGCTTCACCCTTGCCGGCGTTGATGATCGCGTGGGGCACGTCGGCGCGGTAGCTGGCTGAGTCGCCGGGGTTCAAGGTCTCCGCGTCATCCGCCGACTCCACGCGCACCTGGCCCTTTTGCACGGTGATGAACTCACGCGTGCCCTCGAAATGCGCCGCGCTGCGCAAAGCCCCGCCGGCCTGCAACTGCACTTCGTAGAACTCCACGTCCTTCTCCAGGTTCAACGGCGAGAGCGTGCGGATGCGGCAGGCCTGGTCCGAGCGATAGTGAAACGCGTGATCGTCCGCGCGGATGACACTGACGGCGGAGGCCGCGCCGGGCATTTCGAGGAGGTCGCCCAGCCCCATGCCAAAGGCCTGCGCAATGCGCAGGGTCACGGCCAGCGTCGGGTTGGCCTCCTCACGCTCGATCTGGCTCAGCATGGACCGGCTCACGCCGCTCGCACTGGCCAGTGCCTCCAGCGACCACCCGCGCTGGGTGCGCAGGTTCTTCACGCGGGTGCCCAGGTGGCGGTTGATGGCCTCGGCGGGCGCATGGCTGGTGGAGGGTTTGCGGGTTTTCGGCGCGGTGGACATGTTGTGCGATATACTGGAATTTCCTCTTGCATACCGGAACCCGGCGTCTAGCATAGCGGAAACTACGTCCAAAATACTGGACGCGCAGGTGACGGCCCGCAAGCCGAATTGTTTATGAAAGCCCTCGTGAAACGCCACGCCGCCCGCGGCCTGTGGCTCGAAGACGTCCCCGCCCCGGCCCCCGGCCTCAACGACGTGCTGATCCGCGTCCACAAGACCGGCATCTGCGGCACGGACCTGCACATCTACAAGTGGGATGCCTGGGCGCAGAAGACCATCCCGGTGCCGATGGTCGTGGGGCATGAGTTCGTGGGCGAGGTGGTCGCGGTCGGCGCGAACGTCTCGGACTTCCATCCCGGCGAGGTGGTGAGCGCGGAGGGTCACGTCGTCTGCGGACGCTGCCGCAACTGCCTGGCCGGCCGGCGGCACCTGTGCAAGGACACCTCGGGCATCGGGGTGAACCGCCCCGGCGCGTTCGCCGAGTTCATTGCCGTGCCCATGACCAACGTGTGGCATCACCGGCCCGACATCGACCGCGAGGTGGCGGCGATCTTCGACCCCTTCGGCAACGCCGTGCACACCGCGCTGTCCTTTGACCTGCTCGGCGAGGACGTGCTGGTCACCGGCGCGGGCCCGATCGGCATCATGGGCGCAGCGGTCGCCAAACACGCCGGCGCGCGCTATGTGGTCATCACCGACGTGAACGACCACCGGCTCGCCCTCGCGAAGCAGATGGGCGCGGACGTGGCGGTGAACATGTCCCGCGAGAACCTCCGCGACGTGCAACAGCGGCTGGGCATGAAGGAGGGTTTCGACGTAGGGCTGGAAATGTCCGGCAACCCGGCGGCCTTCCGCGACCTGATCGACCAGATGTGCCACGGCGGGAAAATCGCCATGCTCGGCATTCCGGCGGAGCCGATGGCCATCGACTGGAACAAGGTGATTTTCAACATGCTCACGATCAAGGGCATCTACGGACGCGAAATGTATGAGACGTGGTACAAGATGTCCGTGATGCTCGAGAGCGGCCTGGACATCAAACCCATCATCACGCACCGCTTCCACTACACCGAATTTGAAAAAGGCTTCGAAGCCATGCTGTCAGGCAACTGCGGCAAGGTGATTCTCGACTGGGCCTGATCCACTACCGACCACCACACTTTCATGAAATCATTCTCATCCATCGTCGCCGTCCTGCTGGTCACCGTCGCAGCGCAGGCGGAACTACGCGTGCCGGCCTTTACAGCTTATCTTGACCCCGAAACGCGCGGGGCGTCCGTCTCGGAAAAAAGCGGCATCACCAAGTGGACTAATCCCCGGCTAAAAGTTCTTTGGTTCGGCGAAATCAAAACCCCCGGCAAGCTCGACTGCGCGCTTGCCTTGCGGCTGCCGGCCAACGCCACTTCCAAGCTGCGACTCACCGTCGATGGACAAACGCACGAAGCCGAGGCGAAGGGTGGCGCGGACGCCGTGGTGGTCCAGTTCGGTTCCTTCGCGATCAAGCAGGCTGGTTACCAGCGTTTCACGCTCGAATCCTTGAACGCAGCCGGCCAGCCCGCCGGTGAACTCGACGCCCTCATTCTCGACGGCCCTGCCACGACCGATGCGCACTTCAATCTGAAACCGCGTCGCAACGCCGCCAGCGTCCACCTCGCCTACCCGCAGCCGAAGGATACGAAGGTCGCGGCCTTTTACTGCGAAGTCACGGCCCAGGAAGACCCCGTTGCCACCTACTACGAAGTGTGCGGCTGGCACCGCGGCTACTTTGGCATGCAGGTCAACAGCCCCACGGAACGCCGGATCATCTTCAGCGTCTGGGACAGCGGCGGTGAAGCGGTGGACCGCAAGAAGGTCGGCGACGAAAACCGCACCACGCTCATCGCCAAGGGCGAGGGCGTCAGCTCCGGTGATTTTGGCAACGAAGGCACCGGCGGTCATTCGCATCTGGTCTTCCCCTGGAAGACCGGCGAGCCGCAGCGCTTCCTCGTCACCGCCCAGCCGACCAATGCCACCGCCACCATCTACTCGGGCTACTGGTTCCGGCCGGACACACACAAATGGATGCTCATCTCCTCGTGGCGCGCGCCCAAGGACGGCAGCTGGTTGCGCGGGCTGTATTCGTTCAGCGAAAATTTCGGCGGCGACAACGGCCACCTGCGCCGCAAGGCCCTCTACGGCAATCAATGGCTGCGCACCGAGGGCGGCCAGTGGCAGGAGGTGACCACCGCCAGCTTCAGCCATGACGGCACCGGCAAGGCCGACCGGCTCGACCGCTTCATGGGCGTGGAGAACGGCCAGTTCTTCCTGTCCCAGGGCGGTTTCGTGGCCGGCTTTACGAAATACGGCGAGAAGTTCACGCGCCCCGCACTCGGCACGCCGCCAGTCCTCGAACTGCCCTTCCTCACGACCCATTGATTTATGCTCGGCTCCTTCCAGCCCCACCTCCAGCAGCAGCTCGACGGCATCCGCGCCGCCGGCACCTACAAGCGCGAGCGCGTCATCCAGACGCCGCAGGGCACCACCATTCGCGTGGCCGATGGCCAGCCGGTGCTGAACTTCTGCGCGAACAACTACCTCGGCCTCGCGCAGCATCCCGGGGTTCGGGCCGCCGCCCACGCCGCGCTCGACCAATGGGGCTACGGCTGCGCGAGCGTGCGCTTTATCTGCGGCACACAAGGCGTCCATCGCCAGCTCGAGCAGCGGCTCAGCGAGTTCCTCGGCACCGAGGACACGATCTTGTATGGATCCTGCTTCGATGCGAACGGCGGGTTGTTCGAGACCCTTCTCGGCGCGGAGGACGCGATCATCAGCGACGAATTGAACCACGCCTCAATCATCGACGGCATCCGCCTCTGCAAAGCCCAGCGCCATCGCTACCGCAACAACGACATGGCCGACCTGGAGGCGAAGCTCAAGGAAGCCGATGCGAACCAGGCCCGCTTCAAGCTCATCGCCACCGACGGGGTGTTCTCGATGGACGGCTACATCGCCAACCTCCGCGCCATCTGCGACCTCGCCGACAGGTACCACGCCCTCGTGATGGTGGATGATTCGCACGCCGTCGGTTTCATGGGCCGCACCGGCCGGGGTACGCCCGAGTATTGCGACGTGCTGGGCCGCGTGGACATCCTCACCGGCACGCTCGGCAAGGCCCTCGGCGGTGCCAGCGGCGGCTATACCAGCGGACGCCGGGAAATCATCGAACTCCTCCGCCAACGCTCGCGCCCTTACCTCTTCAGCAACACGCTCGCCCCGACCATCGCCGGGGCCTCGCTCCAAGTGCTCGACCTCCTCACCGCCTCGACCGAACTGCGCGACCGGCTGGAGGCGAACACCCGGTTCTTCCGGGCCGAGATGGGCAAGCTGGGCTTCAACCTCCTGCCCAGCACGCACCCCATCTGCCCGGTGATGCTGGGCGATGCCGCACTGGCCACGAAGTTCGCCGACGCGATGCTCGGGCACGGCGTGTACGTCATCGGCTTCAGCTACCCCGTGGTACCGCAGGGCAAGGCCCGCATCCGCACCCAGATCTCCGCCGCGCACACCCGCGAGGACCTGGAACGCGCCGTTGCCGCCTTCGCCGCCGTTAAACGCGAATTGGGCGTCTGACCTTCCATCCCTGTCCAGCCGGATACCCGCGTACAACCATGCGCCGGTTTCGTAGCGATGGGCCAAGAACGCTGGCGTAAACCAGTTGGGGTATAGGAATCGCAGTTCGCAGGCTTGCCAGCCTCGGTCAAAGCCGTACGACAGGCCAACCCAGGTAAAAAAAGCCCCAGCGGGTTGGTCACGCACAACGGCGCTTACCAACCCGCGAATGGGGATCACGCGACTGCCGACGGCAGGGAGCGATTTGCAACTACAGCTTGTTCCAGCGGTGCACGCGGCCAAACTGGTTGTATTCGGAGACAAAGATGTCACCGGCGGCATCGAAGGCCACACCGTGCGGCGCAGTGACGAAGCCGGGACGCCACTTGGCGGGTTCGAGCTTGTTGTTGCCGGTCTCGCCGGGCGTGGTGTTGAGGCCGAGGCGGGCAACGAGCTTGCCTTCCTTGTCGAGGACGCTGACGGCACCCCGGATTTCACCGACGAGGGCGTAATCGCCCTGCACCGTGATGGCGGCGGGAGCGAGGAGGTCCTTGGCCACAACCCCGAGCAGTTCACCCTCGGTGGACATGTGGACGACGCGCATGGCCTCACGGTCGCAGGCGATGATGCGGATGGGGGTGAAACGGGTGTCCACGGCGATCTTGTGCAACGTGGTGAAGTTGTACGGGGCCTTCTTGCCGCCGAAGGACTTGAGGTACTTGCCGTTTTTGTCGAAGTGGTGGACGTAGCTGCTGGCGTAGCCGTCCGTGACAAACCAGTCGCCGTTGGGCGCGACATCCATGCCGGTCATCGCCACGCGGGTCTTGCCTTCCTTGTTCTTCACCTTGAAATCATCGGGGATGCTGGAGGACGGGATGTCGAGGACCACTTTGCCTTCCAGGGTGAGCTTGAGGATGTTGCCGCCGCCGAGCCGGGGACCATAGATGAATTCGCCGTCGGCCTGCTTCTTGATGACGAAGCCGTGGAAATCATTCGGGGCGTCGGGGACGTTGCGCAGCCACTTGCCATCGGTGCCATAGACCTGCACCCCGGCCTTGGGGTCCATGCTGCTGACGTAAACCTCGCCCTTGGAACTGACGGCGACATCGCCGTGCTGGTTGCCGAGGTTCGGACGGCCTTCCTGCAACTTGAGCCAGTCGGGAACGACCTTCCATTCGGCGGCGAGGGCGGGGAGGAGCAAGGCGGTGAGCGTGAGGGCGGCGAGGGCGGTGAAGCGCATGGTTATGATTCGATTCTTAAAGTGTCACGGTTACGGGACTACATTCCCCGACGCAGCATCCCCGCAGCTATTCGACCAGGCCGCAGCCGCACTTGCCAAACCCCCTGCCCCGCCGCACCGTTCGCGCGTCCGATGAAAGACGACTACATCGCCCGGAAGGAACGCTGGGCCCGCAAGATGGCCGGCCAGGAAAAGCCGTCGGTCCGCTCCACCGACCGCCTGCCCCCCGGCCAACGACAGGTGCACAACTTCCCGGTGCTCGATCTGGGCAACCACACCGTGGTGCCGCTGGACCAGTGGGAGCTGAAGATCGGCGGACACGTGGAGAATCCGGTAACGCTCTCGTGGCCGGAGTTTCTCGCGCTGCCGCAGTTCACGGACACAAGCGATTTTCACTGCGTCACGACCTGGAGCCAGTTCGACATGGTGTTCAGCGGCGTCGCGTTCTTCACCCTGGCTGACTTGGTGAAGCCAAAGCCT
The DNA here is from genome assembly GCA_009924135.1 of Pseudomonadota bacterium. Lineage (GTDB taxonomy): Bacteria > Verrucomicrobiota > Verrucomicrobiia > Limisphaerales > SXTU01 > SXTU01. The sequence continues at coordinate 15,126 of RFSE01000054.1, read as the reverse complement.
TCCGCCACCCATGTGTTCTTCAAAAGCCACGACGGCTACTCGACGAACAACCCGCTTGATGTGTGCCTTGATGACGATGTGCTCATTGCCCACACCTGGAACGGCCAGCCGCTGTCCGTCGAGCACGGCGGCCCGGCGCGGGTCATCGTGCCCAAGCGCTACGCCTGGAAGGGCGCGAAGTGGATCCGCGAAATCACCTTCCTCGACCGGGACATCCTGGGCTTCTGGGAACTGCGCGGTTACTCGAACACCGCCGATCCGTGGACGGAAGACCGGTTCTCGTGAACGGTATTTTAAACCCACCTACCTGTAGTAACTGCCACTCATTCCAACTTTCCCATGACGCCCACCGAAGCCGCTGAATCCATCAAGCAAACCTGCGACGAAATCTCGAAAGCCACGCTAAAACTCCAGCCGGCCATCCGCGCACTGGGCAATCCCGCCGCCCAGGACGACCTGCTCAAGGCCACCTACGAACTGACCAAGAACCTCGAGACGGTGAAGAAGATCGTGCGCAAATCGCTGACCGGCACGGCGACGCCGTTGACGTGAGGACGGAATGGTTGACACCACGAGCTGACACGAAGCCGGAGACACCGCCATGATGGGCCAAGGGAACGGTGAAACGGCGCGAACGCCGCGCTCCGTTTCCCACTCATCTAACGGTGTCCCGGCCTGCCCTGGTGAGAGGATCATTCCACCGACTGGATCTGCACGCTGACTTCCAGCGTACGGTTCGTGCTGCCCACGTAATGCCCGCTGATCGGCGCGACATCGGCATAGTCACGGCCCACGGCAATCTTCACGTAGGTTTCGCCCGGCTGGCAGTTGTGGGTCGGATCAAGGGCACGCCAGCCGACTCCGGGGATGAGGACTTCCATCCAGGCGTGCGTGGCACTGGCGGCTTCGGTGGCCAGGTAGCCGCTGACATAACACGCGGGGATCTTCATCACCCGGCAGAGCCCCAGCAGGACGTGGGCGAAGTCCTGACAAACTCCGCGCCGCTGGGCGAGGACGTCCTTCATGTGCGTATGAACGCTCGTGGAGAAGGATTCGTACTTCAAGTGGGTGTAAACAAAACGCATCAACGCCAGGGCGGCCTGCCACGTGTCCCGCTGGTCACCCACCACGTCCAACGCAAGGCGCCAGGTCTCAGGGGATGTGTCCACGAAGCGGCTGGCCTGGAGGAAATCGTAGCTTCGCTCCCAGCGCAAAGCCTGGTCAATGCGTTCCAGGGGGAACGGGGTTGCGTCGGCGGCCAGCACCGGAGCTGACCTCGTGGTCACCCGCGAGTGGCTTTCCACGACCAGGGAACTGTGCGGTTCCGGGATTTCGAAGTGGTGGATGGTGTTGTGGTAAAAGTCGAGATAGTGACGCAGCCGCGCGGCCGGCAGGACTTTCAGCAGGAACGAGTCCACCGTCTGGAAGTCGCTTGCCTGCGGCTGGAGCCGCACTTCGTTGAAGCTTTCGCGCACGGGCGATGCGTAGTTGAACCGCGTGCGATGGAGGATGTCCCACTTCATGAAATTAGCGGTCGAAGTTCACGCCGGAGCCACGTCCACGGATACCTTGATCACGTGCTCGCCGCCCCCGGTCAGAATCCCGCTGATGGGACTGACATCACCGAAGTCCCGGCCGTAGGCGATGGTGATGTGCTCCGAAGCCGGCTGGACGTTGTTGGTCGGGTCAAAATCCACCCAGCCGAGATCCGGGCAAAAGGCGGAGAACCACGCGTGCGAGGCATCCGCCCCGACAAGCCGCGGTTTTCCCGGGGCAGGCCGTGTGCGCAGGTAGCCGCTCACGTAACGCGCGGGCACCCCCATCGAGCGCAGCACCGCAATCGCCAGATGGGCGAAATCCTGACAGACGCCGCGCCGCTTCGAGATGACCTCTTCCAGCGGCGTCGCCACCGTGGTGGCGACCGGGTCGTAGGTGAAGTCCGCATGGATGCGCCGGTTCAGGTCGCCGACCGCAACCAGGAGCGGCGTGCCCGGGGCGAAGCTCTCCTGGGCATAATCCGCCAGTTCGCGCATCGCACGTGCCCCCGGCGAATCGAAGACAAACTGGTAGGGCTCCGCAACCGTCGGCGAAACGGGGTCGGAGAACAAGGTCACCACCTGTTCCCAGGGTGGTGAAAGCGAGGCCGCCGGAGGCGTCACTTCCTTCATGTTTACGAGGCTCTTCGCAACGACTTCAAACCGCTTGTGCAGTTCCTGGATGCTGAAGAAGCAGACGCGATTGCCGAAATAATCCGTGCGCATTTTGCGCACGGACGGTTCCGGGGCGATTTGCGAGCTGAATTCCAGCAGTTGCTGATGGGGCAGCGTGAGCGGTTCCAGAAGGGCCGCGTGGTGCGAAACCGTGACCGGCTGGCTGTAGTTGTAAACCGTGCGATGGACGATGCGGAAATTCACGCTGAACCTCCCTGATCGGTGCGGGAAATGGTCGAGTGGGCGAAATAGCTCACCGCAATCGCATCGCTCAGGCGCGGAAGATCGCGCAGCGTTTCGCTGACGACGGTACCGGTCTCGGAGTCGTGCCAGCCGCCTTTGAGCTTGTTCAGTTCGCGGGCGTCCAACAGGCGCAGGCGGGCGACACATTCAATCAGCACGCGCTGGCCGGCGCTGGGCAGGGCGTTATCACTTTCCTGTGGCAGCCGGTCCACATGCTTCACGAGCTGGCTGAGCTGGAAGAGCAATGAGCGCGGGTTCGTGTCATCGAGCAGGACGAGATCGTAAACGGCGGCGATGTTCGGCAGCAGGTTGTAACGGGCGCGATAGGTGATCGCGCAGTCGCACACGTCCAGCACGGACTCCAGCACGCTGGGATTATCCGCCTCGGGCGAACTCAGTGCGTTTTCCAGCAGGGTGCAGAGATACACGCCGCGCTCGATGCGCCGGCCCATGTCAAGGAAGCGCCAGCCGTGGGCGCGCGTCATGTTCTCACGGGCCAGACCGCTGAAGGCCGCGAGCGTCAGCATCGCCTGGTGGAGAATGCCAACGGCATCGCCCGTGAGCATCAGGCTGGAAGCAGGCCGGGCCAGCATGTCGTCGAGCGAACTGAGCACACGCCATACCTCGTTCGAGGTCCGGTCACGGACCAGCATCGCCAGCCGCTGAAGATTCTCGGCAATGCAGCGCAGGCTGCCCGGGCGTTTGGGATCAAAGATGGCGGCGAGCAGATCCGCTTCGAGCGTCTCGTGGTTGGCACGAATCTCGCGGCCCGCCTTGCCGGGTGTGAGCTGGCCCTGGGTTTCCAGCGTCTGTAGCAGTGGCTCAAGAAATGGCAGCGAACTGCCGGTGGCCTCGGGGCCGAAGCGCAACAAGGCCGCGCGCAACATGCGGGTGGTGAAGTCCGCGCGCTCGGCATAGCGGCCCAGCCAGTAGAAGTTGTCGGCCATGCGGCTGGGCAGGTTGTTACCCACCCGCCGCAGCTCGATGGGCTGGCCGCGCGTGCTAAGGAGGGAGGTGGCCTCGACGGGTTCATCGCTGAGCACCCACGTGTCCTTGCTTGCGCCTCCCCGCTGCATGGAGACGGAGCGCCCACTGGCCTCGCTGGCCACGCGGGTCAGACCGCCAGGCATGAGCTGGTAGCCCTTCTCGGTTGCCACGAGGTACACGCGCACCGTAACCGGACGCGCGGTCAGGCCGTGTTCGCCCCACGCCGGCGCGACGGACAGCACAGCGCGTTCCTGGGCCACGTATTGATGCGGCTGGAATCGGATGGCCCGGGCCAGCGCTTCGCGCTCGTCACGGGTGAGACGGCGATCCACATGGGAGCCTTTCACCCGGCTGCGGAAGGCCGGCTTCACAAACAACTCGTCAAGATGCTCCAGCACGTATTTGCGCGCCGACTCCTGGCCGCACCACCACGTCGCGACCGAAGGTAACTTGAGCGGTTCGCCCAACAGGTGCCGGCACAACCCCGGCAGGAAGCCCAGGAACGCCGGCCGTTGCAAAAGTCCGCTGCCCAGGGTGTTGGCCACCGCAACGTTGCCGGCGCGCAAGGCCTCCACCAGGCCGGGCACCCCGAGCATCGAATCGTTGCGCAGTTCGAGCGGATCGCAGAAATCATCATCCACGCGGCGCAGAATCACATCGACCGGTTCAAGGCCCGAGAGGGTTTTCAAAAACACCCGGTCATCACGGACGGTTAGGTCCTGACCTTCGACCAGCATGTAGCCGAGGTAACGTGCAAGGTAGGCCTGCTCGAAGTAGGTTTCGTTGTAGGGGCCCGGGGTAAGAAGCACGACGCGCGGGTTGTCCGTGTGGCGGGTCGCGAGATGGGCAAGGGAGTTCCGCACTTCCCGGAAGAAACCGGCGAGCCGTTGCACGTGGCCGTCGCGGAACGGATCGGGCAGGAGGCGCGAGGTGATAAGCCGGTTCGCGAGTGCATAGCCAGCCCCGGTGGGAATGGCCGTCCGGTCCGATACGACCCACCACTGCCCGTCTGCCGAACGCGTCAGGTCGGCAGCGTAGAATTGGAGGAAACTTTCGCGGGGCGGCTTGATGCCATGGCAGGGCCGCAGAAAATCCGGCTGCGCGAATACAAGCGCCGGCGGCAGGCGGCCGGAGCGGATGAGTTCCTGCTTGCCATAACAGTCGGCCAGCACGCGGTTGAGCAAGGTGGCCCGCTGCACAAGCGCGGATTCGAGCGACCGCCACTCGGCGGCAGCGATGACGAACGGCACCGGATCGAGCTGCCACGGGCGCTCCATCCCGCGCGGATCGCCATAGACGTTGTACGTAATGCCGCCTTCGTGGAGCAGCCGGCGGCACGTGTCGGTGCGGCGCTTGAGTTCTGCGTAGCCGAGAGAATCGAGGTGGCTCAGCAGCGGCAGATAGTGCTCGCGCGGTTCCGCGCTGCGGGTGAGCAGCTCATCAAATGCCCCACCGGCTGGCGAATAGTTCGCCAGCAAATCGAAATGGCGCTCGGCGTGCGCTGGCGCGGCGGGTTCGGTCATGAGATTGGCGCGTTGGCCGCCGCGGGCATGGACAGCAGTTCCACCTTCAAACCGGAGTAATCATTGAAGTCGCTGTCGAACGTCACTACTCGGAAATCTTGCCGCTGGGCCAGAGCGGCGAGGTAGTCATCGGTCCATCGCTTTTGCGAGGGAAAGGCCCGCGACGACACCTTTCGCCAGGCTTCCTCCAAGCCTGGCGGCTCGGCGAGCCACTCCGCGCGCGGGGAGGCTCGCAGTGCATCGAAAGTCTGCCACGCTTCAGTCTGGGACTTTTGCGCTGTCCCCATGACCGCCCGGCTGGTCAGGTGTCGCAATAACGCCATCTGGGTGACGCGGCAAAAATAGATTTGCTCGCTTCGGGCGGCATCCCACCAAGCACGCGCGACCGGGTGGCCTTGATGGCCTTCCCACGCCAGTGCCAGCCATATGTTAGCGTCCGGCAAGGCGGGCATGGTGTGCGGCTTCTTCCTGCTCCTCGATTTGTGCGAGCAACTCGTTGGTGATATGGGCCTGCCCCGGAGCATCGGACCGGATCAACGGCAGTTCCGGCTCCTGACGCGCCGACTTCGAGGGGTTGATCAAACCAGCCTGCCCCTCAACCAAGGCGGCGAGATAGCCCCCCAGCGACCGGTGCTGGATGGCAGCCTCGCGCTCAAGCAGGTTGAACACCGCGTCGGGCAGTTCAATAGTCGCTGTCTTCATGCCGTTAAGAAACCACACTGGGATTCACCTGCCAAGTCTTCCCCCGGTCACACATTCCGCAAATCCAGCGTGAAGGGCATCTCCGGATTGATCTCGGCCCGCTTGACCTTGACCGGCCCCGGCGTGTGGCCGAGGCGGAAGAACCGCGCGAGGCGCCGGCTCTCGGCCTCATAGGCGTTCACCGGAAAGCTGGTGTAGTTGCGCCCGCCGGGGTGGGCCACATGATACGTGCAGCCGCCGATGCTCTTGCCGTTCCATGAATCCACCACGTCGAACGTAATGGGCGCGTGCACGCCGATGGTCGGCTGCAGGCAGGACGCCGGCTGCCACGCCCGATAACGGACGCCCGCAATGTACTCGCCATGCGTTCCCGTGGGATGCAGCGGGATGGCGTGGCCGTTGCATGTGATGATGTGACGCGAGTCGGTAAGGCCCCGGGCCTTGACCTGCACGCGTTCGAGCGACGAATCCACGTAACGCACCGTCCCACCCCCGCCCGGCTCCTCACCGAGGACGTGCCATGGCTCCAATGCCTGACGGAGTTCGAGCGCGGTGTTACGCACCTGCATGTCCCCGAACTGCGGGAAACGGAACTCGAAATGCGGGGCGAACCACTCGGATTTCATAGCGTAGCCCGCATCTTTCAAATCGGACACCACATCCTGCAAGTCCGACCAGACGAAGTGCGGCAGCATCCAACGATCGTGAATCTGCGTGCCCCAGCGGACGAGTTTCGCGTCGTAGGGCTGCTGCCAGAATTTCGCGACCAGCGTGCGCAACAACAACTGCTGCGCCAAACTCATCTCGGCGTGCGGCGGCATCTCAAACGCACGCATCTCCAGCAGGCCAAGGCGGCCACTGCTGCTGTCGGGCGAGTAGAGTTTGTCGATGCAGAACTCGGCGCGGTGGGTGTTGCCCGTGGCGTCGATGAGCAGGTTGCGGAACAGGCGGTCCGTCTGCCAGGCCGGCACGGGCTCGAAGTTCTTGATCTGCTTGAACGCAACTTCCAACTCGTAGAGCGAATCATTACGCGCCTCGTCAATGCGCGGGCTTTGACTCGTCGGGCCGATGGACAGGCTGCTGAAGAGGAACGACAGCGACGGATGGTTCTGCCAGTAAGCGATGAGGCTCTTGAGCAGGTCGGGCCGGCGCAGGAGCGGCGAATCGGTCGGCGTCGCGCCGCCAATGACGATGTGGTTGCCGCCGCCCGTGCCGGTGTGCCGGCCGTCGAGCATGAACTTCTCGGTGCCGAGACGGGTTTGACGCGCCTCCTCGTAGAGCGTGGTGGTCTGTTTGACCATCTCGTCCCACGTCGAAGTCGGGTGCATGTTGACCTCGATGACGCCCGGATCAGGCGTGACCTTGAGCACATTGAGGCGCGGGTCAGAAGGCGGCGTGTATCCTTCGATGGTTACCGGTGTTTTCAACTGCGCAGCGGTGTCCTCAATGGCAGCGACCAGTTCCAGATAGTCCTCCAGCGTCGCGACAGGCGGCATGAAGACGTGCAACCGTCCGCCACGCGGTTCAACGCAAAGTGCTGTGCGGATGATCCAGGCGGCCGACTCGCCCCGCCCTGGCTGCTTTGTCGGGTCGTCGAGCAGTTCGGCTTTCCGCGCGGCTTCTTCCGTTTGTTCGCGACGCCGGAGCGCAGCGGCCTTCGTACGGGCCGGCGTGTTGACTTGCAGATAGCGTTGCCGGAACTCGGCACGATCCGGCAGCGGCGGACGGGCGACGGTGGGATCAAGTTCGTTGAGATAGGGATAGTCCGACTGGCTCACCCAGGGGAGTGAATCGAGGGGCAGCCGGAAGCCCATGGGAGAATCCCCCGGGAACAGGTAAAGCTTCTCGGCCCGCAGAAACCACGGCCCGCTGGCCCAGATGGGGAAGCAGTTCCGCCACGCGCGCTGCACGGGAAGCACATGACCGACGACTCGGTCCAAGCCACGTTCCAGCACCTTGGCCAGCCGCGCGCGTTCTTCCTCGTCCTTCAAGTTCGCCTTGTGCGGGTCCACGTTGGCAGGCAGCCGACGTTCCTTCCACAGGTGGTAGAACGGATCTTCGTAGCCGGGCATGATCCACTGCGGGTCAGCCTGGATGCGGTCGGCCAGTGCGGCCATGAAACGGGCCGAGTGATCGATGGTGTGGCCGTACTGCGACTTCTCGTCCGCAATGAGTGCGGGATTTTCCCAGATGGGCTTGCCGTCACGCCGCCAGTAGCAGGCGAACGCCCAACGCGGCAGGGACTCGCCGGGATACGCCTTGCCCTGCCCGTAGTGCAGCAGCGCCCCGGGTGCGAAGCGGCGTTGCAGGCGGCGGATCAACTCATCTGCCAGCGGACGTTTCGTGGGTCCAAGCGCGGAGATGTTCCACTCCGCGCCGTCCATGTCATCAATGCTCACAAACGTCGGCTCACCGCCCATGGTGAGGCGCACATCGTGTTTCTTGAGAGCCGCATCCACGGTGTGACCAAGGCGCTCGATTTCCTTCCACTGCTCCTCGGTGTAAGGCTTCGTGACGCGCGGCGACTCGTGGATGCGCGTGACCTTCATGTCCACCTTGAACTCGCACTCGCACTCGTCCACGCCGTCCTGCTCCGCCCCGCTGGGACCGTCGAGCGATTTCACGTCCGGCTTGAGCTGGATCAAATAGCCACTGACGAAGCGGGCGGCCAGGCCGCAGTGGCGGAAGAGCTGCACGAGCAGCCACGCGGAATCGCGGCAGGAACCACTGAGCGTGGTGAGGGTTTCCTCCGGCTTTTGCACGCCGGGTTCCAAGCGGATGAGGTACTTGATGTCTTTCCAGAGCCGTTGATTGAAGGCGACGAGGAAATCAATCGTACGCGGGCGGGTGTCCTTGTCGGGGTCCGGATGAAGCTGGCCGACCTCGGGCATGTGGCCGTGCGCATGGACATCTTCCCCCACTTCGGAATGGGGCACCGGAGCCCGGCGGCGATTCAGGAACGTGACGTTCTCACCCAGCGCCTCACGGGACACCGTGGCCAGGTACGCTTGGAATTTGGGCGTGAGCGGGCACTTGAGCTGGAACGGCTCCAGTTCATGGTCGAGCGTCGGATCGTAGTGGAACGGGAACTTTTCCGCGTCCGGCTCCAGAAAGAAGTCGAAAGGGTTCAGCACCGACATCTCCGCCACCAGGTCCACCTCGACGTTGAACTCGCGTGTCTGCTCGGGGAAGACGAGCCGCGCGAGGTAGTTGGACTGCGGGTCCTGCTGCCAGTTGATGAAATGTTTATCCGGTGCGATGCGCAGCGAGTAGCTCAGGATGCGCGTACGGCAATGCGGCGCCGGTCGCAGCCGGACGATCTGCGGCCCGAGGGTGACAAGCCGGTCGTACCGGTAATTCGTGCGGTGGTGGAGGGCGACGTGGATGGACATGTTGGGAAGCTGTTAGCTGTTAGCGTTTAGCTTTTAGCCGGTGGTGGGTGACGGGTGGCGGGTGGCGGGTGGCGGTGCACTAATCGCTAATTGCTAACCGCTAATCGCTAACCTCTACTTTGCTGCTGCTGCTCTTCCTGTTGTACCAGCATCTGGTCGTCCATGCTGGCGATTGACTGGAAGAAGTAGGCGCTGAACAAGGCGTCGCCGATGGCGTTGAGCTTGAGCTGGAACTGGTCCAGGTACTGGTGCAACCCGTCGGTGAAGATGTCGTCCACGGTGCTGAACTGCAGTTCGGCCTCCAGCCGCCCGGCCAGCTTCTCGGCATCGTTGGAGAAGCGGCCTTCCGACACACCGGAAATACGGCGCAACGCACGGTTCAGTTCCGTGATGCAAAAGCGCGCTGAACGCGGGAAGTCCTCGCGGAGCAGGAGGAATTCGGCCACGAGCTTGGGATGCACCTCGGCGCTGTGAATGGACTTGTACGCATCCCAACTGCTGCACGAACGCAGGATTGCGGACCACTCGAGCGCCTCGGTCTGGCTCACCGTGGTGGGCGCGCCCTTCTCCGGCAAGGTGTGGTAACGGAGGTCAAGGATGCGGGAAATCTTGTCGGCGCGTTCCAGAAACTTGCCCGCCTCGCTGAAGTTCCACCCTTCGTTGCGGATTGATGTGGCGCGCGTGAGGCCGATGAGGATGAGCGACGAGGCCTTGACCTGCTGGAAGAACTCGCTGGGGCTTTCCTTCCACACCTGCCGGGCCTGCGGCGAACGGACGAAAAGATAAAGACGGTTCAGCTCCTCCCACAGTTCGCTGGTGATCTGGTCACGCACCATGCGGGCGTTCTCGCGCGCCTGGCAGATGGACTGCACGATCGAGTTGGAATTCTCCATCTGGAAGACGAGGAACTCAGTGACGTTTTTGCCATTGGCCTTCTTGTAGAGCTTGAGGAAGGCCTCCTCGTCACCCGTGCTCTGGATGATGGGCATCCAGTGATCGGCGAGGCGCTGGTCATTGAGGCTGCGAAAGTCCAGGAGGAGCTGGAGGTTCACATCCACGATGCGTGCGATGTTCTCGGCCCGTTCGATGTAACGGGCCATCCAGTAGAGGCAGTTGGCGACGCGGGACAGCATTTTGATTTACGATTTAAGATTTACGATTTACGTGCACTGACGCCAATTCCGCCCACGGCTGCGGCCGGGATCGTGAATCGTAATTCGTAAATCGGAATTTGAAATGTGACTTACTCATCTCCATACAGCACCCACGTATCCTTGCTCCCGCCGCCTTGCGATGAGTTGACGACCAGTGAGCCCTTGCGCAAGGCCACCCGGGTGAGACCGCCCGGAACGATGGTGATCTTGTCGCCATAGAGGATGAACGGGCGCAGATCGATGTGGCGGCCCTCGAACTTGCCATCCACATGGGTCGGATGCCGCGACAGGGAAATCATAGGCTGCGCGATGTAGTTGCGCGGATCAGCCTCGACCTGTTTGCGGAATGTCTCGATCTCGTCTTTCGAGGCCTTCGGGCCCATGAGCATGCCGTAACCACCCGATTCGTTGGCCGCTTTCACAACCAGCTTGGACAGGTTTTCCAGGATGTACTTCTTGTCCGCCTCCTCATTGGCGAGGTAGGTGGGGACATTGGGGATGATCGGTTCCTGATCCAGATAGTATTTGATCATCCGGGGAACGAAGTAATAAATCACCTTGTCATCGGCAATGCCGGTGCCAATGGAGTTGGCGAGCGATACGTTTCCGGCGCGGTAGGCACGGACCAGGCCAGGCACGCCCAGCATCGAGTCACGCCGGAACACCGTCGGATCGAGGAAATCGTCATCAATGCGCCGGTAAATCACGTGCACCGGGCGCAGGCCCTTGGTGGTCCGCATGAACACCCGCGCATCCCGCACCACGAGGTCGCGCCCCTCAACGATCTCGATGCCCATCTGCCGCGCGAGGTAGGTGTGCTCAAAGTAGGCCGAGTTGTAAGCCCCGGGAGTCAACAGCACGACGGTCGGGTCCGCCACCCCGGCCGGCGCGATGTGATTGAGCATGCGCAGCAGTTCCTGCGGATAGTCCTCGACCGGCCGCACGCCGATGTCCTCGAACATGCCCGGGAAGGAACGCTTCATCGCCCGGCGGTTTTCGAGCACGTAGCTCACCCCGCTGGGACAACGACCGTTATCCTCCAGCACCAGCCATTGCCCGTCCCCATCGCGGATCAGGTCGGTGCCGCAGACATGGATGTAAATGTCCTTGGGCACGTTGAACCCGGCAAACTCGCGGCGAAAGTGCTTTCCGGACAGGACGTAGTGCGGAGGGATGACGCCGTCCTTGAGGATGCGCTGCTCGTGGTAAATATCGTGGAGGAACAGGTTGAGCGCCGTGATGCGCTGGGTCAGCCCCCGCTCCAGATACTCCCATTCCTTGGCCGGGATGATGCGCGGCAGCATGTCGAAGGGGAAAATCTTCTCCGTGCCGGCGGAATCGCCATAGACATTGAAAGTGATGCCCTGGCGCAGAAACGCCACGTCCAAGGAACGGCGCTTGTGCTCCAATTCCTCGGGCGTAAGGGCGGTAAAGTGCTACCGGAACTTGCGGTAATGCGGGCGAGCCTTGTCGCTCCGCTCCACCATTTCGTCGAAGTAACCTTCGTGTTCGTAACTTTGCAACATGTCGTGTCTTGTTTCGTTCACGCCGACCAATCTTAACCAGTCCCGCTGAAATTTGCCGCACTTTTCGCGCATCCGCGTGTGCCAGTTTACCTTACGCAACTGGCGTGCCGGAAAAGCGTTCGCAATGCAAAATTTACGGACAACCTGCATCGGACCCACCGCGAAAATTTTCCCTGATTGCCCGCCACAGGCATATGGAATACCCTGACGGCCTCTGTGACGAGCAAAGTTTCCCAAACCACCTCTCGCCCCGTTCGCGTGGGCATGATCTCCCTCGGCTGCGCGAAGAACCTCGTGGACGCCGAGATCATGCTCGGCTCGCTGCTCAAATCCGGCGCGCAGATCACCAACGATCCCGCCGATGCCGACGCGGTCATCGTCAACACCTGCTCGTTCATCGACGCAGCGCAGGAGGAGAGCGTGGACGCCATCCTCGATTCCGCCGCCGTGCGCGAAGCCAATCATCGCGGCCAGGCGCTCATTGTTTCCGGCTGCCTTAGCCAACGGTTTCGCGATGAACTGCCCAAGCTCCTCCCCGAGGTGGACGCCTTCATGGGCATCGACCAGGTCGCGCAAGTCGGCGAACTGGTGAAGGAAGCCATGGCGCGTCGGCAGGAGAAAGTGGCGACCGCGGTTAAGTCCAAGATCCAAGGTCCAAAGTCCAAAGTCGCCAAGGCGCTCGCCGAACTGGATAAGAGCAAACCAGCGGCCCACGATCACGAAGAGTCCCTCCGGGGCCAGGCTGCGTTCGGCAAGACGAAGACCGTCCTGACGCCGAACTCTCAACTCTCAACTCTCAACTCTCAACCCGTCTTCGACGTTACCGCCCGGCCGGTTTACATCCCCGACTACGAAACCCCGCGCTTCCGCCTCACCCCGCGCCACTTCGCCTACGTGAAGATCGCCGAGGGCTGCAACCACCCGTGCAGCTTCTGCATCATCCCCCGGATGCGCGGCAGCCATCGCAGCCGCACCCAAGCCGACGTCGTTGCCGAGGCCAAAGCCTTGATCAAGGACGGCGTGAAGGAGCTCAACCTGATTTCCCAGGACTCCACCTACTATGGCCTCGACCTGCGCGCGAACCACTCCCGGGCCATTTCGTCGCCGGAGAAGTTCCGCGCCGCCGCCAGCTCCCTGCCCGCGGATGCCACGACGCTTTGCTCGCTCCTGCGCGAGTTGAACGCGCTCAAGGGCGACTTCTGGATTCGTCTGCTTTACACCCACCCCGCGCACTGGACGGACGAACTCATCACCACCATTGCCGCGTGCAAAAAGGTCGCGCGCTACGTGGACATGCCGCTCCAGCACATCCACGACGACATGCTCGCCCGGATGCGCCGGGAGACCAGCGGCCAGTACATCCGCGACCTCATCGCCCGCATCCGCGCCGGCGTGCCGGGCATCACGCTGCGCACCACCTTCATCGTCGGCTTCCCCGGCGAAACGCCGGCGGCCTTCGAGACGTTGCTCGATTTCATCCGCGAGACGAAGTTTGAACGGCTCGGCATCTTCGCCTACTCGCAGGAGGACGGCACCATCGCCGGCAAAATGACCAGCCAGGTCTCCGACAAGGTGAAACAGCGCCGTCGCGAACTGGCGATGGCCGCACAGCACGAGGTCGCCCGCGCCGTTTCGGAAGGTTTTGTCGGTCGTACGCTCAAGGTGCTGATCGAAGGCGAGGCGTCCGCCAAGGATCTCAAGGCCGCCAAGGTTGCCTCATGGGAGCACGGCTTAATCCGGGGTGCCGACGAAGACCTCGCCCAGCTCAAAGGCCGTTATCTTATCGCGCGGGGCGAGGCGGACGCGCCGGACATTGACGGCCGGGTTTATGTGCGCGGCAAGCTGCCAGTCGGGGGCTTTGCCCAGGCGAAGGTCATCGGCCACACCGACTATGACTTGATTGCAGAGCCAGTTTGAGGAGACTGGGAACACTGGCGTGAACCTGCCCAATAAACTCACCGTCTCGCGTTTCGTCCTCACCGGGCTGTTCCTGGTGGCGATCTTCTCGCGCTCGCCAGTGAACGACACCATCGCGCTGGTACTTTTCAGCATCGCCGGCCTGACGGACTACTTCGATGGCAAGATCGCCCGCCAGCGCAAGCTCATCACCAGTTTCGGCATCCTCATGGACCCGCTGGCGGACAAAATTCTCACCTGTTCAGCCTTCATCGCCCTCGTCGAACGGAGCAAGTACAACCCGGACACCGGCATCCTGCCGGCCGTGGGTGTGGAGGCGTGGATGGCCGTCTTGATCGTCTCCCGCGAGCTGGCCATCACGGGCCTGCGCCTGCTCGCCGCCTCCAAGGGCGTGACGCTCGCTGCCGAACGCTACGGCAAGCACAAGACCATCTCGCAGATCGTCGCCATCATTTCGCTGCTCGTGCTGGACGCGCACATCGAATGGTGGCCGTGGCTGCGCGACCTGTTCGGTTTGCTGATGCCGTGGTTCGCCGAAGTGGCGTTGTGGGCCACCCTCCTTCTTACTTTCACTTCCGGCGGGCTTTACCTGTGGAAGAATAGGCAGATTTACCTGGAAGATATGTGAGCAATGCCTCTACTCCGAAGACTTTTCTAGCACTGATCGGATACGGCCCAGGACCATGGGAATTGGTTTTAACCGCATCCGTGCTGGCGCTTTCAATATGGACGATGATCCGGCTACCGTCCTTTCTGTCGCGCCTTAAATGGGCTGGCGAACATCCCAAATACAGCAAAGTGATCGAACTCTTGGCGAAGCCCTTGATCTTCGGTGCAATCACTGTAGGGCTAGGCTGGCAGTGGCGGTTACCGGACGGACAAATCATCCTGATCGCCGCCAGCGGAATTGCGTTGTTCAGCATCAATCAAATCCCGAGGGTCCTGCGCAGCATGAGGCGCGGGGGTGTAGTTTTTGAGCAACACAGCTGCAACGAGTCAGCCAACCGCCCTGCCGCCGATCCACTTACGCACGCCAATCAAACCATCGCGACGGATCGGCCACCGGAACCAAAGTTGGTTGATTCGCTAATCGTTTGGTTCGCGCAAGGACTCGGCATCGGACGAGTCATGTCTACAGCCCCGGGCACTTGGGGTTCGCTACTTGGGCTGGGTTGGACAGGTGTGCTGCTGGATACGGGTGATGCCAAATTTTTTCTCCTTGGCGCAGTGGCTGCCACTCTTGCTTCGGTTTGGTTCTGCGGGCAGGCGGAACGTATCTTGCAACAAAAAGATCCACCTTCGGTCGTGCTTGATGAAATTGTCGCCATGCCTTTTTGTTTTTTTGGGATGACCATATTGTATGCTCAACGCCACCCTAATCAGCTTTTGCCTCCGTTCTCGATGCTGTGCAGCGACGGTCTACTCACGTTAATCTCCGTGTTTGCGCTCTTCCGCCTGTTCGACATCTGGAA
>RFSE01000053.1 GCA_009924135.1 Pseudomonadota bacterium | reverse complement strand
CCCCGCTGCCATTGGTGACAATGACACTGTAGGCCCCAGCACTGCCGCGGGTCACGATCGGGAGATTCAGCAAGGCGTTGGTGGCGTTGCCAATGTTCGTCCCGTCCTTCAGCCACTGGTAGGCAACCGGGGCACCGCCGGTGCCAATGACGGAGAGGGTTATATTGGAACTAGCGATGCCGGTGAGGCTTTGGGGCTGCGTGAGGATGCGGGCCGGACCGCTCGGCTGGACGGGCGGAGAGTTGGAAAGGAAGTTCAGCACGGTGACCGTGCGGGTAAGCCCGTCGATCTGCCAGACGTACCAAAAGCGGCCGTTGCCCGTGGTGGGGACGGTAAGCTTGGTGAGGAGGCCGCCGGAATTGTAGATGCGGGCCGTGGCCCCAGACCCGGCGATGGGGCCATCCTGAGGATAATAGTACTGGTCCACGTAGTACGTGTAGGTTCCGGGAAAGAAATTGGTGACGGTTATGGTCTCAGGGCCGTAGCCGAAATTCACGTCGTGATCCAGCGCCGCAAACGGAGCCATGGCAAGGCTTCCACGCATGTTCCAAGTGACATCGAAGTAATTGCCACTTACCAGCGGGGTGGCGAGGTGGGCATCCAGCTCCTGCGGCAAGGCACCTCAGTTGAGGACGATGCGGAAGCTGTTGATGTCCAACAGGCGCGGGGAGACGGCAAATTCGTAGCGGTTAGTGATGCCGACCTGCAGGTTGAGGGTGTCCGAGAACGGCGAGTAACCGGTGGCCGTGGCCAGGAGGGTGACGGGGAGGGCAGGGACGGCATTGAAGAAGAAGGTGCCGTCACCCAGCGTGGTGACGTTGGTGCCCGCAACCGAGACGCGGACGTTGGGCAAGGGAACGCCGTTGATGGCTTCACGGACCAGGCCGGCGAGCACGGTGTTGGTGTAGTTCGTGTAGAAGCCCAGATGCGCTGGCTGGCTGACCACGCTGGCCGTGTTGTTGGAGACGACCACGGAAAAGTCGCCGGCCTGGTTGGTGGACGCGTTGATAAGGGTGAGCGTCGCACTGGTTTCGCCCGCGAGGTTGGTGCCGTTCTTGCGCCATTGGTAGTAGAGGGTGCCGCCGCCGCCGGCCAGCACGACGAACGAAACGGTCCCATTGGGCACGATGGTCTGCCCGACCGGCTGCGTGATGATGGTCGGGGCGTCCGGCTTCAGGCCCCGTCGCACGGTGTGGTTTCCGCTGTCGGCGATGTAAATATTTCCGGCACTATCCACGGCGATGCCGGATGGCCCGCGAAACTGGGCGCTCAACCCGTCGCCATCCGCGCTGCCCTTGTTGCCCACGGTGCCAGCGAGCGTGATGACCACGCCGGCGGGATTGATCTTGCGGATGATTTCGTTGCCGAAATCGGCGACGTAAAGACTGCCAGCCGAGTCCACCGCCACGCTGCGGGGCGAGCGGAAATATGCCGCCGTACCCAGGCCATCCGCACTGCCGGGCGAGGCAGCCGCGCCGGCAAAGGTGGTGACGCTTCCCGCTGCCGTCACCCGGCGGATGGTCTGATTATAAGTATCGGCCACATAGACAGTGCCGCTGGCATCCACGGCCACGCCAAACGGCAGGAAAAACCTTGCCGCGCTGCCCAATCCATCCGCGCTGCCGCCGAGACCGGGACTCCCGGCCAGCGTGGTGACGACCCCCGCCGGAGTAATTTTGCGGATCGTGCAGTTCGAGGAATCCGCCACGTACACATTGCCCGAGGCATCCACGGCCAGACCGGCCGGGCCGTTGAACAGGGCGGCGGCTCCCGTGCCGTCCACACTGCCCGCCACACCTGGCGTGCCGGCGAGGGTGGTGACCACCCCGCCAGTAGTGACTTTGCGGATGGTGTGGTTGCCGTAGTCGCCAACATAGACATTGCCGGTGGTATCCACAGCCACGCCGCTCGGAGTTTTGAAACGCGCCGAGCTGCCAGTGCCATCGGCGCTGCCGGAGACGCCCGTCGTCCCGGCGAGGGTGGTGACATCCCCAAGTGCCGTGATCACGCGGAGGGTATTGTTGACACTTTCGACCACATAAACGTTGCCGGACTGATCCACGGCCACGGCGGTCGGAGAGTTGAAGCGGGCGGCGGTGGCGGTGCCGTTGACACTGCCGGCATTACCCGCCAGACCGGCGAAATTCGTGATCGTGGACTGGGCGGAAGCACTCGTCTGCCCGGCCAGCCAGCCGAGGGCCAGCAGCAGAAGGAAGGGGCAGGAGCGCTTCATGAGTCAGGCGGATGGAACACGGCGGGCTTCACGGCCAGTCTGGTCCCAGTTCATGGGTTCATGGTTCCACCAACCGGACCCGGTAGAACTGCGGGCCGGTGGGCGGCGGGGTTTGGAACTCAATGTCACGCCCGTCGCCCAGGACATTGGTGGCGATGACCGTCCAGTTGGTGCTGCCCAAGGCCTGGGCAGCTTCGAGCACGTAGGCCTTGCCCACGGCGGTGGGCCAGCGCAGCCGGGGCCCGCCGGAGAGCAGGCCGGGCACGCGCAGTTTCAAGGATGAGCCTGAGTCGTTGGGATCGGTGCCCGCGTGAAACTCGGCGAGGTTGGAGACTCCGTCACCATCGGCATCGGCAGTGGCGGCGGAGAGCACGTTGTTCAGCGAGCCAAAGTGTTTGAGCCGCCAGGAATCCGGGATGCCATCCCCCCATGAAGAAGCAGTCCGGGCGCGCGTGGTGATGAGGCCGGCTTCCCGGCGGGCCGGCACCGAGCCGATGCCGGTGGGCGAGGCCGAGGCATGATCGAAACGCACGGCGTAGGCGGAGTTGGCGTCAGCCCCGGCCGGCAGCGTCACGACCAGCGTCCCGGCGGTCACATCTCCGACGAGGCCGGCGATGGTGTTGTTGAGCCAGGCGGCGGAGAAGTTGCCCGTTGCGTGCGACTGGGTGAGCGTTGGAGTGCCCAGTGCCCCGCCGGGAATGAATTGCACCGGTGTGGTGAGCACCGGCGAACCTTCAAGCGGAACAACGGTGAGGTTCAGCATCAGCACGCGCAAGGGCACGGAGCCGGACACCCGGGCAGTAATCGGAATGTTGAGCGTCTGATTCGCCGTTCCGAGCAGTTCCCCGGCGCTGAAGGTGACCGCCGAATCATCGGTGGGGGAATTAAGCGCCTGGGCGACCAGGCCGGGCTGGCTGGGAGCGCTCCCGCCGGAGGGCCGCAGCGATTGCCCGATCACGCCCCGGAATGTGTTGGAGCCCGCCACCGCA
The DNA here is from genome assembly GCA_009924135.1 of Pseudomonadota bacterium. Taxonomy (GTDB): domain Bacteria; phylum Verrucomicrobiota; class Verrucomicrobiia; order Limisphaerales; family SXTU01; genus SXTU01. The sequence continues at coordinate 28,959 of RFSE01000053.1, read as the reverse complement.
TAATGAAAACCGTTCGAGCGGAAGCGGTAGAAGTTGGTAAGCGAGGCATCTAACGAACGGCGGAAGGTTACGAACACATCCGCCACATCCAGCGTGCCATCACCGAAGCCGATGCTGTTAATGACGGTGTCGTCGCCCGAGCCGAGACCGCCGCCCACATTGGGTCCCTGCAAGAAAAGGGAGGTGCCCGGTACGGCGACAACGGATCCGCAGCAGGAGTCCATCGCGTCAGCAAAGTCACTGCCCGGGGTCGGGCTGTTGAAGCCATAGACCGCCGTCTGGAAGACTTGCGCGATATCATTGGCCAGCAGGTTCGTGTCACCAAAATCACCGGCATTCACCCACCGGAACGGTGCCACGTCGCCGACGAGATAGGCCACGGAACCGATGGTTATGGTCTTCACCGCGTTGACCGGGCTGGCGGCGGTGAGGCTGCCGTTGGTCGGAGCGTCGATGAAGACATCGGTCGTGATGCCATCGGCCGTGGCCGAAGGCCGGTGCAGGCTGATGCTGTAGGTCTGCCCGTTGGTGGCAGTGGTGGGCACTTGGAAGCCGAACGCGCCGACCACCACCTTGTTGTTGGCGCTGTCGAAGAGGGTATCGTGCGCCTGGGAATATTTAATGAGGTCCTGCGAGGTGGTGGCGAAGAGGTTGGTCCGCCCTTGGCGCTCGAGCCAGCCGAGGGAGAGCAGGTTCTGCGTCGTATTGGTGGTGACCAGGTTGGTGAAGTTTTGCGTGACGTTGGTGGTCAGCCCGATGACGTTGGTCGTGAAGCTGACAAACGCAGCCGGAGGAATCTGACGCAGGAGGCCTGAGGGGAGCAGTTCGCGCAGGCCGGAGTCAAAGGTCACGGCTCCGGGGGAGACGGCCGGGCCGGTGCCGTTGGTGACGGAGAGGGCAAACTGAAGGGACATCATCCGGGTGCTGGGCAGCAAGCTGAGCGTCACGGGCGCATAATAAATCTGGCCAGCGGAGGCAATGTAGGCGCTGGAGGCCTCGCCGCCATCGAAACCAAACGTGATCCGGTTGGCCACGAAGTTCGAGGGCGAAAAGATGTTGGAGATGGTGGAGCTGGGCGCGAAGCTGGTTTTAAACGCCTTGATGGTAAAGACGAGGTTGCTGTTGTTCAGGTTGAACGAGAGCGTGGTGCCGGAAGTAACCGGTCCGAGGCTGGGCGGACCATTCGTCGGCTCCGTGCCGTCCAGCGTGTAATACATCGCCGCTCCGAGGGTGGCGTTGTTGACCGTGAAGGACGCGGCGTTGTTGCCTCCAATGGTCGGGTTGGCCGTGAGGAACTGGAAACGGGCGCTGACCACGCCGCTGGAAATGCGCCCGTTCGCAGAGCTTTGGGATTTGATCGTCAGGTCCGGGACTACGGGGGTGATCAGGGTGGCGGGGAGCGTGCTGGCCCCGTCGGCATACGCCGGGGCAGTGCCCGTGCCCGCGCCGGGAGCCGGGATGCTGGTGGTGTCAAACACGTTGGCGGGCGTGTTCCCATAGCTGTAGAAGGTGTTCACTCCGCTGCTGCCGGGCAGAATGGCAATGACGATGTCGTTGTTGAACACGGACGAGGTGACCCCAACGAGGGCAGTCGTCTTCTGGCCGGTCTGCGGATCGGTGCGCAACTCCACGTAGCCAATGGTGGGATTATTGATGGGGGGCAGGGCCGGGGTTTGTTGAATCCGGCGGATGGCCTTGTTCCCCTGGTCGGCAAAGAGGTAGGCACCGTTAAAAATATCCGGCACCAACCCGATGGGAGAGTTTAACCGGGCGACGTTGGTTGAGCCGTTCACAAAACCCGGCTGGCCGGCCGCGCCCGTGGAAGTTTCCATCGTGTAAGTGGCAATGGCGCTGTTCGTGTAGAGGCGGCGGACGGTGTGGTTGCCGGAATCGGTGATCAGCAGGCCGGCCGGGCCCATCCAAGCGACCCCGCGCGGGGAGGAAAGCTGGGCCGTGGCGGCCACCGGATAGGTGTCCGCACTGCCGGCGGTGCCCGTGCCGGCACGAACGATCACGGCCCCGTTGGTCTGGACGGTCTTGATTTGGTGGTTCAGCGTATCAGCGACCCAGATGTCTCCGTTATCGCCCACGGCCACCCCATTGGGCTGGTTGAATCCGGTGGCGTAGGTGGTGACGACGTTGGCGGGGTCAATCCGCCGGATGGCGTTGTTCTTGGAGTCCGCCACATAGATGTTCCCGGCAGCGTCCAATGCCAGCCCGATCGGGGCGTTGAACCGCGCCGCCGAGCCGGTGCCATCTGCGGACCCCGCAATCGTGGGTGCGCCAGCCAGGTTGCTGACCACGCCGTTGAATCCGACGTAGCGGATGGTATGGTTTCCCGAATCGGCGACGATCAGGCCGCCGCGGGCCGTGATGATGCCCGCCGGGTTGAAGAAGCGCGCGGTAAATCCGGCATTGGGGAAGGCATTGTCATTGGTCCCATTGCTCCCGGCAGGGTCACCCGCCAGCGTGGTAAGCGTCGAACTGGTGGGATCGAACCGGATGATGCGGTTGGCCGAGGCCTGGCCGAAGAAGGAAATGCCGCCCTGATCCGTGATGTAGAGCACCCCCGATGGATCCACGGCCACACTATGCGGTTCCACCAGTCCGTTGGTCAGGACGATGTCCACCGTCTGCGCCCCCACCCCAACGGCCCAACCCGCGACCAGAGCCGCTGAGAACTGAAGCAATCGGCGGGTGAGTTTCATAGCACGGGAGACAAGAGCAATTCTCATGCAATCCTCAAATCAAGGAACGACGCGGAGACGATAGTAGCGGGGACCGCCCGGAGTCACCGCTTGGATGAACTCCTGAACGGTTCCGTCCCCCAGGTTCGTCGCCACCGGTGCCCACACCGGGTTGGTCACGCTCGGACTGCCTTCGAGCACATAGTACTTGCTGGGTGCGCTCAAGAGCTGGAGTGACAACGACTGACCTGCGTTGCGCCAGCCGCCTGATTTCACCTCCACCCGCGAATTGGGATTCATCGGGTCCGTCCCCGCAAAATACTCCAGCACGTTGGGCACGCCGTCCCCGTCCGGGTCCGCCAGATCATCTGCCCGGGGGTCGGTCGTGCTGCCAAAGAATGCGATCTTCCACTCGTCCGAGATCAGTGAAGGCGGGGCCGCCGCCGCCCGCTGCACCCACACCGTAGCGCCCCGCGACTCGAAGTCGTATTGCGTGAACAGGTTGGGCGAGCCGTCCGCGTTGGCGAAGCTCACCGTGTAGCTCGAGCCTGCGGTCGCCGTCAGTGGCACGGTGAACTGGACAAACCCCAGCAGGTTGCTGCTCAGTGCCGGGAGCGCCAACTGCCCCACATTCCACCCGGCTGCCACCGCGTTGCTCAATCCGCTGACGAGGCTGGGATTGAGCAGGTTGTTGAGCGAGAAGAACTGGGGCGGCTGCGCCAAGGCGGGCGCGCCGGCCGAAGGCGTCACCAGCGCCCGGAATTGCAGTCCCGCCACCATCGCCCCGGGGGCCACCCGCACAAATACCGGCACCAATGCCGTCGCGCCGGGCTGGACGTTCTCCAGCGGCAACGCGCCGATGGCCGCCTGCCGGTTCCACACCAGTCCCGGTGGAGCCACCGCTGCTGGCCGCACCGCCGCCGGGGTCAAATTGGTCATCCCAGTCGTCCGTACGCCCCCGGCCCAGCTACGGGACCAGTTCGTGGTGCTGATGCCCAAGGCCGGGTTGGCGTTGAGCCGCAAGGAACGCAGCAGAATGATCTGCCAGTCCAGAAAACGAATTTGCCCGTCGCCACCCACCGTGCCCGCCGTGTCCTCGGGAAACGCATCCATGGCATCAAACGCATCGCTGAAAGCATAAGGCAAACGCAGCCCCGAGGCGGCGGCGAACGCGTTGTTGACATCGGCATTGTCCAGATTGCCATTACCAAAATCACCTGCGTTATACCAGCCGCCTGGCGAAGTATCGCCCACCAGATAGGTCAGATTGCCGACCCGGAGGACGCGTGTGCCAGCGGACGCAATAGCCACGCTGGTCTGGCCGGCATCGGAAGTGCCCGAGGGCTGTAGTATTTCGATGTTGTAGGTGGCCCCGGGAAGCGCAGTTGCAGGTATGGGGATGACCACCATGGCAACGACGCCGAACTGGCTGACGGACAGGTTGGCGTTGGTGCCCAAAAATGAAATGCTTAAGCCACGCGTTGTCCCCGCCGTGTAAGCCAGCGTGCTGAAAGTGGCGGCGGTGCTGCCGGTGGCCACCCGGACAAAATCATTCGTTCCGATGCTCAACGCCCCGAAGGTGGCCCCCACCATCGGAGGCGGCACCAGCCCGTTGGGGGAAACTTCAATCCGGAATTGGAGGGAACGCAGGGTGTCGTTGCTGCGCAGATTGAGCACGATGGGCACCACCACGCGTGCCCCCACGCCGCCGATAATGTCGGTGTTCAGCCCCGCTGGCACCCCGATGGTGGTGGCGGTGGCCGCCACGCCGACCACATTCGTGGTGGCGCTGTTGTTACCGCTGAAGACAAAGGCCGCCACCTGCAGCCGGGTCAGATCATTCGTCGAACTGTTCCACACGATGGTCCCCGTCCCGTTGGCCATTGCCACGGCCGGACTGTTGGTGGTCGGCTGCGTGCCGTCCGTGGTGTAAAACACATTGGTGCTCGAACTGGTGACCGTGATGCGGGTTCCGAGCGGGAAATACCCTGAGTTGGGATTGAAGGAAAGTGAAGGGGGGTTGAGCGTGGTGCCGGTGCCGGTGCCAACGCCGCTGGGCCCGGTCAGCCCGGTACCCGAAGCGCGCCGGATGAGGTGATAATATTGTTCGGTGACAAACACATTGCCACTGCCGTCCACGACCACCCCGGCCGGGGTGCGCGACTCGGCAAACTCGGCCGTGCCATCGTTCCAGCCCGGCCGGATGGCTGGCTGCCCCGGGACGCTTACCCATAAATTGGAGCTGATACCATACAGCACGCTGGAAGAGCCGTTGGTGGCGACCAGCATCACCCGGTGATTGCCCTGGTCCGCGACGACGAGGGTGTTGCCGCCCGCCTTGGCCAGATGGTTTGGGGAACTGAACCGGGTTTGCACCGAAGTTCCAACATTGGTGCCCGACAGCCCAATGGAGCCGGACAACAACGTGACCGCAAACGTGGTCGGGCTGACGAGCCGGATGGCATGGTTGCCGGTATCACTTACTGCGATGCTGCCCGAATCGAGCACTTCCACGCCGCGCGGCGCATTGAAAGTGCCCGCCGGCAGAATGGCGGTGACCGTGCCATTGGAAAGCGCCACCCGTTTGAGCGCGCCCCCAAGCTCCACCACGTAGAGGTTCGCCGACCCGTCGTACGCCAGCGCGGTGGGGGTGGTGAGCAGGCTGGTATTGTTGGTCGCGATGAGCTGGCCGAACTGGTCGTATTGACGAATGCGCCCATCCCCCTGAGTGAGGACGTAAAGATTCGTATTGGCGTCCACCGCCACATCCACCGGAATGCTCAGCCCGCTTTGGTAGGTGATCGTCCGGTTGCCGGTGATGTCGAGTCGCCGGACGGCTCCGTTGGCCGTGTCGGCGAGGAAAAGGAAACGCCCCGAGAGATCAAAAACCAGCCCGCCAGGCGTATCAAATTGAGCCGTTTGGAGCGTGTCACCATCCACGAACCCGTTGGAATTGGGATTCTGCTGGTTTGGTCCGCCGCCAAGGGTGGTGACCGTGGTCTGGGCGAGGGCGGCAAGCGGCACGCACGCCCCCAGCAGCAAGGCCAGCACCCAGCGCGCGGCGGTGTTTCCGCTGCGGACTTCACCAACTGTCCGAGTCGTGCTCATGGGCAGGGCTTGTTGGGTGGGGATCAAGGATTTGCGGGCGTGGCCGGTTTCTTGCCAAACTCTTTGGGTTTGCCGGAGTCCAGGAAGGACTCGGGCTTTTCTTCCATGAGCGGGGGGCGCGTGCGCAGGAAGTCGGCTCCTGTCGCCCCTGTCTGGCCCTGGAGGAAGTCGGTGTTGGGGGCCTGGAAATGATCCGTCTGTATGAGGGTCGGCGTGACAAAGATCAGGAGGTTGGACTTGTTGCGATTCTTGGATTCCTTGCGGAAGAGCCAGCCCAAGCCCGGGGTGTCTCCCAGAAACGGCACCTTGGTGTAGCTCTTGGTATTGTTATCCGTGATGAGCCCGCCCATGACCAGGGTGAAGCCGCTAGGGATCATGACCTGTGTTTCAATCTTACGGATGGCATAAACGTTGGCCTGGTTTACCTGGCCGTTGATTGTCTGCGTGTCCTTTGAATCGATGTTGGAAACCTCCGGCGTGACCTTGAGCGAGATGTTGCTGTTGGCCGCGATCCGCGGAGTGACTTCGAGGATGGTGCCGAGGTTTGTATAGCTGACGCTGGCCGCCGCCGGGGTGTTGGCGGAACCGGGCGTGACCTGGAAGATCGGGAAGGCCCGCGTCACCGCCAAACGGGCCGTCTGGCCGTCCATCATCACCGAACGCGGCGTGGAGATGACTTCCGTCTCCGTGTCCGTGTTGAGGAAGGAAAGCGCCGCTTTGACGCCGTCGGCGTTCAGGAAGCCCACGGCGGGACTGAGTCCGTTGGCGGTGTTGACGTTGAATCCGGGCACCAAGCCACCGACGGCGGTGGTGAGGTTTTCAGTAATACTGGAAGCCGCTGTATTCTGAGTGGTGATGGTGCGCCCGCCGGGGAGGGTGGTGGTAGTCGTCGTAGCGGCCCCCGGGCTGTTGACGTTGTACGTGCCGCTGACGTTGCCGTTGCCAAACGCGACCGACTGGTTTTGCAACGTGCCGCTCCAGTCCACACCCCGGAGCGATTGCGGGCTGCGGGAGGTTTCCAAGATGCGCGCTTCGATGAGCACCTGCATCGTCGGCGTATCGATCTTTTCCAGCACTTCGTTGAGGAAATCCCACTCACGCTCCGTCGCGGAGATGATGAGCGCCTGCGTGCGCGGGTCAGGAATGACCTTGGCCCGCGCGGAGAGGATGCCGGTGAGAATGGTGACGATGTTGGTGGGGCTGGTGTATTTCAACTGCACCATGCGCATGGTCATGGGCTCCACCGTATCCTTGGCCTTGGGCGCGACGCGGTAGGTGTTGGTCTTGGGATCATGCACCATTTGCAAATCATTGTTGGCCAGAATGGCTTCCAACGCCTGCCGGGCGGTGACGTTGGTCATGCGGAAGGCGGGCACCTTCGCCGCCGGGATGACCGTGCCATCTGCCGACCGGGTGACCTGGGTGAGCTTCGGGTCAAACAGGACGTTGATCTCGGCCTGCAAGGCGAGGGACTTGATCAAGTCCACCAATTCCATGTCGTCGTACTTGAGTTCGAGGATGATCTCGTTGTCCTGCACTGTGCGCGCGGCTTCCTTGGCGTCCTTCTCGGCCTTGGCCTTCGCCTCGGGGCTGATCACGGGCTGCACGGGGCGCGGCCCGGCCGGTGGCGTCGGCTGCGCCACAAGCGGGAGGGACGGGAGCAACCCCGCCGCCAGCAGGAGGACGAATGTCGTTTTCATGCGCATAACGTTGGGCCAGCGGACACCGCCGCCAGCCGTCTTACAAACCTTCTCGCAAAAATAGTTCACGGGGTTCTTTTTCACCATCGACCCCAAAACGGGCCGATCGCTCGTTGATATCAAGGCAGCGAAGTTTTAGCTGTTTGTCGTTGGGCAGGCGGATGAGCTGCTCGTCGCCCTTGCGGAAGAAGTAGGCCTTCACCCCGCTATGAATGGTGACCAGAAACCCTGACTTGCTGCCGGAAATGCCGCGGAGCGAAAGGTTCGCGCTGCCCTCCAGGACCGGAGGCGGAGGAGGTGGCGGGGGCGGAACGACCGGTGGCGTCGGAATAACCGAGTCCGGCCCTTTGGCGATCACCACCGGATTCGTAACCACCACGGGATTGGTAGCCGTTGGCGGAACGACCGGAACCTTCGGCGGGTCGACCTTGGGCGGTTTCGGAAATCTCCGTTTGCTGGTGGGGAAGAAGGGATCCTTGCCGGCGTCCACGGCCGTGAGGAAGACTGACTTGGGAAACTCCACGACCAAGGGCACGGCATTGGTAGCGGGCTTGGCGTCCTTCTCAGTGGCCTTCGCATCCGGAGCTTTTTTGGGGTCCGCCGGTTTGCTTTTGTCGTCGGGCTTCTTTTCGTCCTTCTTGTCGGCCGCGAGCGCGAGCCCGCCAGTCAGCATCAGTACGGAAGCCATGAGGCAGGCGAAACGAGGGAAATGAGCGGCAGGCTTCATATCAGTTGCGCTTGGGCGGTTTGATGAGCACTGACACCTCGAAGCTGAAGGAAAGGCGCTCCCGGTCATCACTGGCCACGCTCGTGGTGCTGCCGCCCGCATCCTCCGGCGACAAATCCAGATTCAACACGCGCATGTAGGGAAACTGATTCTCCCAGTCCGCGAGATACCGGCCCAGATCGTGATAGTAAGCGCTGCCAGTAAAGGCATAGGCGGCGGTTTTATAGGGAAAGTCCGGTATCATCGCCATGTCCCCCTGGCCCCGGAACGGGAAGTTGGGGATTTCAACCTTGTAGGGAGCCTGGGCGCGAAACTTGACTTCGGTGGAGCGAATCCACTGCACCAGATCACTTGCCGGCACCATGCCGGCTTCGATGCCCGCAAGGTGGTCGTTGAGTTTTTCCAACTCGTCATGTACCGCATCCGCGCGCTTGCGAAGGCGGTCCGCCTCGGAATACTTCTTTTCCGCATCAGCAATCTGCGTTCCCAGTTTTTTGAGGGCATCCTGGCTCGGAGAAATCAGGACAAAATAGACCACTGACAGCGACGCGAGGGTGCCGAGCACCACGGCGACCAGGTGCTGCTTCTTCTCGTTCGAGAGCGCTTTGATCTCGGAGATCATGTCAGTTGCGGGTCTGTTCGGTGAAGGCGCATTCCATGGTGAAGGTGACAAAGACCTTCGACGGGTCGTCTTTGTCCGGGGTCGGATTGGAAAAGCCTTTGAAAGTAATCGGGCTGTCCTTGGCGAGGTACTGCTTGAACCACGGGTGCGCGAGGAGCTTGTCCTTGAACTTGTTGGCGTTCTCGTCCTCCGTCCGGCCGTAATCCCGCGCGGAGATGGCCAGCACGATGTGTTCGGTGGAGCTGGCGGGCTTGCTCTTGCCGCGTTCCTTGGAGAGGACCGCCGCCTGCACGTTGTAGCTCTGCTCCACCCGCAGCCGCGTGACCTGGATATTTTCCACCGTGCAGGTCTGCAAGGCGTTCAGGCAGGCCGACCATAGCACCCGGTTGGTGGCCATCCGGTTGAGGCCGTGAATGTTCCGCTCGATGTCGCCCGCCTTCTTCATTTGATCGGCGGTTTCCTTGGCGGCCTTCTCGATTCGTTGGAAGGAGGCTTCGTTGCTGGCCAGCGCGGATTTGGACTCGTGCTCCTGCAACAGCAGCCAACCCCACCACAACAGCGCCAGAAACACCATGAAACCGCCCAGCCAGGCGGCGCGTTTGACCGGATCCCGCCGCCGCACTTCGGCTAGATACTGTTCCTCGGCCAGTAGATTGATGCGAATGGGCATGGCGGATCAGGAAAAAGCGGCCAATCCGGCCCCCACCGCCACGGTTAACTGGGGTGCGACCGACTCAATCTCGCCCAGCATTTGCGGCGGCAGGTTCATGGTCATGAAACTGGTCGGGTTCCAAGTCTGGCACGGCACCATCAGTTCGACCTGTAGTGACTGCACGATCTGGGCGTTGCGGGAGGCACCGCCGGAAAAAAACACCTGGCTCACCGCCCGGTCCCGCTGGTGGTCATGGAAATCAATCGAGGCCCGGAGTTCGCGGCCCAGCGGCGAAAGCAGCGCCTGCACCACCGATTCCACCTCCGGCGGCATCGTAATCTTGGCCCCTTCCGCCTCCTCCAGGCTCATCCCCAGCGCCTCGGAGATGCCCTGGGTGATCTTGCCCGAGCCGAAGGCCACCACGCGGCTCAGGGTTAATTCACCGTTATAAAGGATGCAGATCGTGGTGTTTTTGTAGCCTACATCCACCAAAGCCACGACTTCCTTCTGAAAAACTTCGGGCTGGGCCATTTCAAAGGCATTTGGCGGTCCCAGGAAACTGGGCACGATTTGATCGGCCACCAAGCCCGCACGATCCGCCGACTCCTGCAAGTCCGCGATGATCTGTTTCTTGGCCGCGCCCACCAGCACCCGCATCTTCGGATTGGTCACCTTGGGTGCTTCACCCTTGGCGGGCGCTTCCTGGCGGCCGGGCATGATGTGGACATCAAACACACAGTCCGAAAGATCCTGCTGGAGGTAGTTCTTGCTGCTGAACTTGAGCATCTGCCTCATGTCATGGGCCGTGACCATCGGCATGTCGGCATGGCGCAGCAACGAACTGTCCACCCCGAGCGCCAAGCTCACCAGTTTAAGCCGGGAGTTGAGCAGTTGGGCGACCGCCTTCATGTGGTTCGCCAACGGTTCGATGTTCAGTCCCTTGTCGAACACCGGGGCATCCACCAAGGCATAACTGTTCAGCACCACGTCGCTGCCCTTCTTGGATAAATGCACGGCCTTGGTGACCTTCGCACCCAGGTCAATGACCATCACCTGGTCGCGCTTCTTCTCAAAGCCACTGAAAAACGGCAACGGCATCGCAGTCCCTTTAACCATTTGGCCCGAAAGTGGCAAGTCGCAATCTGAGCGCAAGGCCGGGCATCTCCTTGGGCCGCCGCCAGTTGCCCCGCCGTTCCGTCCGGCCAGCCGGCTCACTTCGTTGAATTCCGCTTCCCCGCCGCCGTCGGTTCAGGGCATTTTTACTCACATGAAAGCTATCCGCCTCTTCGTCGCCGCGCTTGCCCTCGCGGCGGTCCACTCCGCCACTGCCCAGACGCCTGAATGGATCTGGTTCAACAAGTCCAACGCCGCAGAAGTGCGCTACTTCCGCAAGACCTTCACGGTCGAGAGCCAGCCCAAGAAGGCCGAGCTGCTCGCCACGGCGGATGATGGCTTGGATGTTTTCCTCAACGGCGAGCGCGTCCTTACAGCCCATGAGTGGGCCAACGCCCACAAAACCGACGTCAGCACCAAGGTCAAGGCCGGGGCCAACGTCCTGGCCATCCGGGGCGTGAACGGGGACAGATCCGCCGCCGCCGCCATCGCCCAACTCACGGTCGAAACGGACAAGGGCAAGCAGCAAGTCCTCACCGACACTTCCTGGAAGGCCTCCGACAAGGAAGAAAAGGACTGGAATACCGCCGCCTTCGACGACGCGAAGTGGGGCACCCCAAAATCACTCGGCAAGCTCGGCATGAAACCCTATGGCGACGTCTTCGCCGCCGCCGTGCCTGGTTCGGCGAAAGCCCGGCCCGCCAATGCTAAGGGCGAATCCAAGCGCATCGCCGCCGCCGCCGAGCAGCTTTACACCTTGCCGGACTTCAAAATCGAACTGCTGCACAACGCCGAACCTGAGGAAGGTTCCTGGGTCAACATGTGCAAGGACAACAAGGGCCGGCTCATCATCAGCCCGCAGTATCGCGCCAACAATCCCGAGGGCGGCCTCGTGCGGGTGGCCCTTGGCGCCGATGGCAAGGTGGCCAAGCGCGAATTGATCGCCAAGCCGCTCTATGACGCGCAGGGCATGGTTTTCGCCAACGGCGCTCTCTGGGTGGTGGTAAACAAATACTCTGCCAAGTTCGATTCCGGCCTCTACCGCATCACGGACGACGGCTCCGACAAGTGGGAGAAGATCGAACTGATCAAGAAAATCCCCGGAGGCGGCGAACATGGCCCGCATGCCGTCACGCTCGGACCGGACGGCAACATCTACGTCATGGCTGGCAACCACACCAAGCTGGTGGACGAAGTCGCCCCCGTCTCGCCGCACAAGAACTACACCGAGGACCACGTGCTTCCGCGCCAGTGGGACGGCAACGGTCACGCTGCCGGCATCCTGGCCCCCGGTGGACAGATTTACCGTGTCAGCCCGGACGGCAAGAACTGGGAGTTTTTCTGCGGCGGCTTCCGCAACGAGTTCGACATGGCCTTTAACGTGGACGGAGAGCTGTTTACCTACGATTCCGACATGGAGTGGGACTGGGGCATGCCCTGGTACCGGCCCACGCGCGTGAACCATTGCGTCTCCGGCGGCGAATACGGCTGGCGCTCCGGCACCGGCAAGTGGCCTGATTACTACGCGGACAGCCTCGGCGCGTGCCCGAACATCGGCGTGGGCTGCCCCACCGGCGTCGGCACGGCCAAGGGGGCCAAGTTCCCGGCGAAGTACCAACGCGCGTTGTTCATCATGGATTGGACCTATGGCCGCCTCATCGCCGTCCACCTCAAGCCCGAAGGTGCGAGCTACTCCGCCACCTGGGAAAACTTCGTCGCTCCGGCTGGGCTGATGAAGCCCGGCGAGCCGAAGCCCGCCTTGAACCTCACCGACATGACCATCGGTGACGACGGGGCGATGTATTTTGTCATTGGCGGACGCGGCACCGCTTCCGGCCTCTACCGTGTCACCTACACCGGCAAGGAATCCACGGCTTCAGCCTGGACCCCGAACACCGATGGCGCCGAAGCCCGCGCCCTGCGCCGCAAGCTCGAAGCCTACCACGGCAAGGCCGACCCCAAGGCGCTCGACTTCATCTGGCCGCACCTGAACAGCCCGGACCGCTCCATCCGCTTCGCCGCCCGCATTGCGTTGGAAGCCCAGCCGGTCGAGACCTGGCAGGCCCGCGCCCTCGCCGAGAAATCGACCGACGGCGGCCTGACCGCCCTGCTTGCCCTTGCCCGCCTCGGCGGGAAGTCCGCGCAGGACGAATGCCTCCGGGCGCTCGGCAAATGGCCGCTCGCCACGCTCCCCGAGAATCAGCAGCTCCACAAGATCCGCGTCATCCAGGTGAGCATCGCCCGCAACGGCCTGCCCTCCGCCGACGTGGTGAAGCTCGCCACCGAGAAGCTCAGCCCCAGCTATCCGAACAAGAGCCAGCTCGTGAACCGCGAGATTTCGCAGGTGCTCATCGCCCTCGGCGCGCCGGACGTGGTGGACAAGACGCTCACGCTCATGGCCGCCGCGCCCACGCAGGAGGACATGATCCATTATATGTTCCATCTGCGCACCGCGAAGCACTGGACCTTGGACCAGCGCCGCGAGTACTTCGCCTACTGGACCAAGGATCGCTCCGGCTATAAGCACCAAGGCGATACCGTGAAGTGGTTTGAAGAAGCCGGCCGGCCTTACGGTGATGGCTCCAGCTTCAACAACTTCTACAAAAACTTCCTCAAGGAAGCGACCGCCAACCTCTCCGACGCCGAGAAGGGCGAACTCGGACCGCTGCTGGCCAGCATCTCGACCGGCGCCGCGGCTGGCCGCAAGACGGTCAGCGATTTCCCGAAGCCCCAGACGCGCGCCTTCGTGAAGGCGTGGACGATGGCGGAACTGGAACCGGAACTCGAGAAGGCCAGCAAGCGTCGTAACTTCGAGAAGGGCCGGCAGGCCTTCGTGGACGGCCAGTGCATCGTGTGCCACCGCTTTGGCAACGAAGGCGGCGGGGTCGGTCCTGATCTCACAGCCGTCAGTTCGCGCTTCGGCCGTCGCGACGTGCTGGAGAGCATCATCGAACCCAGCAAGGTCGTCTCCGAGCAGTTCCAGAACACCACCGTGGTGCTCAAGAACGGCGATGACTTCACCGGTCGGCTCGTGGACGAGACCCCCGAACAGCTCGTGCTCGTCCCGAACCAGCTCCAGCCCGAGACCAAGATCACCGTCAAGAAGGCCGACGTGGCGAAGCGCAGCTTCTCGAAGATTTCACCCATGCCCCAGGGCTTGGTGGACGCCCTCAGCAAGGATGACGTGCTGGACCTGATCGCCTTCATCGAAAGCGCCGGTCGCAAGAACAGCGCGGCGTTCGCCAAGTAAACCGCCTCTCGCAATCACCAACCCCTTCCCGCCGGCCAACCCCGGTCGGAAGGGGTTTTATTTTGTACCTCACCGCCAAAGGCGAACGGGAAATCTGATACCAGTTACTGGAATGCTCTGGTGGAATTTCCGCTGTGAAGCAATGAACGATTTCTCCCCATGAACCCGGACTGGTAGGGCGCGTCTGTCCCCAGCGCGCCGCTGAGCACCGGACGCCACCAGACCTCGGCGGCGCGGTGAGGACACCGCGCCCCACCGACAGCAAGTTCGCGCTTTGCCCCCTACACCATGGTGTGCTGACGACTTTCGCCGCCGCTCAACTTCAGGCTGTTTAAGAGCTGCGTTTGTCAGAAAAATGGGGTCAGAAAAATTGCAACTCAGTTCCTTCCCCTCCTTTCTGACTAGCTTCGGTTCATGGGGAGGGCGAACGACCGCGCAAGTTACAACTCGCCGCCTCTTACCAAACTATTCCGCAGTTGGTATCACTCCTGGTGCGGCGAGTCATGGCGAGGTCGCCACGCCAGTTCCTTGTTGGTGGTTTGCTTGCTTTCCGGCAGGGGCGGCGGGACCACCAACTGGCGGACGGGCACGGTGCTGGCACGCTTCCGCCGCTGCCAGACAACTTCGATAGTCGTCGGCCCGACGGATTGAGATTCTGGGAACGCGCGCGCCATTTGAGACTAAGCATTGACGGGACCGGACCGTTCCCGTCTTCAAAAAAACGGGCGACGTTGCGGGCGGCTGTTCCTCAGGCTGGCGCGAGTGAAGCCCGTCACGCCAGCCAACCGCCCGGCAACGTCGCCCCGGACTGCCGTTGGTTTGGTCGGGCAAAACGGTCCGGATCTGCCCCGGCGGCTCGCGGGCGACGAGCGATTTAGTCCTAGCATCGGCCTTGCCAACCGCTGGGCGCGCTGTTTTTCAAATGATTTCCGGACCACCGCACCCCACGCGCGCGAACATCACGCATCCCGCACGAACTTCACGCGCCTAGGCTTCGCGGTGACGGCAGGCATCCTGCCCGCCGTAGAGCCGTGGCTTCCAGCCCGGCGGAACAAGCCGTCCCTGCCATCGGATAACTTCCGGCCTCACCATCCCGTAAACCCTCGCGTCCATTCCGGGCGGCAAGATGCCCGCCCTCTACGGCAGGCAGGATGCCTGCCGCCACGGGCTTCGCAACACGAGCTGCAAGCCCCCCAGCAAAAGACGAACTTCCCCGTTCCACCCGCGCTTCCGCGTTGCTACTGTCCCGCCCCGTGTCGGCTCCCGGCTATAGTCTTGTCACCCTCGCCAATGGCGTCCGCAGCGTCCGCTCCCACGCGGAGGCGGAGACGTTCCATCCCGTCATCGGTCCGGCGGCGGAGGCCGAGGCGCTCTACGTCCGCCAGCTCCGGCTGCGCGAACGCCTGGCCGCGCACACCGGCGAATTCGTCATCTGGGACGTCGGCCTCGGCGCGGCGGCCAACGCCCTGACCGTGCTCCACGCCACGCGGGACGTGGCTGGCCACCTCCGGCTGGTGAGCTTCGACCACACGCTGGAACCCCTGCGGTTCGCGCTGCAACACGCGTCGGAACTCGGCTACTTCGGCGGATGCGAACCGCTCGTCGCCACACTGCTGGCCGAGGGCAAGGCCGGGCAGACCCACGGCCCCCAACGCATCTCTTGGGAAACCCACGTCGGCGATTTTCCCACCTGGCTGCGGCAAACGTCACCCGCCTGCGGAGCGCCGCACGCCATCCTCTTCGATGCCTTCTCCCCCGCGAAGAACCCGGAGATGTGGACGCTCCCGCTCTTCACCAGCCTCTTTCAACGCCTCGACCCCGCCCGCCCCTGCGCCATGCCCACGTACTCGCGCGCCACATTGCTGCGCGTGACCTGGCTGCTCGCCGGCTTCTTCGTCGGCGTGGGCCACGCCACCGGCGAAAAGGAGGAAACCACCCTCGCCGCCAACACCCTCGCGCTCTTGGACGAACCGCTCGACCATAAGTGGCTCGCCCGCGCGCGCCGTTCCACCAGCGCCGAGCCGTTGCACGAAGCGAAATACCGTCAGGCCCCGTTGAGCGAGGAAACTTGGGCCCGCCTCCAGGCGCACCCGCAATTTCAATGACGGACTGCTATCCTGATCTGTGGTGGGTCATTGACGATGAACTGGCCGGCATGCCGATGCCCCTGATCACGGGTGCAAGGCGTTACCAAACCGGCGCGCCACTGGCTGCGTTCCGGGACGATCTGCCAGACTTGCATCGCGCCGGCATCCGGGCGGTCGTGTCAATGTTGAACCTGCCCGCAGACGCTGCGGTTTACGCTGCGGCTGGCTTCCGGTTTGCTTGTTTTCCGATCGATAACAATGCCCCGCCAACCCTCCAGCAGGCGGAGGAATGCGCGCGGTTTATTGACGCGTGCAGAGACGAAGACCTGCCGGTGGCCGTCCATTGCGAGGCCGGGATCGGGCGCACCGGGACGATGCTCGCAGCGTATTTGATTTTGAGCGGGTGCAGTTTTGCGGACGCGGTCGGACTGGTACGCGCCAGTCAACCAGCCGCCATCGAAAGCCAGGCGCAGATGCAGTTCCTGCGTGAGCTGGCAACCCGTTCAGCAGGTTAACCCATGGCGACTGAAAACCAACTGGCTGACCTGCTGCGCTCCTCCGCCCCCGTCCTCGCGCTGGCCCCCATGCAGGACGTGACGGACCGCGCGTTCATGACGTTGATGTCGCGTTATGGCGGGCCGGACCTTTATTGGACCGAGTACCTCCGCGTCCACGCCGTCTCCACGCCGGAGAAATGGATCGTCCAGGCCATCAAGGAAAACACCACGGGCCGGCCCATCGTCGCGCAGATGATCGGCAACGAAATTCCGGCGCTCATCCGCACCGCGAAATTTCTCCAACACCTGCCGGTGGTGGCCATCGACCTGAACCTCGGCTGTCCCGCCCCGGTCGTGTATCGCAAGTGTGCCGGCGGCGGCCTGTTGCGCGAGCCGCAGCGGGTGGACGCGATTCTCGGTGCGTTGCGCGAGGCCATCGCCATCCCCTTCACCGTGAAGACGCGCATCGGGTTCGACGATCCGCGCGTGTTCGCCGAACTGCTGCCCATCTTCGCGAAGCACTCGCTGGACCTCCTCACCGTCCACGCGCGCACCGTGCTGGAGATGTATCGCAGCGAGGTGCATTACGAATACATCGCGCAGGCCGTCGCGGCGCTGCCTTGTCCCGTGATGGCGAACGGCAACGTCTATTCCGCCGCCAAGGCTGCCGAGGTGCTCCGCCTCACCGGCGCGCGCGGGCTGATGATCGGGCGCGGCGCGATCCGCAACCCGTGGCTCTTCACCCAGATCCGCCAGCACCTGGCCGGCGAACCGCGTTTCGTCCCCTACGGACGCGACGTGCTGGGCTACATCCGCGCCCTGTACGATGCCGTCTGCACGCCCGGCGTGCGCGAGTCCGCGCAGGTGCAGAAGATGAAGAAGTACCTGAACTTCGTCGGTCTGGGCGTGGATGCCGAGGGCGAGTTCCTCCACCAAATCCGCCGCGTCAACGCCCGCGACGATTTCTTCCGCATCTGCGAATCCTTCCTCGACCACGACCGCCCGATGCCGCTCGCTCCGTTCCCCATCGCCTTCAAGGAAACGGACCTGCTCGCGGGGGAGCATTTGTAGGAGGGAGGTTTCAGGGTGAAGGTTTCAGGTTTCAGAAATAGTAACCTCACGTCGTGGAACGAGAAGGTTGTCAGGTAAATTTACAGGGTGGATTCGAGCCGGATTTGGCATGGGAATTTGGGGTGGAGAAATGGAAGTTGGGGAGTGCGTCCGCGCGCCAAAGCGCGCATCTCCCAACCGCAAAAATCATACCAACCGCATTGGTCAGAAAAATGGGGCCAGAAAAATTTCAACTCGGGTCCTTCTCCATCTTTCTGACCCACTTCGGTTCAAGGGGAGGGAGAAAACGTACGTTGCTTAAACAGGAGATTCGACCAGAGCGTTCCAGTCACTGGCATCATATCTTCCCAATTCCACTGCCACATCCCCTTCAATTTGGTTTGCGCTCACGGGGTGATCTTGGGCGGTGAGGACGTGCGCTTGGCGGCCAGCTCGGCGTGATACGCGGCGACCTCCGCCTCGCTGGCGGCCTGCGGCCAGACCCAGTCGCGACCCTTGAGCCACGAATACGGATCGTTGGAAGAACTGGCCACCCCCACCGGAGTGGGATCACCCCCATCGTCCTTAAAATCGTCCCCCACGGACCAGAGCCGGAATTGCCCATCGGGCTGAAGCTGGTAACGCAGTGGCTGGCCATCCATGAAATCGCGCGGCACCTCGGCCAGATACTCCGGCACCAGCGCGCCGAGTGACTCGGTAAACTTACCGTGCTTCAATCGATGCCGGTGCAATGCGATGGCGGTGTAAGTGAGGCGGCGGACGATTTCCGCGTTGGCCAGCTTCTTGTGCATGCTTTCCAGCGCAGGAGTGATTTGCGATGAGAGAAAGCACTGCATTCGTGGTGGTTGCACCAGCTTCGCGCGCTGCGCTTTCATCCAGCCTTCGGCATCGGTGACTGACTGCCGGGCGGTCATGCGGATAAACCCTTCGCGCCAGACTTGGTGCTGTTCGAGCATCCATTGCTCGTCCGGGTAGGAAAGCCACAGCGCCCAGCCGAGATAGAACCCGAAGCCGCCGGCCCGCGAAGCCGCCTTGGCCGGGTCTTGAACCAGTTCCTCGAAAAAACTGCTCCCGGAGGGACCTGGCACGATGCCCAGATTTGCCATCATTGACGGGTTGCCCCGGCTTTGTTGGAAGCCGTAGCTGCCCATCGCGCGCTCCATGCCCATCGCACCCAGCCAGCCAGCCGCCAGATCAGTGGCCTGCCACGTCTGCTGAAGCTCACGGAGCTGGGCGTCCGTCCAGCCGGTGTGCTGGAGCCCCTCCCAGGTTGCCTGTTGCGCCAGGCTGCCACAGACAAACCGAACGAGCTGCGAAATCATGACCGGCTCCCCGTTCCGCTGGAGGAGCCGGACAGAGGCGAGCAGGTTTGTGAACGCCCGGTTGGTCTGCCCGGCGTGCAGATCAACGATGACCGCCATCCCCAGCAAGTTCGCCGACTGCCTCACCTTCTGCACATGCGGCAACAACAGGGTAAAGCCTTTTGAGTAATCCAAATTGACCACCATCTCCGGCCGCGCCAACGCTGCGGTCATCTCTGCGAGCCGGTCACGGTTTTCCTCTACATGGGCAGTCACGATGGGCCAGAGGTCCGCATCCTTGTCAGTCGGCAGCTCGGGCTGCTGCCAAGTCACACGAGCCCGGCCGGGCGTGACGAGGTGCATCCGCCGCACATAAAGCTCGGGCTTCAACTCCGTGAGCGCATTCGCCGCAGCGATGAAGTCCGGCGCGGCGTTCGAGAGCGCAGGCGGCAGCTTCGGCACGTGATCAGCTATGGCGAGCTTCTCGCCCTTGGCCACCAACTGCGCCTTGTACGCCGCAAGCCGCGCCTTGGCCCGCTCATGCTCAAGCCACAAGCCCAGCACGGCCAGCAATGCAAAGCCGAGCAACCACAGACCCAGTTTGACGGGTTTCTTCATCGGCTTTGGTTCGTGGTCTTCCATATCACTTCTTCGTGCGGAGCGATTGATGGTATTTCTCCACTTCCTCCGCCGTGGCAGCCTGCGGCCAGACCCAGTCGCGGCCCTTGAGCCAGTTGCCTTCTTCTTCGGCACCCAACGAAGTGGCCGAAGTGGGATCACCCCCGGCGTCCTTGAAATCCTCGCCGACGGACCAGAGCAGAAATTGTCCGTCCGGCTGAAGCTTGTACCGTAACGGCTGACCGTCCATGAAATCGCGCGGCACCTCGGCCAGAAACTCCGGCACCAGCGCGCCAAGTGACTCGGGAAACTTCCCGTGTTTCAAACGATGCCGGTGCAACGTAATGGCGGTGAAGGTGAGGCGGCGGACGGTTTCGAAGGTGGCAAATTTCAACGGAACGTTCCTCGTGAACGGCAAGGTCATTCGCGACAGCAACATGGACAAGGGTGGGGATTCCAATGGCTTGGATGCTATGGTCATCCTTGCCCAAACCTCGGAGAAGTTGCCCATGACTGGCGCTTGTCGTGCCCCATCGACCCAGACTTGATGCTGCTGGACCGACCAACGTTCGTCAGCGTAGGAGAACCAGCCCGGCCAGGCCGGCACGATTAACGCCAACTTTGCACGACGTACTGCCTGTTCCGGGTCATGCCAAATTGTGTCCAGAAACTTAGAAGTACCACCGCCGAGCATGTGGCTACGCGGCCCGTACGGTTCAAATTCAGCGAGTTTCCCCGGCTCCTCGCGGCAACGCGCAAATTCATAGGAACCCACCGCACGCTCCATGTTGGCCGAGCCGAACCAGCCGCGCGTCAAATCCCAGTCCTGCCAAGCGTGCTGTAGCTGCTCCAGTTGCCGGTCAGTCCAATCAGGACGCTGTAAGAACTCCCAAGTAGCTTTTGATGCGATGTAACCGCACGCATTCCGCACCAATTGCGAGATCGCGATCGGCTCCTCTTGCATTCGCACAAGCCGCACACCGGTCAGCAGGTTCATCAATCCGCTGTTGACCTGACCCGCATGCAAGTCAACTGAGGCAGCGTTCGCCAAGGAGACAGCAGCCTTTCGTGCCTTCGATAAATGAGGTAGCATCAACTGGGTGCCTTTCGAATACTCCAGATCGAACACCATCTCCGGCCGCTCCAACGCCGTCGCCATCTCCGCGAGCCGGTCGCGGTTCTCTTCCACATGGGCGGTCACGATAGGCCAGAGGTCCGGGTCCTTGTCGGTTGGCAGCTCGGATTGTTGCCACGTCACGCGGGCCCTGCCGGGCGCGACGATACGCATCCACTGAGGCTGGAACTCGGGCTTCAGTTCGGTGAGCCGGTTCGCCGCGGCGATGAAGTCCGGCGCGGCGTTCGAGAGTGCAGGCGGCAGCTTCGGCACATGATCGGCGATGGCGAGCTTCTCGCCTTTGGTAATCAACTGCGCCTTGTACGCCGCGAGCCGTGCCTTGGCCCGCTCATTCTCCAGCCACAGGCCCACCACGGCCAGCAACGCAAAGCCGCGCAGCCACAGGCCCAGTTTGACGGGTTTCTTCATGCAGCGGTTCTGGCCCAAGCATGCACAGAAGACGAAAAAGGGGCAGCTTTTAGCGGTTAGCTCTTAGCGTTTAGCTTTTAGCTTTCAACGGCCAATGAAGGGACCTGAGCACCCACGCGCGCCCAAGGACGCCGAAAGCTAAAGGCTGATGGCTGACGGCTAACAGCTCTCCTCGCCCCCCCTACTTGAAGAACCCGCGCTGCTTTTCGCTGATGGGCAACGCAAGGCGTTCCATGACTTGCAGCATGTCCTCCCAGACCTGGCGTTTGATGGCACGGCCCTTATCAGCCAGCTCCGCTTCTCTGCGCAGCACGAAACTGGGGTGAAACGTCGGCATCACCGGCGTGCCGCGAAAATCCATCCAGTTGCCACGCCGCCGCGTGATCTGCGCATCGGGGATGCCGAAGAGGCCTTCGACCGCTATGCCGCCCAGCGCGACGATGATCTGCGGCTGGATGAGCTGGATCTGCTCCAGCAGGTACGGCAGGCAGGTCGCCATTTCGTCGGGGGTGGGCTTGCGGTTGCCAAACTCACCTGGTGGTTTGTCGGGCCGGCATTTGAGCACGTTGGCAATGTAAACGGACTGCCGCGTCTGGCCCATCGCGGTGATGATCTTCGTCAGAAGCTGGCCGGCCGCCCCGACGAACGGCTCGCCCTGCCGGTCTTCGTCCGCGCCGGGCGCTTCGCCCACGAACATGAGTTGGGCGTGAGGATCGCCCACGCCGAAGACCACGCTTTGCCGCGACGTGACGAGGTGCGGGCACTTCAGGCATGCCAGGACGCGCGTGCGCAACTCGGCGAAGGCGGCCGACTGGTCCACGGCCGGGCCAGCCGGCGGTTGAGCGGCCGGGGTCACCACGACGGCGGGTGCCACCGGCCGGACCGACGGAAACAGAGGCGCGCGGGCCGGTGCCGGGGCTGCGGCTGGTACGGAGACCGGCGCGGCCGGAGCGGGCCGGGAGCGGGCCACGGTGGCCGGGGCTTCAACCGGTCGCACCCGGGGGACCGGGGCAGCGAGTGCGCCAAGGGTGTCCGGCGCGACGACCACGAACCGTTGTCCCCCGGCCTTGCGGGCTTCCAAGTCCTGGATGGCGGCATCAAGCAACTGCGCGTACGCGGACATGGAGGGGAGGTTCAAGGTTCGAGGTGGAAGGTTCAAGGTTCAAAGTCGGCGGCGGTCGGGCGCGGGCGCAGCTTGGCACTGCCCCCGGAGCGCGGCTGTGTCCCGCTCGGCGCGGGATCAGCCGCAGCAACGTTGGAATGTTGAGCCGTGGCGTTACGTAGCAACACCTCCTGCCCAGCGCAGCCGCTGCGGCTGGTCTCCGCGACACAGCCGCGCTCCGGAAGACTTCGCCCCTCGGGGTCTGTGTCGAGCCGCACCCAACGGGCGCGAGGGGCCGGGGCCTCAATTTTGAACTTTAAACTTTGAACATTAAACTTTGCACCTACCCTCCCACCCGTGACACGACATTGCTGGAAGTGTGGAACGGAATGGAACTTCCCGGTGAACCCGGGCCGGGGCGAGACGTGCGCGAAGTGCCGCGCGGATCTGCGGGCCTGCGTGAACTGCGTGAGCTACGACCGCAGCGCGGCGCACCAGTGCCGCGACCGTCGCGCGGACCCGGAGATGGACAAGCACGCGGGGAATTTCTGCGAGTACTTCGAGTTCGTGAAGCGCAAGTTCACGCCGCCCAGCAGCGACGGCTCGCGCGAAGCCTCGGCGCGGAACGATTTTAAGAAACTGTTCGGGGACTAGGAGCCGTCCTGTCTGAGGCCACTCTTTGTGAGCGTCGATGTCGGCCTCGGCAGCACCAAGCACGGCGGGAGAAGACCACCGCTACCGCCGGCCACTACCCGCCAAGTCCGAATGCTGGTGGCTTCCATCGGTAAACCTTTCACATGGTCCACTAATGCTGAAAAGTAGTTCGAAAACTAAATTGCAACAGCCGTTGACAGGAGGGTGGAGTCGTGGTTTCTTATCACCCGTAGGCAGTAACGGTTCTCAGCCAGTCGCTGAGGTTCTTTGTCAGTAATTTGTTTTTGGTCGGGGTGGGCACAGCCTCGATCGAGTTCCCCATGAGCCTACTGTGTGCCATTTCTGAAAACTCCCCGGGGCTAGACGACCTTCCTCAGGTTGCTAGCCCCGGTTTTTATTTCCGCCGCTTGCGGTGTGAAAGAAAAGCGCAGCTTGACCTCGGTCCAGTTGCGCTTTTTCTTTTTACCGGACTCAAAAATCCCATTGATGGCACTGGATAGTCACCGGATTCACCCGATCTGGCCCCACCCCATCATGTAAATCCTGTTCATCATGTCCAAACTCGCCCGGAACCATCGCCGATGGGTTTTGACAGGGTAAACAGGATTTACAGGATCAATCCAGAGATTCGGATCCACGCACCGCAGCGGGCTGTGAACCCGCATGCGCAACTCGGCAGTCGCAGACCGCCGCTACAGCGAAAGAGACTCCTCGCCCCGCCTCAACTGACGGGGGCTTCCTGCTTGGCGATGTCTTCCGCGAAGAACTTTGCCACGTCCTTGAACTTCGCCACATTCTCCGGGTTCAGGTCCATCAGCACCTGATGGGCGGCGAGGCAGTTTTTCGACATTTCCAGCTTCGAGGCGTTGGCGGATTCCACCGCCGTGTAGCAGAGGTTCTCCAAATCGCGCCCCTGCACCACCCGGAAGAGGTGCAGCACGCCGAGGTTATCGATCAGGTCGGCGACCTTGGGGGTCGGGTTGAGTAACTCGATGGGCCGCTGCTCAGGCGGGAGGTTTTCGGCCGAAAGCTGCGTGCCCAGGCCGGCGAGTACGCCCAGGAAGGTGCTGTCCATCAGCACGCAGGCCGACAACTCCACGAGGAAGCGCCGCGCCCCCTTGTCACGCGACTCCAGGATCAGCCGTTTGAAATCCACGCTGACGGCAAAGTTCGCACGACCGGAAATTTTCACGCACACGGCATCGCCGACGCGGGTGGCTAAGAGATTGGGAGACGGGGAGGGCATCGAAAAATGGTTGTGTTACCGTCATCTGCGGACGGCTGGATCAGCGCCGATCATCCGACGCCACGCCCTCAGATAAATTCTGAGAGCGCCTTCGGTACCGGTCATCTGTGCAAAAAGGAACAACGGTCTGGAAGTGGAGCCGTACAAGGCGTGCGAAGGCTTGTTGTCCATTGAGAGTGCACTTGGCATCAAAAACAGCATGGCAGGCCCAACCCTAAACGGGAACAGCACCGGCAACGAAGCGACGAGGCCGACGACGCAACCCCACATCCTGTCCGACTTGCTTGTCGCTTCAACACTCATGCCGCGTTCCGCGTCGCCAACACCGTCTGCCCTAATGAACACCCGCACTAGCCCCGTGGCAAGGGCGGCCACGCCGTATTGCCCTGCCCTATTCCCCATTTCCCATTCCCTATTTCCCGTGCCCCTCATCTCGCCGCCTCATCTTTCCGCACGATTTGCGTGAGCGTTTGCTGGAGCACGAGCGATTCATCCAGGCCGCTGCTCACCAGCTTCATGTTGCACTGGAGCAGCAGGTCCATCGCGCGGATCAGCTCGGCGGACGTGTACCGCTTCGACTGCGGCAGCGCCCGAAAAAGCACGTACGGGTTCATCGCCAGCGGGTTGATCCGCTTGTCCTGCGGCAACGCGTCGGCCGGCACGCGTTCGAGCTGGCTCTTGAACCGGTTGTAATCTCCATCGGCCTTCAGCCAGCCGGACTTGACCATTTCCTGCAGGAAAATCATCACGCGCACCTTCGAGATCAGGCCGTAGAGCAGGCCGATCTCGGACTTCCGCTCCACCTTGAGGCGGATTTCCCACAGCTCCTCGTCCAGCGTGCGCAACAGCTTGGGCAGGTCACGGTCGCCGAGGGCATCCGCCAGCGCGAAGGCCCGCGCCTGTTTGTTCCGGGTGACGATGGCATCCACGTCCGCCAGTTCGATGTCCGGGTTGGTGCCTACGTAGGCGGCGAGTTTTTCGACCTCGCTGTTGAGCTGCGCCGCGTTCGGGCCGACGTTGGCGACCAGCTTGGCGAGGGCTTCGGAGGAAATCTCCTTCTTCAACGCCTTGAGCTTCTTGTAGGCCAGTTCCTCGGCGGTGTCCGCCCAATTGCGGTCATCGAGCGAGAGCGCGGCGAAGTGCTCGACCGTGCCCAGCTTTTCAAGGGTTTTGTAAAACGTCTTCCGCTTGTCCACCTTGCCGGCGCTGACCAGCAGCCGCACGCCATCCCAGCGGAACGCCTTCAACTCCACCGCCAATGCCGCGAGCGCCTCCGTCACGGCGCTCGACCCGGAGGTGCGGTCGTCCCCAAGAAAGCTGCAATCCTTGAACCAGACCACTTTGCCACCGCCGAAGAACGGCAGGGTCTGGAGCCCCTCGCGCAGCTTGCCCAGCGCCTTCTGCGCCTCGCCGGCATTGCCCACGGCGGCGTCGATCGTCTCGTGATCCATCCCGCCGACCTCGCCGCACCACTTGTCGTAGAGCTGCCGCGCCCGCTGCTTCACCGCGAAATCCTCGTCCCCGCAGATGAGCGCGACCGGAGCGGTCGGAGCGGCAGGTTGAGCGGAAGGAGGCATCGAGGGGGAAAGTAATCAGTGTGCAGTATTCAGTGGTCAGTGGAAGCGGCGTTGGCGTCAGGTGCAAAATCTGAAAACTGAACACTGCTTACTGAACACTTTCCCCCTCACGCCTCCGGCTCCCCGCCGGCCTCATTCAACTTGTCCAAATACTCCGTCATGTCCTCGACGCTTTCGAAGAGCGCCTTGGCCACGAAGACCGGGCGCTTGTGCGCGGCGGCCAGCGCGAGGCAGTCGCTCGGGCGCGCGTCCAGCTCCACAAACTTCTTCCCCAGCTCGTTTTCCTGCCGGAGGATGAGGCGCGCGAAGTAGGTCGAGTTGCGCAGTTCCGTGATGACCACGCGTTCGACGGTGATGCCGAAACCTTTGAAAACGTTGACGATCAGGTCATGCGTGAGCGGCCGTTCCTTCGTCTGGTCGCGCAGAAACATTCCGATCACCTGCCCGAGGTTGTGTTCCACCTGGATGACGAAGACCTTCTCGTCGTTGCCCACGAAGATGGCACAACCGCTGTTCGCGGGGAGAATGCCGCGAATCTGCACGGGCACCACTTCGTTCTTCATGGCGCGATTCTAGGCGGGCAAAAACAAAACTCAAGCGTCAGCACGACCCTCACGCGCGCATCCCAGTTTCTTACAACTGCCGGATGGAGCACTTTCCCGGCATGGCGAAGCCCCGCGACGTCCGATAACCCAACCCTGGCGGGCGCGCCGGGCTTTGGGGTGGCATCCGCGTCTCGCGGGTCGGTTCGGGCGTCCCGCCCGAACCGCTGGCGTGCGGAAACCTGGTGCAAACGGCTACCATGGGACGCACGTACGTCCGGAGTTTTCGGCGGGACGCCGAAAACTACCCGCGAGACGCGGGTGCCACCCGAGGCCAACGCACGCGTTGGGTTCTGACCGGCCTTCGCGCTGCAAGCAACCGGAATGCGCGCAAGCCTCACCACACTTCCACCGGACCGCGCGGCACGGGGATGCTTGACCGCTGGGCCGACGCCGGGTCCTGCATGAAGCTCGCCACCATCGGCGGCGGGGCGTAGCGCGGGAGCAGATGCCCGTCCCCGTCGCAAAACTGCTGCCGCCAGCGCAAGTAGCGCTCCAGCACGTCGTGGAATTCGGCGCGGCTGCTGATGGCCACGACCTTCTTGTTGAACTCGTTCACCGGGCCGAACCGCTTGGAATACCACGGCGCGACCTTGCGGAACATCCGGCAGCCATGCTCCTCGGTGAACACCTCGACCATCAGGTCCAGGTGCCGGCACATCACGCGGATGCGTTCCTCGAAACGCGGCTCGGGCTGCAGCTCACCCGTCGCGAGCAGATGCCGCGTCTGCTGAAAAATCCACGGATTGTAAAACGCCCCGCGCCCCACGCTCACGCCCGCGCAGCCCGTTTCGTCGAACATCATCTTCGCCGCTTCCGGCGTGGTCACATCCCCGTTGCCGATGATCGGAATGTGTTTCACTGCCGCGACCACCTTGCGGATGCCAGCGAGATTCACCGTCCCGCTAAAACCCTGCTCGCGCGTGCGACCGTGCACGAAGATCGCTGCCACGCCGGCATCTTCCAACGCCCGCGCCAAGTCCGGCGCGGTGATGTTGTCATCGTCCCAGCCCAGCCGCATCTTGGCCGTCACCGGGATTTTGACCGCCTCCACCATGCCCTTCACGAGCGCGGCGGTCTTCGCATGCTCGGTCATCATGGCGGAGCCGCCGCCCACGCGGCAGACCTTGCGCACCGGGCAGCCCATGTTGATGTCCACGCTGGCGATGCCGCGCCGCTCCAGGTCCACCGCCGCATCGTGCATCTCCTCCGGGACCGACCCGAAGAGCTGCACGGCCAGCGGCCGGTCGCGTTCGTTGGTCTCGATGAGCTTGAGGGCCTTGCGGTTTTCTTCGAGGAGCGAACGGGCGTTGACGAGGTCCGTGGTGCACAGGTCCACGCCGCCGACCTCGCGGATCACGAGCCGGAACGGCAGGTTCGTGTAGCCCGCCAGCGGCGAGAGGAACAAATTGGACTGAAGCTCTAATGGCCCGAGCCGGA
The DNA here is from genome assembly GCA_009924135.1 of Pseudomonadota bacterium. Lineage (GTDB taxonomy): Bacteria > Verrucomicrobiota > Verrucomicrobiia > Limisphaerales > SXTU01 > SXTU01. The sequence goes on along the minus strand of RFSE01000053.1, from coordinate 1,362 downwards.
ACATGTCTCAAGCATCCCGCCCACCGTGCACGGACGCAAGCGCGGGGAGCAGCAAAGGCAAGCCCGGGACCACTATCCCAAAGATGAGAGACGGACAAAGATCGGAATTTGCCTCTTTCTTCTTTGTCCGTCCCTCATCTTTGGGCTTCTCCTCGCTGGCTCATTGCCCCGCTGCACGGCTTTGGGACCGTGGTGACTCCCCATCTATCGAAGAAGATCAGAAAGATTTTGGTTGGGAAAATGAGGAGAAAATCTTTCTGACCCCATTTTTCTGATCTCGTATTCGGGCCTCCCGCCGCCCCGCTCACAGCTCCGCTTTGAGGCGCGCCATCAGGTCCGCGTGCGTTCCCAATGCGGGGAACTGGGGGAATTCGCGTTTTACGTTCTCCGGCGCGTGTAGCAGGAAACCCTTGTCCGCCTGGAGCAGCATCGAGGTGTCGTTGTAGGAGTCGCCGGCGGAGAGGACGCGGTAATTGAGCAGTTGCAGCGCGCGGACGGACTGCCGTTTCTGATCCGCCATGCGCAACCGGTACCCGGTGATCCGGTCGTCCTGCACCAACAGCTGGTGGCAGAACAGCGTGGGCCAGCCGAGCTGCCGCATCAGCGGCTGCGCGAACTGAGCGAAGGTGTCGCTCAGGATGATGACCTGCGTGAGCGCGCGCAGCTCGTCGAGGAATTCCTTCCCGCCCGGCAGCGGGGCCAACGTGCCGATGACGGCCTGGATGTCCGAGAGTTTAATGCCGTGCTGGTCGAGGATGGCGATGCGGTAGGCCATCAGCTTGTCGTAATCCGGCTCGTCACGCGTCGTACGACGGAGCGCGGGAATGCCGGTCTTCTCGGCGACGGCGATCCAGATCTCCGGCACGAGCACGCCTTCCAAATCCAAAGTAACAATCGTCTGTTTCACGGCGCGGGAGAGTGGCGGCGTGCCGCGCGGAAGTCGAGTGCGCGGTGGGCCCCGGTCGCGTAGTTTTCAGAACGGGACATTTGGACAGTTGGCAAAACAGGCCAGTTTCCTTTCGGTCGACCGGTGAAGAGGGGCGCGGGTTTTTGCCGGGGATTGGGCGGGTCATCCAGTTACCAGAGCACACCGATCTGGTGATATTGCTAGTGTCGTAGGCCAAGGTGTAGCGCCGGCTATGGTGACAGGGGATTCCTGTTTTCCTCGCCTCGCAGCCGAGGAATCGGGCTGGGTCTGAAGCAGCGGATTACTCCCTTGCCTTGGTGTCCACCAAAATGGTCACCGGCCCGTCGTTCACCAAGGCCACCTGCATGTCCGCGCCGAACTCGCCGGTGGCGACGGGCTTGCCCAGTTCACGCCCGAGCTGGGCGACCAATGCCTCGTAGCGGGGGATGGCCACC
>RFSE01000052.1 GCA_009924135.1 Pseudomonadota bacterium | reverse complement strand
TTCGGGGCGCTTCAGGAAAGTTTGCGGGCGCCTCCGTGGCGCGGCGGCGAAAACGGAAGTCAAATTCTGAAACGGGGCGTTTTTTGACGGGCTGCTAGCACTCCGAGTCGCCACCGCCGAAGCTAACGCGGGCGCAATCTTCTTTCACCCGGCCGATTATCAGCAGCTCACGGACCTCCTTGAGCATTTTGCGAACTTCCGCATCGGCAAACAGCGTCTTATCGAGATGCGGACTGCCAACGAAGGTCAAGGCCCATGGAAGTCCTGGCTGCGCGAAGACGCACAGAGACAAATTCAACAAAACCAGCAACACCTTTCTCGTTACACCGTGCTTCTCGACAAGATGCGGAGGACTTATCATGATCGCCTTAGCTGGGAACACCAAGTGACCTCCTGAGCAACACATTGGCAAGTTACGCAGTGGGAACGAGTTGGAAGCCCAGGTCGTGGGCTGGTTTTTGGAGGTTTTGCAGCCGGCGGGCCGGGCTGCTGGGCGTGCAATCAACGCTTCCGCCTCATCGTGGCTTTCTCCGTTCTCGATCAAATTGCGGGGCAAGCTCGCCTGTCCTTCAAGGTGTTGGCAGAAGTCCCGCCAGGGACGACCGACCATAGCCCAGCGATTCATCGCTGGGATCGGAGCCACTGGCCCCAAAGTCCCGGCAGGGACGAAAGAAACCGCCTAGGACCTAGGGGCGGAAAACGCTCTTTCTGTCGTCCCTCCGGGACTCAGGCACGCTTCCCGGCCCCAACCCAGCGATGAATCGCTGGGCTCTGTTCTTTCGCCCTCCGGGCTGGCTGCGAGACGTTGCGCCCGGTGGAGTGCGGCGAGTTCTCGCCGCTTTCCGCAGGCGAGTTGTCGCCGTCGAGGGTCAGCGGCGTGCGGCACTCCCCAGGTCTTCGCGCTCACGCGAGCGCCAGCCAATGCTGGAGCCCGAACCCAACCAATCTTCGATGGTGACAAGTCGATGTTGGCACCTACGATTGGGCAGTTGATGCCGGACACTTCAGCCCGAATCGCGAGGACCAGCATAGCGCGGAGTTCATTCAGGGCTTTAGGTCCGCCAGAAAGGAGCATTATCATTTTGAGAGTGGAAACGTCGCCTGACAAATCGCTGCCGCCTACGCCGGGTTCCCTTTCGGGTTCGGCTGGGAAGGCTGCCGTGGGCGACATTCGCGAGTACCGGCCGGACGACGAATCGGCCTGCCTGGACATTTTCGACAGCAACCGACCGAAGTATTTCACCGCGCCGGAGCGCGATCTCTTCGCGGCCTACTTGCGGCGGATGGCTCAGCCGTTCTTCGTGGCTGAGGTTGCTGGGCAGGTTCGCGGGTGCGGCGGGTTCCGCGTCGATGACTTCGGCGTGGGCTTCCTGGAATGGGGCATGGTTCAGGCGCATTGGCAGGGGCAGAGGGTGGGATCGAATCTGCTTCGGTGCCGGCTCGACCGGATACGGCAGCTCACCCATGCGTGGTGCGTCTTGATCGACACCAGCCAGCACACCGCACCGTTTTTCGCCCGTTCGGTTTCGAGGCATTCCGGACGATTGCCGACGGATATCAGCCAGGCCTGGACAAGGTGTTCATGCGGCTGGTTTGGGTGCCACGGCACGCCGAACCAGGCACACCTGAGTAGCAGATCGGCAAGCTAAACTGTGTGGAAACGAGCTTGAAGCCCAGGGCGGGGCTAGTTTTTGCAGAGTTTGACTCCCCGCAGCTACCCAGGGATGAATCGCTGGGCTGCTTTCTTCGGGCGCATCTCGACACTGCGCCTGAGGGACGAAATCTTCCGGAGCGCGGCTGTGTCGCGGAGACCAGCCGCAGCGGCTGCGCCTGGCCGGAAGCGTTACGGCGTTACGCACCCGCACGGCATTCCGACGTTGCTGCGGCTGATCCCGCGCCGAGCGGGACACAGCCGTGCTCCGGGGGCAGTGTCAAGATGCGCCCATTTTCTTCCGCCCTCTGGGCTCGGGCTAGGGCCGCCCGTCATTTTTTCTTCTTCGCACCGGCAGGCGCGCGGTCCTTGACCGGGTCGTGCTCGGGATTGGGGGAGGCAAACTGCGCGCCAACTTCTTTCTGCCAGGCGACGAGTTTGGTGGCGAGCGGTTCGGCGGCCTTGGGATCGGTGGCGAGGAGGTTCTGTTGTTCGAGCGGGTCGGTGCGGAGGTTGTAGGCCTCGGAGTGGTTGTCTTCGTAGAAGTGGATGAGTTTCAAGTCGCCCTGCCGGATCGCGGCGTAGGGCGTGGCGCCGCCGGGGTGGTAGTGCGGGTAGTGCCAGTAGATGGCGTCGCGCTTGAGGGGGCCGGTCTGTTTCAGGAGCGGGACGAGGCTCTCGCCATCGATGATCTGGCCGGGCTGGGGCGGCAGGGCGGCGGCTTCGAGGATCGTGGGGTAATAGTCCAGCGTGAGGACGGGCGTTTCGTTTGTCGTGCCGGGTTTCACCACGCCGGGCCAGCGGATGACGAGCGGCACGCGAACGCCGCCTTCGTAGGCCGAGCCTTTGCCGGCCCGGATGCCGAGGTTGACGGTGTTGCCGCCCAGGATAAGGCCGCCGTTGTCCGAGGTGAAGATGACGAGGGTGTTATCCGTGAGCTTGAGGTCGTCGAGCTGTTTCATCACGCGCCCGACGCTGTCATCCACGCTCTCGACGAGGGCGGCGTAGCCGGCGTGTTTCTGGGGGTATTCCGGCTGGGCAGCGGCCTTCTTCTGGTACTTGGCGACGACTTCCGCCTTCGACTGGATCGGGTTGTGCACGGCGTAGTGGGCCAGGTAGATGTAGAAGGGTTTGTCCTGATGCGCGGCGATGAACTTGCAGGCCTCGGCGGCTTCGCGGTCGGTGAGGTATTCGCCGTCGGGACCGTCGGGGAGCGTGGGGATCTTGTAGGGCGAGAAGTAGCTCGGGGGCTGGCCCTTGTCGCAGCCGCCGAGGGAGAGGTCGAAGCCCTGCTTCGTGGGGAAATAGTCCGGGCCGCCGAGGTGCCACTTGCCGATCTGTGCGGTGGCGTAACCCCGGGTCTTGAGGGCTTCGGCGATGGTAAACTCCTCCAGCGGCAGGTACTTGGTCCAGTCCGGCACCTTGAGCTTGGCGAAGGGACGCACCGAGCCGGTGATCCAGTCCGTGAGGTGCAGGCGGGCGGGATACTTGCCCGTCATCATCGCCGCGCGGGTGGGGGAACAAACGGTGCAGGCAGCGTAAGCCTGGGTGAATTTCATCCCCTGCCCCGCCAGCCGGTCAATGTTCGGGGTCTCGAAGAATTTGCTCCCCATGCAGCCCAAGTCGGTCGCCCCCATGTCATCAATCAGAATGACGATGACATTCGGCGGGCGGGTCGCGGCTGCCGCAGCCACGGTTAAGAACATCAGGGCGACCAGACCAGTCAACGCGCGGAAGAAGGTGTGCATGGGGCGGTAGATGTATGTGATGGGCAGATGGTTACGGTCTCAAGGGGCGGAAGCAAGCCAGCAGCGAAGCGGGGAACGAAAGGGTCTGGGGTCTGGCGTCTGGGGTCTGGGGCGGACGCATGGCAGCAACTAAGCGGAGGTGAGCCTGGGCCCACGTAGGGCGGTGATTTCGGACGTAAAATTTGGAGGCACGGGACCAAGGCAGCAAACCCGTTCGCACGCGAACGGCAGGCTGCGGACGTGGGCGTCCGCGCTTCAAGGCGGCGGGCTCATGGGGCGCATTCAACGGATTCATTCCGACGGCAGGTTGAAATCCGTTGACCCAAGTTTGGCCGGTACTTAGATTCGCCGGACGATTTTTTAAACGACACCATCCGAAACCCAGAAGCATGAGCACTCCCACCGCATCACCCAGCAAAGGCCTCGAAGGCGTCGTCGCCGCGCAGACGCGTTTGAGTGATGTCAAAGGCGACATCGGACAGTTGATTTACTGCGGCTACGACATCAACGAACTGGCCGGCAAGGTCACGTACGAGGAAGTTGTCCACCTGTTGCACCACAACCACCTGCCCAATGCGAAGGAGCTGGCGGAGTTAAAGGCCACGCTGGCGCAGTTCCGCGACATCCCGCAGGGCGTGATCGACATCATCTGCACGCTGCCCAAGGACACGCCGCCGATGAACGCGCTCCGCACGGCGGTGTCCGCGCTGGGCTGCTTCGACACCACCAGCGAAGATGATTCGCAGCACGCGCAACGGCGCAAGGCGCTCCGGCTAATCTCGCAGGTGCCGGTCGTGACGGCCTACTTCCACCGCTACCGGCAGGGTCTGCCGCTCATCGCCCCGGATCATAACCTCGGCGAGGCCGCCAACTTCCTCTGGATGATCAATGGCACCCTGCCCACCAAGGACATGGAAGCCACGATGGACATCTGCTACGTGCTCCACGCGGACCACGGAATGAACGCCTCGACCTTCAGCGCCCGCGTGACCATCGCCACGCTGTCGGACATGTATTCGGCCATCACCACGGCCATCGGCACCCTCAAGGGCCCGCTGCACGGCGGGGCGAACGAGGGCGTCATCAAGATGCTCCATGAAATCGGTTCCCTAGAGAACGTGGACGGCTGGGTCGCCGACGCGCTCGCCCAGAAAAAGAAGATCATGGGCATCGGCCACCGGGTTTACAAAGTGCTCGATCCCCGCGCCCCGCACCTCAAGCGCATGGCGCAGATCCTCAGCAGCCAGTTGGGCGAACCCAAGTGGATCCAGATGTCCGAGCGCATCGCCGAGTTGATGCTCACGAAGAAGAACCTCCACGCCAACGTGGATTTCTACAGCGCCACGGTCTATTACTCCCTCGGCATCCCGACCGACCTCTTCACCCCCATCTTCGCCATCTCCCGCACCAGCGGCTGGACGGCGCACGTGCTGGAACAGCTCGCCGACAACCGGCTCATCCGCCCGCAGTCGCAGTACACCGGCCCGGTGGGGCTGAAGGTTGTGCCGATCGAACAGAGATAATTGTTTCGCGTTTGGGGTTTGGAGTTTTGGGTTCTCCGACCTCGCACCAAATGGGCACCATCACGCGATTTGAGGACATTGAAGCCTGGCAAATGGGGCGGGATTTGAAACGCGCCGTTTACGCAGTAACGAAGCAAGGTGATTTCGCGAAGGATTACCCGTTGCGGGACCAAATCCGTCGCGCCGCCATTTCGATTACGGCTAACATCGCGGAAAGCTTCGAACGCGGTGGCAACCGCGAATTCGTCCAGTTTCTGAGCACCTCGAAAGGTTCCTGTGGCGAAGTTCAGGACCATCTCTACACTGCGGTCGATGCAGCCTATCTGGCCCAATCTGAATTTCAGCGCCTCCACGATCAAGCCGCCGCCGTCGCCCGCAAAATCGGCGCATTCATGAAGTATCTCCAAACCACCGAAATTCGCGGTCAAAAGTTCCAAAACCGAACGACTTAATCAACCCGATACTCCAAACTCCCAACCCGAAACTTTCCGATGAATATTCACGAATACCAAGGCAAGCAGCTCCTGAAACAATATGGCGTCGCCGTTCCTGATGGCGAGGTGTGCAAGACGCCGGACGAGGCGTTTGCCGCCGCTGAAAAACTCGTCGCCGCCGGGCACAAAATGCTCGTGGTGAAGTCGCAGATTCACGCCGGCGGCCGGGGCAAGGGCACCTTCAAGAGCGGCTTCAAGGGCGGGGTGAAACTGTGCAAGACCGCCGCCGAGGCGAAGGACCTGGCCACCGCCATGCTTGGCAACGTGCTGGTCACCAAGCAGACCGGTCCGGATGGACGCCTCGTCAGCACCCTGCTCGTCGCCGGGGCGCCAAACATCAAGAAGGAACTCTACCTCGCCGTGTTGCTGGACCGCGCCACGAGCCGTCCGCTCATCATGGCCAGCACCGAAGGCGGCGTGGACATCGAAGAAGTCGCCGAGAAGTCGCCCGAGAAAATCGTGAAGGAGCAGGTTGACCCCGCCTTGGGATTCCAGCCGTGGCAGGGCCGCAAAGTCGCCGCCGCGCTCGGGCTCAAGGGCGACCTCGCCAACCAGTGCGGCAAGCTGCTCGCGGGCGTTTACAAGACCTGGTGGGAGGCCGACGCCGCGATGCTGGAGATCAACCCGCTCTGCATCGTCGAAGGTGCCGATGGCAAGGACCAGCTCGTGGCCGTGGACGCCAAGGTCAGCCTCGATGACAACGCGCTTTACCGGCACAAGGACATCCAGGCCATGCGCGACCTCGCCGAGGAATCCCCGTTGGAGATCGAAGCGAGCAAGTTCAACCTGAATTACATCAAGCTGGACGGCTCGATCGCGTGCCTCGTCAACGGTGCCGGCCTCGCGATGGCCACGATGGACATCATCCAGCACTACGGCGCCAGCCCGGCGAACTTCCTCGATGTGGGCGGCGGGGCGAGCAAGGACCAGGTCACGGCCGCCTTCAAAATCATCCTCAGCGATCCGGCGGTGAAGGCGATCTTCGTGAACATCTTCGGCGGCATCATGGACTGCAACGTCATCGCCACCGGCATCGTCGCGGCGGTGAAGGAAACCGGCCTGACGCTCCCGCTCGTAGTCCGCCTCGAAGGCAACAACGTCGCCGCCGGCAAGAAGACGCTGGCGGAATCCGGGCTTACCATCATCAGCGGTGACTCGATGGCGGATGCGGCGCAGAAGGTGGTCAAGACGGTGGCCCAGTGATACCTTGCGGTCATGACAACGCTCGAAATCCGTAAAGAAACCGCCGGCCTGAGCCTGCCGGAGCGCATCCAACTGGTCGAAGACCTATGGGATGACATCGGAGCGAGTGACAAGGACTGGTCGCTCTCGGACGCCCAGAAAACCGAACTCAACCAGCGCGTCGCTGAGTTCGAGCGGAATCCACGCGAAGGCGTTTCGTGGGCGGAAGCCAAACGGGAAATCCTCAGGCAGAGACGAGCCGAGAGTTGATAATCAAGACGGTCGCAAAGACCGAAACAGCCGATGCTCACAACTGGTATGAAGAACAAAGACGCGGACTCAGTGGCGAATTTATCGCTGCCGTGGAGTCTGTGCTTGGCGTCATCCAGCGCACCCCGGGCCGTTACCCGGCGGTGCACGGGGAGGTTCGGAAGGCTCGGCTCGCGCGCTTCCCTAACGCCATCTACTTCATTTGGAGGGACGATTTGATTTCCGTGCTCGCCATTTACCACGCCAAGCGCGACCCGCAGCGCTTAATTGAGCGTCAGAAGGGAAAAACAACGTGATCAAAGTCACTGAAATCGCCTTCGCCTGCTACGCCGTCACAGACATGGCGCGGGCGCGGGCGTTTTACGAAGGCGTACTCGGCCTCAAGCCCACGACCGTGACCGATACCCCGGCCGGCAACTGGGTAGAATACGAATTCGGTCCCTACGCGCTGTCCCTCGGCTCCGCGCCCGGTTGGCAGCCCAGCCCGGATGGCTGCACGGTCGCACTGGAAGTCGAAGACTTCGACGCCGCCATCGCCACGTTGAAGGAGGCGAACGCGAAGTTCCGCATGGAACCCTTCCCCACGCCCGTCTGCCACATGGCGATGGTTTTCGATCCCGACGGCAACACACTCTGCATTCACAAGCGCAAAGGCGCGCACCACTGACTGCTTTCCGAATCCACCAACGCCATTTACACTCCCCGCATGAACGCGACACTTTCATTCAAAGAAGAGGCGTTGCTGGCCATCAGCCGGATGCCAAACAAGGCGTCGGCCCGCCAGGTACGTGAGCGGGTGGACATCCTTGCGGCCTTGCGGGAATCTGACGCCGCCGCCGCTCAGGGCAAAGTCGTCCCGCACGATGAAGTCGTCCGCCGCTTCCGTTCCTGGCAGCAAAGCTGAAATACGAACTGATCTGGACCGAACCTGCCGTGTGCGATTTGGAAAGAATTGACCGTTACCTGCGCCGCCGGAATCCGTCCGCCGCACGGCGACTTGGAGAAGGATTGCTTCTGCGCACCCAGGTGCTGAAAACCCATCCGGAAATCGGCCGGGTTTACGATCCCGAACTGCCCCAACGCGTGCTTCCGCACCGAAACTACAAAATTTTCTATCGCGTGCGGCATGACGAACGGATCGTGGAAATCTCCCATGACCGACACGGCGCACGCGACAACCCGACGCTCGACGATTTGCTTACCGATTGATTATTGAACACTGACTCCTAACCACTGATTTCCCATGGCCATCCTCGTTACCCCCCAAACCAAACTCCTCGTCCAAGGCATCACCGGTGAATTCGGTGCGCGCCACGCCAAGCTCTCGCTCGACTACGGCACGCAGCTCGTCGCCGGTGTCACGCCGGGCAAGGGCGGCCAGTTCTTCGAACATGGCAATTTCAAGGTGCCCATCTTCGACACCGTGGCTGACGCCGTGAAACAGACTGGCGCAACCGCCAGTGCCGTGTTCGTCCCACCGCCGTTCGCCGCTGACGCGATCCTGGAAGGCGCGGATGCCGGTCTCGAACTCGTCGTCGCCATCACGGAAGGCATTCCCGTCCGCGACATGATCCGCGCCAAGCAGGGATTGGCCGGCAGCAAGACCCGCTTAATCGGTCCGAACTGCCCTGGCATCGTGACGCCCGGCACGGGCAAGGACTCGCACGGCGGCTGCCGTATCGGCATTGCGCCCGGCTACATCCACAAGAAGGGCAACATCGGCGTGGTGTCCCGGAGCGGCACGCTCACTTACGAGGCGGTCTGGCAGCTCACCTCGCGTGGCGTCGGCCAGTCCACCTGCGTCGGCATCGGCGGTGACCCCGTCAACGGCACCTCGCATCTGGATGTCATCCAGCTCTTCATGGCCGACCCCGAGACCACGGGCATCATCATGATCGGCGAGATCGGCGGCAGCGCCGAGGAAGAGGCGGCCGAGTGGATTGCGAAACACGGCACCAAGCCCGTGGCCGGCTTCATCGCGGGTGCGACCGCACCTCCGGGACGCCGCATGGGTCACGCCGGCGCGATTGTCAGCGGTGGCAAAGGTACAGCGGAGGCGAAGATCGCCGCGTTCAAGGCCGCCGGGATCGGCATCGCTGCCACGCCGAGCGACATGGCGGACACGCTCTTGAAAATGATGTAGGGTGGCTTTGGCCTCTTGAGGCCCCTGCCCTGGCCCCCCAGTCGTGGCGACTAGCTGGCAACCGCCAGCGGTCGCTGCAACACCTCGTGCACCGCCAGCAGCAGCTTCTCCGTTGAAAAAGGCTTGGCGAGAAAATCCACCTGCACGCCGGGTGCCGCGGTGGCGACCATGACTTTTTCCCGTTCCACCAAACCGCTCACCGCGAGGTAACGGACTGGCGCGCCCATCTTGTGCAGCGACTTGATCAGTGACGCACCGTCCATCACCGGCATGACGATATCTGTTAGCACGAGCTGGATTTCCGCCCGATGCCGCATGTACAGGGTCATCCCTTCCGAGCCGTCGCAGGCCGTGATGACGCGATAGCCGTATTTTTCCAGCGTCACCTGGGTGATCTCGCGGAAGGCCGCCTCGTCGTCCACGAGCAGTACACACTCGCCGTTGCCCCGGGCAAAAGAGCGGCTGGGCTGCGGCTTTTGGCCGATGGGTGAACCGGTCGCTGCGGGCAAATAAAGCCGGAAGCGGCTGCCGTGTCCGACTTCACTATCCGCCGTTACAAATCCCCCGTGGGCCCGGGCAATGGCCTGCACGGTGGTCAAACCGGCTCCGACACACTGGCCATGATCCTTGGTGGTGAAGAACGGGGTGAACAGCCGCTCCAGGTTTTGCGGCGGAATGCCGCAACCCGTGTCAGCCACGGTGATCACAACCTGCAGACCGGGCCGTCCGCCGTGGCGAAGTCGGGGATCGACATCTTTGAGCACCACATTTTCGGCGACAATTTCGAGGCGTCCCCCGTTGGGCATGGCTTCGCGCGCGTTCACACACAGGTTCATCACCGCTTGACGCAGCGAATCGGGATCGCCCGCCACCGCCCACAAATCCTCGGCCACAACCACGCTGACTTCGACCCCGGATGAAACCGCCTGGCGAACCTGCCGGCCCACTTCGGCAACGATAGACCCGATGGTGATTTCCATGCGCGTGGCGCGGGCGGGCCGGGTAAACGCCTCGACCTGCTGCATCAGCTCGGCAACGCGGCCCGGCTGAGCATCGGGCGTGGCCGGCCAGTGCGGCGAATCCGTGTGCAGGCGCACACGCAGCAACTGCGAAGCCAGGAGCATGGGCTCGACCGCCGCGCGCAACTCGCGGGCCATCACATCGGCAAGTGCGACCAGGCTGGAAGTTTGCTGATGATGCAGGAACTGCGCCTCGCTCATCTGCAGATTGCGCGCATCCGTGTTCACCACGAGCAGGGACTGGGCGCGGCCCGCGTCGTCCCGGAACAGGGTCCACCGGCTCTGCACGACCACCACGCTGCCGTTCCTGGCCGACTGCCGCAATTCGCCCAGCCATTCGCCGCGTTGCTTCACCGCATGCCGTGCCTCGTTGAGCTGCGGCGGCGGAGCGGGATGCAGCAGCGTGTGGAGACTGCGACCGTGGGCTTCCGTGGCACTCCAGCCGTACAGCCGTTCTGCGCTCTTGTTCCAATAAATAATTTCCTCCTCCGGGCCGCAAACAATGATGGCGTCCTGGGCTTTGTCCAGGAGGGCCGCCTGCGCCCGGAGTTGCTCCTCGGCCTGGCGGCGCTCCGTGATGTCGCGACAGACCAGGATCACGCCGGTGCGGGCTCCCTTTTCGTCGCAGGCGAGGTTGATCTGCGACTCGATGCTGCGATGGGTAGCCCCGGAACGCAGGCGAAACTCAACGCGGCGGACCAGGCCCGTGCGGATGGCCTGCCTGAATTCGTCCCGCATCCGGGTCACTTCGTCGCCGTCCAAATGACTCCAGAAATCAGGACTGGGTGCGCCCGGAGCCAGATCGCACGCCGCCATGCAGGCGGGATTGGCGTAAGTGCAAAGGCCTTCCGCATCAAAGACCAGAATCCAGTCGCTGACGTTTTCGGTGATCTGGCGCAACTGCTCCTCGCTCTGGCGAAGACGCGTTTCCGTCTCCCGCAATTGCTCGCGTTCGACCACCTCGCGCAACGCCCGGCGCACGGACGGGACCAACCGCTCGATGCGTCCCTTGAGCACGTAGTCAGTCGCCCCGTTCTTGAGACTCTCAATAGCACGCTCCTCACCCATCACCCCGGAAATAAAGATGAACGGAATGTGCGGCCGACGCTGTTGCGCCAGCCCCAAAGCGGTCATGCCATCAAAGCCCGGCAACGAGTAATCAGAGAGGATGAGGTCGCATTGATCCTGCTCCAGCGCGGCCTCAAATGCGGCGCGCGTCTCGACGGGTTGTATCTGGCAGGCCAATCCCTCGGCGCGGAACATCTCCTGAACCAGTTCCCGGTCGGTGGAGCTGTCTTCGAGATGCAGGATGCACAGGGCGTGCTTGGGCGAAAAGTGGCTCATCGCGTTAGGTTAGTCGCGTGCTGTCATCGCAGACTCCTGCCGCCATTGGCAACACTATTTGCCCCGGAACCCGCCACAAATGTGCACGGAACCCCACCCGCCCAGAGGCGGCGCAAAACCCACTGGGTGGCGGAAAGCCACTTACTTCGCGGCCGTCGTCGTGCCGTTGAACTCGATGCGGACGATCTGGGTGTCCTTGTTGTTGCCCCAGGCGGTGCCCCACTCGATCATGTACAGGCAGCCATCCGCACCCAGTTCCATGTCCATCGGACGCTTAAACGACATGGCCGGGCAGAACTTGGTCATGAGCGGCTGGCCGGCCGCATCGCGCGCGATGTTATCCTGCGCGTCGAGCTTCACAGCGACCACCCAGTTGCGTGACCACTCGTAGATGAACAGCGTGTGATCGTATTCCTTGGGCAGCTTGTGCGGGTTCGGGTTCTTCGGATCGAAGTAGTAAACCGGCCCGGCCATGGCCGTGCGTCCGCCACCACCATTGACCGCCGGGAAACGCGTGGACGGAGCCCCGGTGTAATAGATGAAGGCCGGCTGCGCGGGCGGGAGTTCTTTGATGCCGTCGTTGTTGGGCGAATTGTTCACGGGTTTGAGCGGGTCGTGGAACTTCGGGGCTTCCTTCACCCACGGCTCCACGAACTTCATGCCGGGAGGCGGAGGCACCCCGGCAGCCACGGCCGCTTTGCGGGCCTTTTCCTGATTCGCCTTGGCCTCATTGAACTTGGCGCGCGCATCGAAATCGATCTTTGAATAGGCCTTGTTGTCGCCGACGAAATAGGGCCAGCCGAAGAAGCCCGCCTTGCGCGCCTGGTTGACCTCGTCGTGTCCCCCCGGGCCTCGACTCTCACTGAAACTGCCGGCATCGGGGCCAACTTCGCCCCAATACAAATAACCCGTCTTGGCGTCGAGCGAGATGCGGAACGGGTTGCGGCAGCCCATGACGTAAATCTCCGGGCGCGTGCCGGGCGTGCCGGGTGGGAAGAGGTTGCCCTTGGGAATATCGTAGCCGCCGTCCGCCTTGGGCGTTACGCGGAGAATCTTGCCGACGAGCGAGTTGGCATTCGCCGTGGAGCGTTGCGCGTCCCAAGGATACTTGCCGGCCCGTTCATCGCTGGGGGAATAGCCATCGGAGTCAAAAGGATTGGTGTTGTCACCCACCGACATGTAGAGGTTGCCGTCCTTGTCGAAAGCCAGCGAGCCGCCGACGTGGCAGCACGTCTCGCGCTGGGTCTGCACTTCGAGAATCGTCTTCTCGGAGGTGAGATCAAGGGCATCACCCTTGAGGGTAAAGCGCGCGACGCGAATGATGCCGGCTTTCCCGCCGGTCTTCGCGTCCTTGATGATCTCGGGCAGGGAACGGTTCAGATAGACCCAGCCGTTCTTGTCAAAATTGGGGTCCAGCGTAATGCCAAGCAGCCCGTCTTCCAGCCCGGTGAACACCGGCAGCGTGGCGATGACGATGCCCGCCTTCGCCCCCGGCTTGATCATCTTCACCGTGCCATCGCGCTGGGCATAGAACACCCGGCCGTCGGGGGCCACGGCGAGTTCCATCGGGTCTTTCAAGGTATCCGCCAGCTTGCCATCCACTTCGGCGTCGGCTTCGAGGACGACCTTGCGGAACGCGCCATCGGTCTGCGGCCCGGACGGAACCGGCTGGTTTTGGGCGGAAGCAATATTCAAGGCGGACCACGCACAAAGGGCGGTCACGAGACGAACGGGCATGTTAAACTTCATGAGGGGAGATGGACGGACAACGCGGCGCGTCATTCACCCCGAAAAAGACGAAGGCGGCGGTGGCCAAGCCACCGCCGCCTTGCAAATGGGTCGGGTCAGCCCGCGCTTACTGCTTCTTGCGCTTGGCCGCGATCTCCGCCTGATACTTCTCATACTGCTCGGCCTGTTCCGCCGTGAGGATGGGCTTGATCCTGGCGGCGATCTCCTTGCGGATCTCCAGCATCTTCTTGACCTTTTCTTCGCGGGGGGCCGGGTCTTCGCGCAAGGCGGCGAGCTTCGTGCCTTCTTCCTTCATGATCGGCTCGATCTTGGCCTTCTGCTCGTCCGTAAGCTTGAGCTTTTCGGCCATGTTCTTGAGCCGTTCCTCGACGGACGGCCCCCGGCCTTTGCCTTCAGTCTTTTCCGCCGCGAAGACGGAGGAGGTGAACGCGACGATGGCGCTCAACGCGAGCGCGAACCACAATGACTTCTTCATGATCTTGTTTGCTGTTGGTTGTTTCTAAAGGACAGGCGGAATCCCGCCCACCAATGGGAGAGACGCCGGTGCGCCCCGGCGGTTACATCAAACAACCGCCACCGGATTCTCCAGCGTGCCGATGCCGGAGATGCCGATACGCACCCGGTCACCCGCCGCGAGGGTGAAGTTATCCGGCGGCACCACGCCGGTACCGGTGAGCAGGACCGCCCCGTGCGGAAAGCTCTGGCTCCGGAAGAGAAACTCGGCGAGCGAATCGAACGTGCGCTTGATCTGCTCCACCGAGGTCTCGCCGCTGAAAACCGGCTGGCCGCCCCGAAGAATCTCGATGGAGATGCTCCACGCCCGCGCCTCAGCCTCGCTCACGCCCACGGTGATGAACGGGCCCACGGCACAGGACTTCAGGTAGGTCTTGGCCTGCGGCAGGTACAGCAGGTTCTCCCCCTCGATGTCCCGCGAACTCATGTCATTGCCGATGGTGTACCCCACCACACGCCCGTGCGAGTTGCATACCAGGGCCAGTTCCGGCTCGGGGACGTTCCACTTTGCGTCCTTGCGGATGCCCACATCGCCACCGGTCGCAACGACTTTCTCAGGCAGGGATTTGAAAAAAATCTCCGGGCGCTCGGCGTCATAAACGCGGTCATAGGCACTGGCGCTGAACTCGGACTCATCCATCCGCGCCTTCTTGCTGCGCAGGTAGGTAACTCCCGCCGCCCAAACTTCCTGCTGCTCCACGGGCGCGAGCAGGATGATTTCTTCGAGCTTCAGCCGGGGCAACGGCAACGTCACGAGCGCCTGAAGGACCGCGACCAGATTGTCCCGTTCCAGCAACGGGGTGAGCCGCTGCACCCCGGCAGCGGAAAGGTCGAGCACAGTAGCGTCATCGGTGATCAGGCCGACGTGGACAGCGTGGCAGTTCGTGGGAAGCTTGAAGCGGCAGAGTTTCATGTGGTGGTCAAAAGAGACGGGGTATTTCGGGCGGACCGGGCCTGACTGTCAATGTCAGACCCGCCAGAGCTTTTCGCGGCACAGAGATCGCTGCTGGTCTCTGGCCGTGAAAGCAATGTGGTAATACCCGCGTAGCAGCTATGGCCACAGCGTATCCTGTTCGCGCCGCCAGCGAGATGCTCAGGAATGCGAGACAAAGATCGCCCGAAACTCTCACCTCTGATTTGTTGATGACGCCCCCATGAGTTCCTGTTCAAAGCCCTGGCCACTCTAAGCATGTCAGCAACGAACAAAACGGCCGCGTTCCCGCACCAGTTCAAAAAACTGTTCCGCGCGCGACGGTTTCGGCATCTTCTACACCATGAAATCGCTTCTAACCTGCTGGGGTACCGGCCTGGCCATGGTGCTGGCGCTGGTCGCACCTCTCTCAGCCGCGCCGAAACTCAACGTCCTGTTCATCGCCGTGGACGACATGAACAGCGACCTCGGCTGTTACGGCCATCCGCAGGTCAAATCGCCGAACATCGACCGGCTCGCGAAGCTGGGCGTGCGCTTCGACCGCGCATATTGCCAGTTCCCCCTCTGCTCGCCCAGCCGGTCGTCCCTGATGACCGGCCTGCGTCCGGACACCACGCGGGTCTTCGATCTTCAATACCATTTCCGCACCCACCTGCCAGACGTGGTGACGCTGCCACAGATGTTCAGCAACAGCGGCTACTACGCAGCCCGCGTGGGGAAGATTTACCACTACGGCAACCCCGGCGACATCGGCACCAGTGGTCTGGATGACAAGGCGTCGTGGCAGCATTTCGTAAACCCCGCCGGACGCGACAAGACCACGCTGGAACCGGACATCACCAACTACACCCCCAAGCGCGGCCTCGGCAGTGCGATGAGTTTCCTCGCCGACAAGACGGGCAAGGACGAGGAGCACACCGACGGCAAGGTCGCCACCGAGGGCATCAAGCTGCTCGAAGCGAACAAGGACAAGCCCTTCTTCCTCGCCATCGGGTTTTACAAGCCGCACACACCCTACGTCGCCCCGGCGAAATATTGGAACCCGTATCCGATGCCCAGCATCCAACTGCCCACGGAACCGGCGGGCAACCGGGAGTCGAAACCCAAGGCCTCGCTCATGTCCTCGCCCCAGCCCTACTTCGGCGTCACGCCTGACCAGGCCCGCGAGTGCAAACAGGCTTACTACGCTGCCATCTCGTTCGTGGACGCGCAGATCGGCCGCGTGCTGGACACCGTGGACCGGCTGAAACTCTGGGACAACACGGTGGTCGTGTTTTGGAGCGACCATGGCTACCACCTTGGCGAGCACGGGCTGTGGATGAAGCAAAGCCTCTTCGAGGAAAGCGCCCGCGTGCCGATGGTGATCGTGGCCCCCGGCGCGAAAGGCAACGGCCAACCCTGCGCTCGCACGGTGGAGTTCGTGGACTTGTATCCCACCCTCGCTGACCTCGCCGGTCTGACGCCGCCCAAGAACCTGGCTGGAGCCAGCCTCAAGCCCTTGCTCGATCATCCCGCCGCCGCCTGGACCAAGCCGGCTTTCACGCAAGTATGGCGCGGCGGCTTCCCCGGGCACAGCGTCCGCACCGAACGCTGGCGTTACACCGAGTGGGACGACGGCAAGCAAGGCGCGGAACTTTACGACCACGACGCCGATCCGAAGGAGTTCACCAACCTCGCGGACGACCCGAAGCACGCGGATACCGTGAAGGAGCTGAAGGCGTTGGTAGCGAAGAACTGGGCCACCCCGTACATTCCGCCGGCCGGGAAGGGCAAAGCGAAGAAGGCAGCGAAGTAACGGCGGCTGGAGATTCTCCGTTTTAACCATTGCCCGGCGCGGAGCGGCTTCTTAAAGTTCCGCCCCGGCGGACGTTCAACTGTTGCAGCGTCCGCCGTTGCGTTTTTATGAAATACATTTTCGTCACCGGCGGCGTGGTCAGTTCCCTGGGCAAAGGGCTCACCGCCGCCGCGCTGGGCACGTTGCTCGAGAACCGCGGGCTGAAGGTCGCGCTCCAAAAGTTCGACCCTTACCTGAACCTCGATCCCGGCACCATGTCGCCCTACCAGCACGGCGAGGTTTATGTGCTCGACGATGGCGCGGAGACGGACCTCGACCTCGGCCACTACGAGCGGTTCACCAGCACCAAGCTCACCCGCAAGAACAACACCACCAGCGGCCAGGTCTATCAGCAGGTGCTCGACAACGAACGCGCCGGCAAGTACCTCGGCAAGACCGTCCAGGTCATCCCCCACGTCACCGACGAAATCCAGCGCCGCATCCAGGTGCTGGCCGACGACGCGAAGGTGGATGTCATCATCACCGAGGTCGGCGGCACGACCGGCGACATTGAGGGGCTGCCGTTCCTCGAGGCCATCCGTGAGTTCGGCCAGGAAGTCGGACAGCACAACGTGTGCTTCATCCACGTCACCTACGTGCCCTTCATCAAGGCGGCCGGAGAACTCAAGACCAAGCCCACCCAGCAGAGCGTTGCCAAGCTGCGCGAGATCGGCATCAGCCCGCACATCCTCGTCTGCCGCTGTGAGAAGTCCCTCGACAAGGAACTCCGCCAGAAAATGGCCATGTTTTGCAGTGTCCCCTTCGAGGCCGTCGTCGAGCACAAGGACGTGGACCACTCCATTTACGAAGTGCCGCTCATGCTGCAACGCGAGCGCCTGGACGACCTCGTCTGCCGCGTGTTGAACCTGACCGTCCCGCAGGCGAACATGACGCACTGGCAGGAGATCATCCGCAAGCTCATCGCCCCGCAGCACCGCGTCCGCATCGCCGTCGTCGGCAAATACATCGAACTGCAGGACGCCTACAAATCGGTCTATGAGGCCGTCATCCACGGGGGCGTGGCCAACGATTGCGGCGTGGAAATTGAAAAGCTCGACGCCGAGGACATCGAGAAGTTCGGTCCGGAAAAGATCCTCAAAGGCGTTGGCGGCATCCTGGTTCCCGGCGGCTTCGGCGAACGCGGCATCGAGGGCAAGATCATCGCGGCCAAGTACGCCCGCGAACACAAGATTCCCTACCTCGGGCTGTGCCTGGGCATGCAGATCGCCACGATCGAATTTGGCCGCAACGTCCTCGGCCTGAAAGGTGCGCACTCGACCGAATTCGATGCCGCCACACCGCACCCGGTCATTGCCCTGCTGGATGAGCAACGGAAGGTGACCAAGAAGGGCGGTACGATGCGGCTCGGCTCACAGCCCTGCCAGCTCACGATGGGCAGCAAGGCCCAGCAACTCTACGGCGCGTTCGTTGTAAACGAGCGCCATCGGCACCGCTACGAGTTCAACAACGCGTATCGGGACCGTTACGCAGCGGCGGGTTTTGCCTTCGCGGGCACCTCGACGGACGGGAAGCTCGTCGAAATGATCGAACTGCCTGACCATCCCTTCTATCTCGCCACGCAGTCCCACCCTGAGTTCCTCAGCAAGCCCAACGCGCCGCACCCGCTCTTCCGCGGCTTCATCGCCGCCGCCCATCAGCGGATGCACAACAAGTCGCTGTAGGCGCGGTTCCGCTATGGCAATTCGTGCGCGGGCTGTTATTCTCCGCGCGTGAAAGCCGTCAAGCTTGCCATCCGTTTTCTCCTGGCCGCCGCCCTGTTGGCGGGCGCAGTCCTCACCCCGGCACTCGGCCGGGCCCCGATACCCCTCACCGGGCTGGCCGCCTTGCGGGTGCCGGAGGGCTTTACCGTCGAACTGGCCGCCGGACCGGAACTCGCACCGTACGCGATGTTTGCCGCCCTGGATGAACGGGGCCGCCTCTTCCTCGCCGAATCCTCCGGGAAGAACATCCGGGGGCTCGCGATGTCGCAGACCCCTGAGTGCCGCATCCGCATGTTGGAGGACACGGATGGCGACGGGGTTTACGACAAAAGCACGATTTTCGTGGAACGCGTCGGCATCCCCATGGGCGTGCTGTGGCACGACGGGGCGCTGTTCGTGGCGTCTCCGCCCGAACTGCTGCGCTTCGATGATCTGGATGGCGACGGGCAGGCCGACTCGCGCACCGTGCTCTTGAGCGGGTGGAATGTGCGGGGCACGGCGAGCCTGCACGGGCCGTTTCTCGGACCCGATGGCTGGTTGTATTTGACGGATGGCCGGCACGGTTTCGACATCAACACGAAGGAAGGAACGAACCTGAAAGGTCTCGCTGCCCGCATCTGGCGCATGCGCCCGGATGGCTCGCAGCTCCAGTCGTTTGCGGGCGGCGGCTTCGACAATCCGGTTGAAGTGGTCTGGACTCCGGCCGGCGAGATGATCGGCACGATGACTTACTTCGTGAACCCGCAGCACGGCCAGCGTGATGCGCTCATGCACTTCCTGCATGGCGGCGTGTACAGCAAGTGGCACGAGAGCGTGGCCGAGTTCAAGCTCACCGGCGATCTCATGCCACCGATGACGAAGTTCGCGCGCATCGCCCCGGCGGGCCTTGCCGGATACCGGAGCACCAGCTTCGGCCCGGAGTTTCGCGGTAACTTGTTCAGCGCGCAGTTCAATCCGCACCGCGTCCAGCGCCACATCATGACGCGCCACGGAGCCACGTTCACCACGGAAGACTCGGACTTCCTGGTTTCCAGCGATCCGAATTTCCATCCTTGTGACGTGCTGGAAGACGCCGACGGCAGCCTGCTGGTGGTAGACACCGGCGGCTGGTACGTGGACCAGTGCCCGCTATCGCGCATCAGCCGGCCGGAGTTCAAGGGCGGCATCTACCGCGTCCGCCGCACCGATGCCCCCAAGGTCAACGATCCCCGGGGCAAATCGCTGAACTGGAAACAAATGAACCCGGCCGCCCTGGCGAAGCTGCTCGAAGATCCGCGCCCGGTGGTCGTGGATCGAGCCGTGTCCATCCTCGCTACCATGGACGACGCGGCCGTCGGCCCGGTGGCGGAGTTGCGCCGGAAGTCCGCCAGTGCGGATGCCAAGTGTGCCGCCGTGTGGACCCTCTTCCGCGCCGATACGGCGAAAGGTCAGGCCGCAGTCCGCGCGGCCTTGGAAGACAGCGCCCTCGAAGTCCGCATCGCCGCAGCGCAGGCGGTCGGGCTGGCCGGCGACCGGGATGCGCTCGACGCCTTGCACAAGCTTCTCGCGCGGGATCAGGCTCCGGTCCGCCGCGAAGCCGCCACCGCCCTGGGCCGCATCGGCGAGAAGCGCAGCAACGGCCCGCTCGTCACCGCCGCCGCGCGCGCCGCCGACCGTTTCGAGGAGCACGCCATCACCTATGCGCTGATCCAGAACTTCTCGCGCATGACCAACCAGAACATCGGCAGCTCGACCGACCAGCTTCCAACCCTGCCCCCGCGCAGTGCGAAGGCCGCGCTCATCGCGTTTGACCAGATGGAGCCGAGCCAGCTCGTGATGGGCCACGTCACGCCCCTGTTGCGCAGCAAGGATGCTGACCTGCGCCGCACCGCGCTGTGGGTCTTCAGCCGCCACAGCGACTGGGGCACCGGCGTGCGGGACTATCTGGCCTCCCGCTTGCGGACGGATGGCTGGGATGCCGCCGAAGAGCAGCTCCTGCGAGAAACGCTTCAGAACTTCGCCGAGGATGCTGCCGTACAAAGCGTCGTGGCCGAGGTCCTCAACAGCCCGCTGGCCAAGGAGGAGCGGCGGCTCTTCCTGTTGGACCTGATGGAACGCAGCCCGGTCAAAAAGTTCCCCAGCCCGTGGATTCAAGTGCTTGGTCTGCTGCTGGACGGCCAGAATCCAACGCTCCGCCTGCGCGCCCTGGCGCTCATCCGCGCCCGGGGCTTGGCCGACTTCGATCCCCTGCTCCGCCGGTTTGCCAGTTACGACCGGGAATTGAACACCGTCCGGCTCGGAGCCATCGGCGCGCTCGCCGCCCGCAGCACTCAATTGGAAACCAACCATTTCGCCTTCCTGACTGACTCACTGGTGGCGCCGGAATATTCCGTCCGCAGTGCCGCAGCGCAGATCCTGGGCAAGTCGAAGTTGAGTGAACCCCAATTGAACTCGCTGGCATCGCGTCAGCTCACCAAGGCTGAAAGCGTCACCTTGCTTTCCCTGGCCGAGGCGTTTCGCGGGGGTAAAAGCGAGCCAGCCGGCCAGGCCCTGGTCGCGGCCTTGACCGCCAACGAGGCCGCCACCGAAATTCTCAGCACCGGCCAGCTAGGAGAGTTGCTGGCGAGCTATCCCGAGGCCGTTCAAACCGCGGCCAAGCCCCTGATCGGACGCATCGAAGCACGGCAGGCTGAACGCATCAAACGGCTCGCGGAACTTGAACCGCTCCTCTCCGGCGGCGACGTCGGCCGGGGGCGCGCTGTGTTTTACAGCCAAAAGTCACAGTGCTCCGCCTGCCACGCCATCGGCCGCGAAGGCGGCACGCTCGGGCCGGACCTGACCTCTATCGGCGCGATCCGTTCCGGGCGGGACATCCTGGAAGCCATCGTCTTCCCGAGCGCGAGTTTCGTCCCCGGTTACGAACCGATGCGCGTGGAGACCAAGGATGATGTGATCACCGGCAACATCGTGCGCGAAGACAGCACCGCCGTGGTGGTGAAACTCAACGCCGTGCTGGAACAACGCATCCCCCGTACTGACATCAAGAGCATCAAACCCGGCACCGTGTCCATCATGCCCGAAGGCCTGGCCGCAGGATTGTCGAAGGACGAACTTTTGGACCTGCTGGCGTTCCTCCAAGCGCAGAATGGCGAACAGTGGCTAATGCCCGTGAGGCGGGGAAAGTAAGTAGCGATTAGCCTTTAGCATTTAGCCATCAGCTGAAAGCCGCCGTGGATAGCTAACCGCTAACCGCTAACCGCTAACCGCTAACCGCTAACCGCTTCTCACTTCTTCGCCTTCTTCAACGCCGCCTTCGTCGCCGCCTGCAAGTCTTCCAAATCGGGCTTCAGTTCCTCCTTCGTCTGCCGGTCCATGCGGTCGATGAAGAGGATGCCGTTGAGGTGGTCAGTCTCGTGTTGCACGCAACGCGCCAGCAGGCCGCCACAGCGGAAGGCCAGGTGCTCCCCCTTTTCGTTGGTTGCGGTCACGTCCACGGATTCAGGGCGCTCGATCTCGCCGTAGAGCTTCGGAAAACTGAGGCACCCTTCGCTGCCGGCCACTTTTTCTCCGACGGGCTTCACGACCGGATTGAGCAGCACCAAGGGCATGATCGATTTGGGGTCAGCCGGCTGGCCGTCCAGTTCGAGCGTGGAGGGCCGGTCCTCGATGGGGCGGATGTCGATGACCGTGAGTTGCAGCGCCTGCCCGATCTGTTGCGCGGCCAGGCCCACGCCGTGGTTCGCCTCCATCGTCTCGAACATGTCAGCGATGAGCTGGATGATTTCCGGGGTGACCTTGGATACGTGCGCGCCTTTCTTGCGCAGAATCGGATCACCGTATTTGCA
This sequence comes from Pseudomonadota bacterium, assembly GCA_009924135.1. Lineage (GTDB taxonomy): Bacteria > Verrucomicrobiota > Verrucomicrobiia > Limisphaerales > SXTU01 > SXTU01. The sequence goes on along the minus strand of RFSE01000052.1, from coordinate 10,236 downwards.
AACGGGAAGTTTCATGAAAGCGTGACAGGTGACAAGTGGCGGGTAACAGGGGGTTGGTTCGTCAGCGTTTGGCGGACAGTTTGCGTTCCCCAGTTTGGATGATTTTGGTCAGCCCGCCAATGATTTGGTTGAGCGCGGCGACCCGTTGATCGGAGACTTCGGCGGGCAGAAGACGAGCACATGGTTCAAACAACTGCCGCGCCGCCTGATAGACGCGAAATTCTTCAAGCCGGTCGTTCAAGTTTGCTTTGCCATCCATGCTCACATTGCACTCGGTTGGACTTTGGCGCAGTGACTAACCCTTGTCACCTGCCACCTGTCACGTGTCACGTCAATCCACTTTGACCCCGGCAATTTGCAAAATGCGGTCGAGATCGTCGTCATTGAAAAATCGGATTTCCACCGCACCCTTGCCCTTGCGGTAACGCACCGCGACCTTGGTGCCGAAGCGTTCCTGCAGCTTGTTTTCGAGGCTGGCCACATGCACGTCGCGGGGCGCAGCCGGCTTGCCGCCACTCGCGGCCTTCGTCGGGGCCTGCGTGCTGGACTGCTGGAGCCGGGTAACCAGCTCCTCCGTCTGGCGGACATTCAGGCCGTCCTTGAGCACCCGTTCGGCCGCCAGCCGTTGCTCGGGCGCACCGGTCAACCCGAGGATCACTTTCGCATGACCGACGGAAAGCTGGCCGTGCCGCAGGTAACCTTGCAGTTCCGGCGCGAGCTTGAGCAGGCGCAACGCATTCGCCACCACAGTCCGGCTCTTGCCAACTTTCACTGCGGCGGTCTCCTGCGTGAGCTGGAACTGCTCGATGAGCTGCGCGTAGCCCAGGGCTTCTTCGATCGGATTAAGGTTCTCGCGCTGCAGATTCTCGATGAGCGCAAGTTCCAGCACCGCCCGGTCATCGGCTTCGCGGACGATGATCGGCACCTCGGTCAACCCGGCCTTCTGGGCCGCCCGCCACCGGCGTTCGCCGGCGATGAGTTCAAAACCATCGCCCCGCACCCGGACGATGAGCGGGGAGATGATGCCCTGCACCTTGATCGAATCGGCCAGCTCGGCAATGGCATCCTCGGCAAAATCCTTGCGGGGCTGGAAGGCACAGGGCCGCACCCGCGTGACCGCGACCTTTTGCACCACATCTCCCACGGGCGGCACCGGCACCGAAGCGGGGGCAGAGGGAACCACCGCCACCGCTGGCACCGCAGCAGGCGCAGCGGGCACAACCGGCGCGGCGGGTTTCGGGGCGGGAACCGCAGGCGCGGACGCAGGGGCGGAAGCGGGCCTCGTAGCGGCTGCTCCACCCCCCAGCAACGCGCTCAAACCGCGTCCCAAAGCAGGCTTCGACATGCCGGTGAGAGTGTGGAAGCCACGCGGGCTTGTCGAGCGAGGAGTGCCCGGAAGTCACCCGCACGTCGGTTGACACCCGGCGCGTCCCCCGACACGCTTCGCGCCCCATGGCACACATCCATGACAAAATCGATTTCACCGTCGCCATCTTCGTCGTCCACGAGGCGAAGGTGCTGCTCATCCTGCACCGCAAGCTCGGCAAGTGGCTGCCCCTCGGCGGCCACATCGAACTCGATGAAGACCCGGAGATCGCCGCCTTGCGCGAAGCCAAGGAGGAAAGCGGCCTGGACGTCGAACTCTTTGGCGAACGCCCGCCCACGACCGAACCCGGCACCCGCGCCCTCATCGCCCCGCGCTTCCTCGACATCCACCGCATCAGCGACACCCACGAACACATCGGCATGATCTACTGGGCGCGGCCTCTCAGCGGCTACGTGACCCTCGCCACCGAGGAGCACCACGACATCCGCTGGTGCAGCGCAGCGGACTTGGAAACCCTGCAACCACCCATGACCAACGCCGTGAAGTGGTATTGCCGAAAAGCGCTGGAAGAAATGCGGAGTGGGGAATGCGGAATGCGGAATCCGCCGATGGCAGCCGCCTGACCAAATACCCCATTCCGCACCCCGCATTCCCATGTCTCGTCGCAAGGTCATCGGTTTCCTGCTCGCCGGGTTGAACACGCTCGGGTGCTCCTACTTCGGCACCTACCTGTTCTTCCTGCTCCAGCAGCAGTACGGGTTCGGCAACCGGGACAACCTCCTCACGTGCGCCGTGCATGGCCTCATTTACGTCCCCGCGTCGTGGGTGGGCGGACGCTTCGCCGAGCGGCACGGACTGACCACGTCGTTCAAGGTCGGGTTCCTCACCATGGCCGCCGCGATGCTGGTGGGAGGGTTGTTGCACTCCCTCACCGGGGTGTTCGTCACCTTGTTCGGGTGGACCATTGGGATGTGCTTCACCTGGCCCGCGCTCGAAGCCCACGCCACACACGGCGAGACCGAGGCGGGCACCAAGCGCATGGTCGGCATCTACAACCTCACGTGGTCCGGCTGCGCGGCGCTGATGTATTTCACCGGCGGCTCGCTCTTCGTGTGGCTGGGACCCCGCAGCCTGTTCTGGATTCCAGCGGTCATCTTCACGGGGCAACTGCTGCTCACGCTGTGGCTGGAAACCCTGCCGCACTCCCCGGCCCCACCGCCCGCCCCGACGGAACCGCACCACCCCGAGGAAGCCGCGTTGCACCAGCCCGTGCCGCCCGGAACCTTTCTCAAGATGGCGTGGCTCGCGAACCCGTTTTCCTACATTGCCATCCACTCATTCCTCGCCGTGGTGCCGGGCCGCTCGGCGGAACTGGGGCTGGACATCGCGCAGAGCGGGTGGTTCTGGGCCGTCTGGTTTCTGGTGCGGCTGGGCACGTTCGCCGTGCTCTGGCGCTGGAGCGGCTGGCACTACCGCTTCCGGTGGATGCTCGCCGCGTTCCTCGGGCTCATCCTCAGCTACACCATCTTGCAGCTCGGCCATTCGCTGCCGCTGCTGCTCGCCGGTCAGGTGCTCTTCGGCCTCGCCACGGGACTGCTCTATTACTCCTCGCTCTTCTACTCGATGGATGTGGGAGAGACCAAAGGCGAACATGGCGGCATCCACGAAGCCGCCATCGGCCTGGGCATCTGCCTCGGCCCGGCCGTCGGCGCGGGGGCGCTCTTCCTCGCCCCGGCGCAAGCCCACGCCGGTGCCTACGGCGTCACGGCGCTGTTGTTCGTGGGGCTGGCAGGGTTGGTGCGACTTAGATTGCGGCGTTGAAACCAGAAACTGTTCTTCAACTGCAGATGAACACGGACAAACACGGATGGGCAAAGTGAACCAGCCATCGTTCCGTTCAGAGGGCACCCTGAAATTTCAGGCAAATTCCCGACGGTGTCCATCGGTGCTGGTCCGTGGTTCGGCTCTCTATTAATCCGGCAATTGGATAGCGCCGGAGCAACACCGTGCTCGGTGTGAAAGACGGTTTTACAAAATCATGAGAGGCAAAATCATGGGGCAATCGGCATGCTTTATATTTTTTCTTCTAATGCTTTTTGAGACCTTGGGCGATAATATCTGCCGCTGTCACTTTGCCGGGTTAATATAACTGCGGATCTCCGACTGCAATGTTGTAGCGGCGGTCTGTGACCGACGATGGCCGGACCCTACGCCGTTTGGGGCGGACCATGCGGGTGGTGCGGTTCTGTTGGAACACAATCGAATCCACCAAGGCCGAATTTGCAAGGTATCCATGGGTGGCCTTGTTTGTTCCATCAGAGACGGCGTAAGCCAAATGCCAGCCAGCCAGCCCGGCGGGCGAAAGACGTTAGCCCAGCGATTCATCGCTGGGTACGAGCGGGTAAGCGCGCCTGAGTCCCGGAGGACGACAGAAGGGCCGCTTGCCACCACACCAGTTAGAGGCGCGTTTCTTTCGTCCCGGCCGGGACTTGGAGGCCAGCGGTGCCGAACCCAGCGATGAATCGCTGGGGCAGGCTCGGTCGTCCCGGCGGGACTGGGCACGGTCGCACGGACGTCTCAGGCCCTGATCGAGGCGGCCACGACGGCTACCCCGGATGGCCCGCAGGCAAGTCCCGGAAGTCACCCCGGCCACCTGGGCAAAGGGCAATGCCTCCGACCACTCCAGCGGCTCGCAGTATAAACGTCATAGCAGCTCTGCTACAAATTCGCTGACACCTCCGGCAGACTCGTCAAGTGGCGCTCCGCGTAACGCATGCGGTGGTTTGACGCCTGCGACAGCTCGGCGCACAAAGAGCGGGACAATAGCTGGGGCAGTCGCATCCCTGACTGAAGGCGAACTGGGCTTGCTGAGATGAAACACCCTCGCGAAACCACGTCCTTGGTGAACCAGGACAGCGCTCCGAAGGCGAACCAGGCAGCTTGAGTGAACGGCACAATTCATTTTTGCCTTTTTACTTTTGCCTTTTGCCTTGCCGCAGGCAGTTTACTTTTGCCTTTTACCTTTTTACTTTTGCCTTGAATCCGCTTGTGCCGATGCTGCGCGTGCTATGGTTGGCGTGCGGGGTTCACTTCGTGTAAGGCTAATTCTACGGTTTCAGTATGCGTATTGGAATTACTTTTCTATCCATTTTTACAAAAACACTGATTGAATTGCGACCGCCTGTGCCTGCTATGACTGGCTCAATTGCGACATCATAATACCAATAATCTGTTCCTCGCACATTCTTGAGACTTACCACAGTCGCCACCCATGATCGCCCGTTTATGAATCCAGATCCAATTTTACCCAAATTTGTTGTCGCATAATCAACCGCGATTATTTCAGCTTCTCCCGGATAGAGCGGCAATTTAGAATTGCGATGATCCCATTTACTGTGTTCGGTTAAATGTTCACTAGTGATTTCTGATTCGTATGTTCTGTTATCACAGTACAAAACTGAGTGATCAATTGTGGATTTGATCGCTGCATTCGCTTCGTAGTTATTAACTATTAGTGTAATTATTACTGTGAGTAATGTAAATTGCATAATTAAGGAGCGAACGGTGGTTGAGGTGTTGGACTAGTTGGAATCCCGTAAAGGCAATTCCAATTCCTGGTGACTGGACCGTGATTGGCACTCTCCAAAGCTGGACCATTCCAAAATGACGGGGACTGAGAGGAGGATGCCCATGTTCCCGATCCCACGGTGGGTCCCGTATTGGGATCTCCATAAGTACCTCCTGCAATCCACGGATTCTGTGGTGCGAGAGGCCCATTTTGATTGACTCCACCAAGAGTGTTGCCAGCAGTGTTCAGCGGAAAAAACTTTGCTTCACCGGTCAAAGTAAAGCTTCCCTTTGTCAGTGGGTGGTCATCAAAATACCATTTGTCAAAACCTGCTGGCCCTGCCGGTACCGCAGGGGGAATGACGCTCGTACTAGCAAATATCGATGTTGTAAATGGTATCGATTCGTAATAAGTAATAGATCCAGTCTTTGTGATTCCTGCTGCCGTTGTAATTGAATAAGTAAAAGTTATCTTTTGGACAACGTATCCACCGGGCGGGTGGGCATTATCCAATTTCACCAGATATTGCTGAGATAGACCACCACAATTTCCAAATGCACTGCTGAACAGTGAAAACACTAAATTACCGTAGATGTCGATGCTGGTAACTGGCTGATTGTTAGAAAAGCGATAGAGATTATTGCCGCCAGTTTCTGCAATTGAATCTCTACTCGACCATCTTCCACAGCCCGGGAAGCAATCCCTGTTCAAGTATTTTGAATGACCTGTGGCATCGTCCGCAAATTGCGTGCTGAAGCGGATTGAGTTCACCAAAGCCACAGGACCAGTGGAGCGGAGAGTCTCACCGAAGGGGCCGTATTCGTAGGACGCGGTTAGCGTGGAGTTGTTGGCGCTTAGCAGGGCGGAGACGTTGCCGTTGCCGTCGAAAGCAGCGAAGTGGACGCCATTGGTTCGGGCGCTTACGGCCAGCAGGCCGCCCACGCCACCGGCTCCGGCCATGGAGCCGCTCAGGTCGCTGCCGCGCAGGTAGGCTTGAGTGGCTTCGTCGTTTCCATCCAGCACTGCCAGCAACACTTTGTTGTCCCACAGAAACCGGTTGGTGGACTGCGCAGCGTAGGTACTGCCGTCCCATGTCGCTGCGATACGTTGGCTCCAGCGGCCGTCAGGCTGGTAGATCCACTCCGTGCGTACGCGGGAGGCGGCGGGAGCATTCGTCAGGCTTTCGGCTGCGAGCAGCCGGTTCTCGGCATCCCATGTGTAGTTGAACTTGCCGTCGGAGGTCATGTTCCCGTCGGCATCATACGTGAACGTCTCCGGGGTTTGGGCCACGAGCAGGTTGCCGCTTTGCGTCGTCACGATGTCGGAACCGTTGGTCCCGGCTCCGGCGAGCACGGCCACGTTGGTGATGCCCTGCCAGATGGCCGCGCTGCTGTTGTTAGTCGACAGTTCCTTGCGGAAGTACTCACCCTTCCGATAGACGGTGTCGTTGTTCACCGTCACCGTCGCGCTGCTGTTGGCGCTGCCCTGCACCTCCAGGTAGGCGGGGACGGTGCGGTTGGTGTACTGGTTCAAGGTGTTCGCCCCGTAGGTCTGCGTCCGCAGGCTGCTGCCATACTGATCCCCGCCGGAGGAAGCGGTTGTCCGGTTACCGATGGTGTCGAACGCATACTCGAACTGCTGCCCGGCCACGACGCTGTTGTCGCTCCAGTACCGCTTGCCGCCCGTCACCTGGCCGAGGTTGTCGTAGCCCCATGACCAGCGGCTGCTGTCGGCATTGGTCACGGCTATCCTTTGGTTGGCATCATTGTACGCGTAGGTGAAGGAGTTGATAGTTGAAGGTTGAGAATTGAGAGTCTGAATCAGTGTCAGGCGGTTGAGGTAGTCGTAGCGGTTGGTCCGGACCATGCGGGTGGTGCTGTTCTGTTTGAACACAATAGAATCCACCAGCGCCAAATTGGCAAGGTATCCGTAGGTGGCGTTGTTCGTGCCGTCGGAAACGGTGGCGAGGCGGGAGGCGGAATCGTAACTGTAAAACGCAGTTGATAGTGGGGTGAGTTGAGAGTTGAGAGTCACCAGATTGGTGCGACGCAGGTAGCCGTCGTAGGCGTAGGTGAGGCTCAGGCCATCGAGGACGCCGCCGGTGCAGGATTCGCCCAAGAGCTGTCCGGCGGCGTTGCAGGCGCGGGTGCCGGTGCGCTCTTCCTCGCCCCGGCGCAAGCCCACGCCGGTGCCTACGGCGTCACGGCGCTGTTGTTCGTGGGATTGGCGGGCTGGGTGCGGCTGCGGTTGCGCAGGTGAAAAGGGGCATTGGACCGGTCAGGACGCCCGCTTGAGCAGGTGTTTCACCCGGTCGCGGGCGCATTGCTGTTGCTCGGCCGAAAGCCTTTTGATCAGGGCCTCGCCCTCGGCGTCCAGGGCGGAACCATTGTTTTGCGCCAGCAAATGCCAGGCCGCTGCCTCCACCAAGTCCAACGGTACCAAATGACCACGCTGATAGAGGCGGGCAATTTCCCGCATGGCCCCGGCATCCCGTTGCCAGGCAGCCCGGGAATAGCAGCCCAGAGCGATGCCAAAGGACTGGTCCTCGGGCTCGGGCGGCGGCCGGAGGTTGCCCTGCGCATCGAACCAATGGGCCAGTGCGCCCCGGTGGACGGGATCAAAAGAGGTGGTGCTGCTGGTGAAGCGGGCGCGGGAATGGCCCAGGAGAAACCAGCGGGCGGCGGCCACCAGATCACGCGGCACGCGATAGCCCCAGCGATACCGGTCTCCCAACACGAGCGCCGCATCTATTTGATCGGCTTCGGCGGCGGCTTGTAACAGTCCATTGACCGTTTGCTCCGCCGACTCGGCTTCAACCTCACCGGCCGCAATCAACCGCGCGAGATGGAACTGCGCATCAGCATCACCCAAGCGGGCCGCCTGCCGCAACGCGCGCAGCACGGCGACCGGATCGTCTCCGGCGGCGGTGCCGCCATTTTCGGCGAGCAGACGCCAGGCATACACGTCGTCCAGCGCAGCCGCCCGCTGCAACCAGTCGAAGGCCGAAATGCGGTTCGTCGCCACCCCGCGGCCGAAGAGCAGCGCCCAACCATACGAAGTCATCCCTTTGGAAAATCCCCCCTGGGCCGACCGTTGGAACCAGCGCCCGGCTTCGGCATCATCCGGGGCCAGCCCATGGTTTCCGCTGGAATAAGCGTAACCAAGATTCCACTGGGCGTGGGCATTCCCGGCTTCGGCAGCTTCCCGCCAAAGCCGCAGGGCTTCGGCGTCGCTGCGCGGCACGCCAGCACCGGTGGAATACATGACTGCGAGGACGTTCTTCCCCGCCGCGCTGCCCCGCGCTGCGGCGTTACGGGCCGCCTGCAACGCCGCCGCCGGGTCCTTGGGACAGCCAAGTCCCTGAGCGAGACAGCCCGCCAGATCGGCGAGCGCCTCCAGATGCCCCTGGGCCTCGGCCTTGCGGAGCCAACTGACGCCGCGGGCTGGATCCTTCGGCACCCCGACCCCATCGATCAAAAGCCTGCCCAGATAAAACTGGGCGTCCACCTGCCCCCGCTCCGCGTCGGCCTGAATCTCTTTGACCGGGCGGGAACTCCAACGCGCGCGCAATCCGTAGTAGCCGGACATCCCGGCGGGCGGCGGGGCCGCCGCGTCAACAAGGAGCAGGAGCCCAAGGAAACAAAACAGGAACGGCTTCATCGCAGATTCACGGTTGGGGTTTGGGTTTGGGTGCCGACTCCCCGGGCAAGGGCTGGCCGGCCTTCTTGCGATCGGCGATAAACGCCTCCATCTCCTCGGGATCTAGGCGGCCATTCTTGTTCTTGTCGTATTTGAGCAACAGGCTGCCCGGCACCGTGGTCTGGCCGGCGGGACGGGCCCCGGGCACGCCTTTCAAAGTGACGAGTTCCGCCGCATCCAAACCGCCATCCTGATTTTTGTCGGCCATTTTGAAAACCGTCGGCACGGACATCCAGCCATGGGAATTCGCCCCCTCACCCACCATGCGCTCGCCCAGCGCGAACAGGTGAAACTCACGGTAATCCAGTTTACCATCGCCATTGCCATCGTATTTCCGCAACCAAAGGGCGGTCCGGTCACTGCCGCGCGGCGGCGGCGCTGGCAAATCCTGCACGGCAGCCAGCCGGGCCAGTTCCGCCTCCACGCGCGGCAACAGGTCGTTCCATGGCACGAGCCAGAAGCCGGGCACTCCTGGAACCAGATATACCAAGCCATGCGGCGTGCTGACCAACTGCTCGCCCGGCGCCAGGCCGCCCGCCGAGAGGCCGCCAAAGCCGGTGCGATGCAGCGTGTTCGTGGGCAGATCCAGCCACAGGGGAATCACGGCCGGCTGCGTCACTCCGCGGCGAAACGCCGCGAGCCGGGTGTGGCAACCGTTGGTACTGCGCAGGCTCGCATATTCGTGGTTGCCCACGACGTCAAATTGGAGGCCCATAATGGCCCAGACCAAATTGGAACCCGAAGCCGTTGCGATCACCGCCGGCGACAAGTCGGGATCCGCCGGCATCCACTCGGGCAAGCCAGGCAGACTCGGACCGATGGAAGTCATGAACCCGATCATGGGGGTCGGTGGCAGTCGCAGGGCAGTAAAAAACCAGTTGGTGGAGTTGGCTGGCAACCGACAGGCCAGCCCCACGGGGCGGTGGGGCGGCGTGTGGAATTCCACCGCATCATCGTGCACCCGGACCTCATCGGCGAACATTGGCAGTTTGAAATTCGGCAGCGCACGCCACGCGCGCAACACGAACTCATACTCAAACACTTCGCCCGCCACGGCGACGCGCAGGCATCCGGACGGGGCCGGCACCGGCAGCCCCAGGCCGTTGCGGGCATCCAGCAGGTTGGTGGCCGGGCGGCGACGGGCACTGGCCAGCGTCTCCACCCGGTCACGTTGTGGGTCGTAAGCCAGAATCGTGTCCGCCGCGCAAATCACGAGACGGCCGTTGACCGCCTGCAGCCGGGCATGGCCTTTGACTGAGACCGGCAGTTTATCCGCCGCCTTGCCCCGCAGCCGATACACCGCATCCGCTGCGGACACATAGACGCTGCCATCCATGACCTCAAAAAGCAGCGCGGGGGCGGGCAACGGAGAACCCAGTCCAAGTTCAACTGCGGCCGGCAAGTCGGCGGGCGTCGGATCGCTCCGCAAGTCAGGCAGGCTCACGGGCGCGATATGGCTGCAAGTTTCCACCCAGTCTCCGGCCCCGACCCTGCCCAGGTAATCCACCGAGTGGTACCGCCAGGCGAGCCACAGGCGATCCTCACGCCAGCGCGCCTGGTGGATGGCCAGGTGGCGGCCGCTGATCTTGTGGTCGGCCGCAGGTACGCCGATCCGGTCCTGAACGCTGCGACGCATTTCGGG
>RFSE01000051.1 GCA_009924135.1 Pseudomonadota bacterium | reverse complement strand
TCGGGGCGCTTCAGGAAAGTTTGCGGGCGCCTCCGTGGCGCGGCGGCGAAAACGGAAGTCAAATTCTGAAACGGGGCGTTTTTTGACGGGCTGTTAACGGTCGAGCGACTACCAGCGACAAATGCCGAGAGGCATACAATAGTTTTCAGGCGGACCAGAGTGAAGCAGCAAGAGAGCTTCTGAAGCAAGCATATGAGGCGATTCCTGAGCACATGAGGCTGTACGTGCTGAGAGACATGGACATGAAAGATTTTCCAATTCGAATGATTATTTATGGAGAGGACCAAATCGAAAAGTGGAGCCACAGGATAGCCGGTCGGAAGCTGGGAATTACGCCGTTACCAACCATCCATGTCCCGGGGACAAAGCCAGCAAAGAAACCGTGGTGGAAATTTTGGATCTAGGGACCCTAGTTAACTTGAGCGTAACCATGTTGAGCGAGGGTATCCACATTAAAGCGCCTGCAATTTACGGTGCCAAATCTCTTTAAATCATTAACCCCAGCCATCCTTGATGACGATCGCACCAAAGTGACCGCGATGCTCGATGGCGGCAACAGCCTGGCCGCATGCGCCGTTGCCAAGGGAGATCATTACGAGCCGCGTATCGTCCATTGGATCTACTCAGGAGACACCGCACTGCATGTTGCGGCGGCTGGTTACCGCGTGGAAATTGCCAAGCTTCTCCTGGCGGCCGGAGCGGATTGCACCCAGTCCACGAATCGTCGAGCCAGCCAGCCGATCCACTACGCTGCCGATGGCCATCGGGACAGCCCCGCCTGGGACGAAGCCCGGCAGGTGGCAATGCTCCGGCTCCTGCTCAAGGCCTGTGCCGACATTAATGCGCAGGACAAGAACGGTGCCACCCCGCTCCACCGCGCCGTGCGCACGCGGTGTGCTGCCGCCGTAAAATGCCTGCTGGAGGCGGGGGCCGATGCGACGATCAGAAACAATCCCGGGTCGACCCCGTTTCACCTGGCCGTGCAAAACACGGGGCGCGGCGGCTCCGGATCGGAGCAGGCGCGGGCGGCCCAGCGGGAAATCATCCAGTCGTTTCTGAAACAGGGCATCAAGCCGGCTTTGACCGATGCGGATGACAAGACGGTTCTGGAATGGGCCAAGAGCGATTGGATTCTTGAATTGCTATCCGGCAAAGCGGTCTGACCCTGCGTATTGATGCGCTTGATCATTTAACCAACGTTTTCACCCGCACTGGCCACCCAACATATTTCCGTTTCATCCGTCCTCACTTAAAACAGACACCATGCCTCGTTCCTCAATCCTCGCTCCGCTGTTCCTCAGCCTCACCCTGCTCACCACCGCGCACGCGCAAAACAAACCCGCGGCGCTGCCCGAAGTGCCGGAGGTGCTCAAGGCGGTCAAAGCCACACTCGGCCAGGTCAAACCTGCCGGGCTTAGCCTGAGCGTCGATTCCAAGACGCCCCTGACAGCCGAGCAATGGGACGCCATCACCACCCTTCATGCGCGCGTGTTTAGTTTCGGCGGCTCCTCGTTGGATGATGCGGGCATGGCGCGCTTGGTGAAGCTCGACCCCGAGATGGTCACGGTGAACGGCTCGCTGGTCACGGGCAACGGCGCAGCCAAGTTCGGTGAAATGAAGTCCCTGAAGGCGTTGCACACCCTGCACATCACGAAGCCCACCCCCGAGGCCAAGGCCGGGCTGGGCACGCATCCCACCCTCGAGGTGTTTTCGAGCGATGGCGCGTTTTGCGTCGAAGCCGTCACCGCCCCCAAGCTACAGCGCGTGGACCTGAAACACGGTGGAGCCAGCGACCAGTTCGCGGCGCTGCTCAAGAACCACCCGTCGCTGGAGTCCGTGCGCCTTTGGGCCAAGGGTTACGCCACCCTCAGTGATGCCGCGCTGGCTTCGCTGGTGACCATTCCCAAACTCAACAAGCTCTCGCTGGAGTTTTCCGTCTTCACCTACGCGGGCGGGCTCAACCGCCTCAAGGAAATCCCCAACCTCGCCACCTTGGACCTCAAGGATGTCGCTCTTTCGGCCGACGACCTGGCCAAGCTCAAGGCCGACCTCCCCAAGGTGAAGATCACCTTTACCCCGATGACCGCCGAATATCGCGCCCAGTTTGATGCCTGGGCGGCCAAGAAGAAGTAACGCTCCCATACCAAGGTACGGCGGAGACCGGGGTTTATCCCGCTTCAATGTGCTTGAGCCTGACCGCGTTCAAGCGGCGTATACGCCGAGCACCACGGGCTACTTCTTCAAACCCGCCGGAATCGGCGTGAATGACTTGAAGCTGATGCCCTCAGGAGTACCCGCCGTGGCCTGAACGGAGTAGCCCAAGTATTTCGCAATCGCGTCGAACGGCGGCAGCAGCGAGAAATCCACGAGGTTCTTCAATGCCTGGAGCGGCGGCGCCGGGGCACCGGGAATCGGAGAAGCGAAGAGCTTTTCAACGCCATCGGGGTCCTGCTTCAGCATTTCGAACAACACCCGGAAGGACTCGCTCTGGTTCTGGTAGGAGAACCAGCCGGTGTTGAGGCCGCCTACTTTTTGGGCCGCATCGGCCAGTCCGGGCACCTCGCTCAAGGGCTTGCCTTGGGCTTCGCCACGCAGCGCTTCCTCCAACATGCCGGCGTCCGTGGCCACCGCAAGATAACCTGCCGTAGTGGAGAAGCTCATCCCGCCCTTGCCGCCCGGGGAGGGCATGCCAGGGAGCGGGGCGAGATTGTAAATCTTCCGGCCCAGAAACTCGCGCTCCTTCGGCGGCAGCGGGTTTATGGTCAGCAAAGCCTGCAACAACGCCTCCGGCTTGGGTGAAGCGACCAGGAACAAGGTCGGCGGCGAGGCGAGGTCCGCCGCCGTCTTCCCGCGCGGAGCCTTCTGGATGGTGATAAAGTCCGCGCCCAGGTTGCCGATGATCTGCTTGCGGAGATCGAAGTTAGGGTCCTTGTCCTTGCCCACGTTTTCCAGCATGAGCGTGACGATGCCCGCCATCTGCGGGTTGAGATCGGTGATCATGCGCTCGATGCCTTTGAAAGCCTTCTGGCCATCAATGCGGATGCGGGTGAACTTGCTCACGTCCCCGGCGACGGTGGGTGTGGGCCCAGACTCACCCGCTTCGGGGATCAGCATACTGACGAGTCCCTTGCGCCGGGCCTGCGGTGCTTGCACAAAGAGTTCAGCCTGAGTGCCCTCGGGCGTCTGACGCGCAGCGAAGACAATGCCATCCAGACCGCTGAGTCCCAAGGCGTCGGCCATCCGTCCCGGCGCGAGGCCGAGCGGGTTGCCACCGTCGGGCTGCTGGGCGGGCAGCTTGGCCAGTACCGCTGCGAGGGCCTTCACGTTGACCCAGCCAAAAGCATGGGGCTCGCGCACCACGGCACTGCGGGCGCGCTCGAATTCGGGTGTTTCATCCAGTCCCGCGCCCGCGCCATCCTGCCGGGCGAGGACTTTTTCCAAGGCCTTGGGGCTCTCGCTTAAGAGCAGCAGCGCACCGGACTGGCCAACGTAAGGCTGGCTTTTCTTGGGGGAGTCGTCGCCTTCCTTGGGTGCCGTGCGCGCAAACTTCACGCCCCGGACCGTCTCCCGTTGGATCGTCTTGCCCGCATCGATGTCCCGCTTCTCACAGCGTTCGATGAAATCATGGAGCTGTTTGCCCTTGTCCTTCACGTCGAGCAGCACGACCACCTCCGGGCTGGTTCCCGGCTCGCCCTGCCAGTCCCCGCGCAAGACCGCCAGGCTGACCTGGCCGCTCACGAGCGGTTTGAATTCGGCCCAGTCCTTCTCGAAGTTCTTTTCCTGTTCGCCCACCAGCTCACGCAACTTCTGCTCGAACTTATCCGTGAACGGCTTCATGGCGGGATCGCGCCAGAGCTGGGCGATGGGAAAATCCTTGGCCGCAGCCAGGGCTCGATCCAGATCGGGAATCGTCAGCACGACCAGGGTGTCCGCCGGGAGCAGCTTCTCCACCGGCGGGACTGCTGCGAGACACGGTAGCGCGCACGCGAGCAGGAGTGCGGCAAGAGGACGGACAAGGTTGAGTTTCATTGGGTTGGGCAGACGCGTTCGCGAGAAGAACCCGCGAGCAGGCCATTGGGTTTCAGATTGTTCTGCGTGCCGGGGTTGTAGGCGGAAACGGCAGACTTGGCAAGCCGCGCCGCGACCGGGCGCTTTTTGCCGCTTGCACCTGCCCCGCGTGCCGTTACCTTCCCGCGCCATGATTTTGGAATTCACGAAGATGAGCGGTGCGGGCAACGACTTCATCCTGGCCGATAATCGCGCCGGCAACCTCCAGCTCTCACCCGAGCAGGTTACCCGGCTCTGCCATCGTCAGTTTGGCATCGGGGCTGATGGGCTGATGCTCTTGGTCCCCTGCACTTCCGGAAAAGCCGACTGGGCCTGGGAATTTTGGAACAACGACGGCAGCCGGGCGGAGATGTGCGGCAATGGGGCACGGTGTTTCGCGCGCTACATCCAGCGCGTCACCGGAGCCAGTGACCGTGTGACCTTCGAGACCGTCGCAGGTGTCATTACCGCCACCTTCCACGGCGAGCGGGTGACGGTAAACCTGACCCCGCCCCACAGCCTCCGGCTCAACGAGCAGGTACCGCTCTCCACCGGTCCTGCGGCGATTCATTCCCTCAACACCGGTGTCCCTCACGCCGTGCTTTTCGTTCCTGACGCCGACAAGGCTATGGTCAACCAGTTGGGCGCGGAAGTCCGTTACCATGCCCACTTCAAGCCCAAGGGTACGAACGTGAACTTCGCCCAGGTGCTGGGTCCGAATCACATCCGCGTCCGCACCTATGAACGCGGAGTCGAAGGCGAGACGCTCGCCTGTGGTACCGGCGTGAGTGCGGCCGCCATGATTGCCTCACGCGTGCACGGTTTCACCTCCCCGGTGAAGGTGCTCGTGCAAGGCGGCGACACCTTGGAGGTCAGTTTTCAGTCCAACGGGGACACTTTCTCCAACGTGTGCCTGAACGGCCCGGCAGACTTTGTCTTTGAGGGACGCGTGGAACTGTGACTGCCGTAGCGCGGGCAGCCCTGCCCGCGCGAACATTTCGACCTGGCAACCAGATGCGGGCCAGGCTGCCCGCGCTACGAACCGTTCAAGCCAGCAGCGCCGGCACGACGTTGCCGGCCACATCAGTCAGCCGGTGCTCGCGCGCCTGGTACTTGAATGTCAGGCGCAAGTGGTCGATGCCCAACGCGCGCAACATCGTCGCGTGCAGGTCATGCACATGCACGGGATTCTCCGCCACGGTGTAACCCAGTTCGTCGGTCGTCCCATAAACCGAGCCGGCCTTGAAGCCCCCGCCGGCCACCCAGGATGTGAACGCCCGCATCTGGTGATCGCGGCCGTAGTTCTCCGACTTCGCATCGCCCTGCGCCATGGGCGTGCGGCCGAATTCGCCGGACCAGACGACCAAGGTGTCCTTGAGCAGGCCGCGCTGTTTCAAGTCGCGCAGCAGCCCGGCGCACGGCTGGTCGGTCTTCTTGCATTCCTGAATCATGCGGCCCTGAATGCCATCGTGGTGATCCCACCCACGATGGTAAAGTTGGATGAATCGTACTCCGCGTTCGGCCAGGCGGCGGGCCAGCAAGCAGTTGGCAGCGAACGTACCCGGCTTGCGCGCGTCCTCGCCGTAGAGCTCGAAAACGCTTTTCGGCTCGCGAGACAGATCGGTCAGTTCGGGTACGCTCGACTGCATCCGGTAAGCCATCTCGTACTGGGCCATTCGTGTGGCGATTTCGGGGTCACCCACCGTTTCGAGGCGCAGTTGGTTCAGTTCGCGAACCGCGTCCAACGTGCGGCGCCGCGTGGCACGGTCCATGCCTGCGGGGTTGTCCAGGTAGAACACCGGTTCGCCGGGCGAACGCAATTGCACGCCTTGGTGGATGGTCGGCAGGAAGCCACTGCTCCAATAGCGGGCCTTCACGTTTTGATCCTGGCCCTGACCGGAGAGCAGCACCATGTAGGCCGGCAGATCGGCGTTTTCACTGCCGAGTCCGTAGGAAAGCCACGAGCCCATCGCCGGCCGGCCCGGCAACGGATGTCCCGTTTGCATGAACGTGACACCGGGATCGTGATTGATGGCGTCGGTCTGCATCGAACGAATCACCGTGACCTCGTCCATCACCTTGCGCATGTGTGGCAGGAGATCGCTGACCTCGACCCCGGCCTTGCCGCTCTTGGAAAAACTTCGGTGGGTCCCAAGAATGATCAGCGGCGCGCCTTGCAACTGCGCCACGCGTTCGCCTTTGGTGAGGTTGGCGGGCATTGGCTTACCCCACAGGCTGTTCAACTTCGGCTTGGGATCGAAGGTCTCGAACTGCGATGGCCCACCGCCCATGAAGAGGAAGATCACGCGTTTCGCCCGCGGTGGAAAATGGACCGCCGGCATCGCGCCATGGGGCGTGGCCGGAACGGCTGCGCGGCCGAGCAACCCCGCCGCCTCCAGAAAGCCAAGCGCCCCCATTCCGTACGCACCCCGCTGGAGGAACCGGCGACGGCTCGTGTATGGAACAGTTGGAAGGCAGTCGTTCATCATTCCTTGGTCAGGGTTTCGTCCAAGTTCAGCAGGGTGTTGCAAACGCACAGCCAAGCCGCGTGCTGAACGGAATCGAGCTTCGCAGGCCGCTCGGATTCTCCCACGCTCACCAGCTTCTTGGCGGCCGCTGGGTCCGCTTGATAGTGCCGCTGCATATCGGCGTGCAACGCGAGCAGCACGTCCACCTCGCGCCCGGTCGGCGGCCGGGCCAGCACCAACTGGAAGGCCCGTCGCAGCCGGGCGGCATCGTCGAGTTCGGTCGCCAACAGGAGCCGTTGGGCAAGCACCCGGGCACACTCGACGAGCAAGGTTTCGTTGAGCAGTGCCAGCGCCTGCGTGGGCGTGTTCGTCACCGGCCGTCGCGCAGTGCAGACATCGCGTGTCGGCGCGTCCATGACGGCCAGATACGGGTGCAAAACCGACCGCTTCCAAAACATGTAAACCCCGCGTCGGTACAACTCCCCGTCGTGGTCCTGGATGTATTTCAGGCTCTCGCCGAACGCGAACTCCTTCCACAAGTCCGGCCCCGGCTGATACGACAGCACGCTGCGCCCTGCGGGCGCTCGTTCACGATCCAGCAAGCCGCTGGCAGCCAGCGCCGTGTCGCGGATGAACTCGGCCGGCAGGCGGAAACGGGGACCGCGAGCCAGCCAGCGGTTCTCAGGATCGTCCGCGCGAAGGCGGGAGAAGTGTTCAGCATTCAGTTTCCAGTGTTCAGTTGGGCTCCCGACCTTCGCACTGAATACTGGATTCTGAACACTGAACACTGGCCCCGAAGCCTGCCGGTAGGTCGCGCTGGTCACGATAACGCGCAGCAGCGCCTTCACATCCCAGCCGCTGTCCATAAAACGCACGGCCAGGTAATCGAGCAGTTCCGGATGCGTGGGCGGCTCTCCCTGCGCGCCGAAGTCCTCGGACGACTTCACGATCCCGATCCCGAACACCATCTGCCAGAGGCGGTTCACCGTGACGCGGGCCGTCAGCGGGTTCTCGCGCGCCACCAGCCAGCGGGCCAACGCGAGCCGGTCCGCCGTGGCTGAGGCCGGCAGGCTGCCGAACACCACCGGAACCGCCGCTGTCACCAGCTCGCCACGTTGCCGGTAGTTCCCTCGCATCAAGATATGCGTCGGCACCCGGTTCGTGCTTTCGGCCATGATGCGAATGCGGGATGTATCTTTGGCCGCAACCCGCAACTGCTCCTGGGCTTGCTCGGTGGCCAGTTGGGCAACATCCAGTTCCGGAAAGTGCAGTTCGCGGAAGACTCGCCGCACCAAAAACAAATCGTTGGTCGCACGCTGGGCGGTGGGAATGGCGAACACGTTCTCCTTGAAGGTTTCCAAACGCGGTTGATGGGACGAGGATTCAGCCACGTAAAGGACTGCTTCACCCCGATCAATTTGAGGAGTGATGCGCACCAGCAGGCGATGTCGCCCGGCCGGCACACGCACGTTGAAGGTCCGCCCTGAACTGATGGATTCGGCGTCGCGTCCACTGACGTGCACCAGCCGGTCGTCCACCCAGACGCGGGCTGTCGCATTTGTACTCAGGCGGCAGCGCAACAAGGCGGTCGTCACCGTGGTGACCTCGCGTTGGACACAGACGATGCCGTCGCCGACCGGCAACTTCACATCGTTGGTCGAGGCGAGTTTAAGAGCGGTCCATCGGACTTGCTTGGCAGCTTCCCGATCCCCCTCCACCAGCGCCCGTTCGGGGGGCAGCAGCTTGCTGTCGTCCGGCTCCGCAACGTACGGTCCGGATTTACGCCAATCGCCGAAACGCAATGGTTCGAGCTTTGTCGCCCGCACCCGTTCCTCCCACCCCGCCTGCATGCGGTCCCATTCGTTGCGCGGTTCGTACAAAAGTTTGAGCAACGCATCGCGGCAGCGCGCATGCTCGGCCTCCGCGAGCTTCAGCGGTTCGTCCATGCCCGGCGGGACGATCTTCAGGATCGGTTCAGCAGCCCTGCCGTTGGCCAGTGGGTTGCCTGGCACCTGATTGAAGAAGGCCGTCATCCGGTAAAAATCCCGCGCGGTAAGCGGGTCGTATTTGTGGTCGTGGCACTCGGCGCAGGCGAGCGAGAGGCCCAGCCAGACCGTCGCGGTGGTGCTCACTCGCTCGGCGGCGTAGCGCACGCGATATTCCTCGGCGTCCGCACCGTTTTCGGAGGTGGTGGGGCCGTTGCGGTTAAAAGCGGTGGCCACGATCTGGTCGCGGGTCGGATTCGGCAGCAAGTCCCCGGCAAGTTGCTCGATGGTGAACTGGTTGAACGGCAGGTTCCGGTTGAAAGCGGCAATTACGTAGTCACGGTAGCCATGCATCTCCCGCAGGTAATCATCATGGTAGCCGTCCGAATCCGCGTAGCGCGCGAGATCGAGCCAGTGCTGCGCCATTCGTTCGCCGAAATGCTTCGATGCGAGCAGCCGGTCCACCGCCCGCTCATAAGCCTGCGGCGATGGGTCGGCAAGGTACGCTTCTGCTTCTTCCGGTCTCGGGGGCAGACCGATCAAGTCATAACTAAGTCGTCGCAGCAGGGTGAGCCGATCCGCCTCCGGCGAAGGCTGCCAGCCGCGCTGTTCCAACGCCGCGAGGATGAAACGATCAATGGGGTTTTGCACCCAGGCTGCCTGCTTTACCTCCGGCAACGGAGGCGCTTGCGGCGGGGTAAAGGTCCAGCCCGGTGACCACGGCGCACCTTCATCGACCCAGCGTCGCAACAGTGTCATTTGCTGGGAACTGAGCCCTTTGCCCGACTTCGGAGGCGGCATCAGTTCGGTGGCATCGGCGGCGTGGATGCGTTTGAGCAGGGCACTGGCATCAGGCTGTCGGGGTACGACAACCATCACCCCGGACTTGCCCGTCCCGAACAGGCCCTCGCGGGTGTCGAGGCGCAGACCGCCCTTGCGCTTTCCTCCATCCGGCCCGTGACAGGCAAAACATTTTTCCGACAGGATCGGCCGGATGTCGCGATCAAATTGAATCGTCTCCCGGCCCGGCTCCGCTGCCAACCCACGCCCAGCAGTCAGCCCGGACCACCAGACTATGATGCCAAAATAAGCCGCGATGTGTTTCACGATGCAGTTCCGAGCTGACGCGCTAAAACTAACGGGCAAACCCGCCCGCCGCAAGCAGGGGACGCTTCAGCGCGACCGGTTCCATTCGGCCAGTCCGTAACGGTCGCGGACCAGCCGTTGGGTCTCCTCCCGCGGCCACGGTTGGTAATGCACCTCCGCCTGCCAGGCTGCCGCCAGGGCGCGCTTTACCGCACCCGCCGCCAGGGGAAGATTCACCAGAAACTCCCGATGCGAACGGGCCAGCCGGTACGCCGGCTGACGAGGCGGCAAGGACGGCAGGTATTTCTCCAGCAGCTTGAAGTCAAAATCCAGCAACACCGTGCCGTGAAACAGCAGATGCGTACGGCCACGACGCTGGGCATTGCCGGAAAACTTGCATCCATTCCAAACCAGATCAGTGTCGCCCAGGAGTTTCACCGGACTCCCCAACAGGGTCATCAACGCCTGGGCCTGACGGTTCAGGATGAACGTGTTGGTACCGGTCACGCTCAGGAGTTCCGCATTGGCGGAAAGATCCAGCACCAGCGCGTAGTTCAAGCAACCCGGTCCTTGCAGCACTGTGCCACCGCCCGAGCACCGGCGACCGATTGCAACCCCGTCGGCATCACAGGCCGCCACCTTCGCTTCGCGCATGACTTCGTTGGCATAACCGACGACCACGAATGGCACGGGTGATTCCCAGAACCGCAGCACCTCCCCGCCACGGGCGGCGCAGTCGTTCAACAAGGCTTCGTCGCAGGCAAGGTTCTCGGCGGGTGTTGGCAGCGTGAGGTCAAGCAGTTGCAAGCGGACGAAGTAAACCACGGCGACTGCCCGGGGCAAAGTGCAGAAGAAGTCGGCTTGCATTTTGCCTCCGCTGGCAAACCATCTCCACATGGACATATTGCAGGCGGACATCGCCGTGATCGGCGGCGGACCGGGTGGCTACGCTGCGGCGTTTTATGCAGCGGACCTCGGCAAGAAGGTGATCCTCATCGATCGCAACACCCGGCTCGGCGGCGCGTGCTTGAATGAAGGCTGCATCCCCTCGAAGGCGCTGTTGCACGCCACCCACGCGCTGCCGGTCGTGCAGGAATCCGCGACGCGCGGCATTGCCTTTGGTCCGGTGCAAATTGACGTCACCAAGCTGCGCGGCTGGAAGGATGGCGTGCTGACCAAGCTCGGCAACGGAATCACCAGCCTGGCACAAAAGCGCGGCGTGCAAGTGGTGACCGGCACAGCGCAATTCACCAGTTCGCACTCACTCACGGTAAACACCGCCGCAGGTGAACAGCCTGTCGAGTTTGCACATGCCATCGTGGCCACGGGATCACGCCCTGCCCTGCCCCGCAGTTTCGACCTCGGTCACCCGCGAGTGATGACTTCAACGGGAGCCCTGGAACTTGCTGATATCCCCGGTGAGTTGCTCGTGGTCGGCGGCGGCTACATCGGCATGGAAATGGGCACCGTGTATGCGCGGCTCGGCAGCAGGGTCACAGTCGTCGAGGCGCTGGACACCGTTCTCGCCGGCGCGGACGTGGACTTGTCACGGTTGGTCGTGGCTTACGGGCGCAAGCTGTTCAAGGAGATCCGGGTCAAGACTTCGATTCGTTCGC
The DNA here is from genome assembly GCA_009924135.1 of Pseudomonadota bacterium. GTDB lineage: Bacteria > Verrucomicrobiota > Verrucomicrobiia > Limisphaerales > SXTU01 > SXTU01. The sequence goes on along the minus strand of RFSE01000051.1, from coordinate 21,138 downwards.
TCACCGTGGAAGGTGAACGCGTGCGCGCCGTGATGGAAGGCAATGGCGAGACGAAGGAGGAACATTACGACCGGGTGCTCATCGCTGTGGGACGGGTGGCCAACTCGGGTGAACTCGGTCTGGAAACCACGCAGGCCAGGCGGGACCCACGCGGTTGTCTCACTGTGAACGAACGCCAGCAAACCGCCGATCCTGCAATTTACGCCATTGGCGATGTGGCGGGCGGCGTAATGCTCGCGCACAAGGCGGCCCGCGATGCCCGCGTCGCCGTCGAAGCCATCCTCGGCCTGCCGGTGACCACCATGCACGCGGTGGTCCCCGCCGTGGTCTTCACCGATCCTGAGATCGCCTGGTGCGGTTTGACGGAAGCTGAAGCGAAGGCCCGTGGCATCGCCTTTGAAATCTCAAAGTTTCTATGGGGTGCCAGCGGCCGGGCCTTGACGCACGACCGGCCGGATGGTGTGACCAAACTGCTGATCGAACCGAAAACGGAACGCATTCTCGGGGTGGGCATTGCCGGTCAAGGTGCCGGCGAGCTGATTGCGGAAGCCACCATCGCCGTGGAACGGCAGTTCACTGCGCGCGAGCTGGCCCATGTGATCCACCCGCATCCAACTTTGTCGGAAACCTTGATGGAAGCGGCGGAAGCCTACTACGGGCACGGCACGCATGCCCTGCCGAAGAAGAAGTCGCCTTAAACCACGGACGCGTTTCAGCCGTAGATGTTCTTTTCGGCGGCAGCTTCCGCCGAGTAACGGGACTCGCCGGTCTTTACGGAGCGCAACACCACTTGCGACGCCCAGCCGGGAATGACTGACGCCAGGCCAGAAAGACAGTCGCCAACGCCCGGAAAATAGAAGTGGGTGCCCAGCGTCTTGTCAGGCCGGAATTGGTGGTTCGCGAGGGCAATCCGGATGGTCTTCTGCGTAAAATCCCGGAAATGCGGGCCACGATACCGGGCGGAATACATCGGCGGCAAATCGGCAAAGGCCATCATTGCCAGTGACGTCAACGTGCGGACGTTCGGGTAGGTGACGATGAAGTGTCCGCCGGGCTTGAGCACCCGGTTAATCTCGGCGAGAAACCAGTCGGTGTCCGTCAAGTGCTCGATGGTTTCCCCGGCATAAACGACGTCAAAGGTACCATCGGGATACGGCAACGGGTCGCTTTCGATGTCGTGAATGCGCGCCTGATAACCGAGGTCAATCGCCCCCTGCAAGTAGTCCGGGCTGACATCCACGCCGTGCAATTCGTGCTGCTTGATGAAGGGCTTGAGCACGGAACCATCCGCACAACCAACATCGAGCACCTTCTTCCGGTCGGCGTATTCCGCGAAGAGCTGCCGCACCTTGCGGACACGGTGGTCGGGATTCTCCGGGTCATGCGTGATGGGGCATGCGGCGGCGAACTTGCGCTGTAACTCGGAAGATTTCATGCAGACTTAGGCGCGCGATAGCCTGCCAGACGGAAGTAGAGGTTCGCCAGCCAAACCGGGAGGTGATCCTTCACCGCGAGTTTGAAACTATGCCAGTAGCTTCGGCGTAACATCAACGGTGTCAACCAGCCTTTGAAGCGGGGGTCCTTCCGAATCAGCTCGCGGATGGGCCCGGTAAACTGAAAGAGCGACCCGCCCTGCCGGATGAACTCCGCCTCGCGCGTAAACTCCGGGCTGGCCAGCCGGTCGAGCATCCCCTGCAACACCGCACGATGCGCCGCCTCATCGCGCCGGCCGGACTTGTAGTAGGAGGTGGTGAAGATGTTGAAGCGCGCCAGTGGCTCGGGGATGTAGCAGATGCCGTGGCGGAAACCGCAGGCGTAAAGCACGAACCAGTCGGCGTGCCACTTCAGCTCAGGAATGAAGCTGCCCACCTCGATGAAGGCCGCCCGCTTCAAGACCGTGGTGTGGCTCGCGATGAAAAACTTGCTCTGCCGTTCCAGCTCAACCATCCGCTCCGGGGAGAGGTAACAGGGTTGATCCGCCATGCCGACGCTAACGTGCCAATTGAAGCCCGACGCCAGCTCATACCAATCGCCGATCGTGCAGCAATAAGCTGCCTGAGGATGCTGTTTCAACAGCTTGAGCGACTTCTCAAACAGGCCGGGATAAATCTCATCATCTGCCGAGCCGAAGTGGATGTATTCGCCCCGCGCCAGCTCCAGCCCTTTGTTGCCGTTGGCGATGACCCCGAGGTTCTTCTCGTTGCGGATGGCCCGGATGACCGGGTACTTGCGCGCGTACTCCTGAATGATCTCCCAACTGTTGTCGGTCGAGCAGTCGTCGATGATGATGACCTCAAGCGGTTGAACCGATTGGTTCAAAATCGCAGGCAGGGACGTGGAAAGGTATTTGCCGTGGTTGAAGTTCGGCATCACCACCGAAATCGTCGGCAGGGAGGTATCCGGCATCAGCGTTTCATTCCTTCACAAGGTAGCCCGCCGGGGTGTTGTTCCACGTGAGCGTCTTGATCCGCAGACCGGGTTTGTCCGCAATGAACTCGTCCACGGCGCGGGTTTCACCCGGCCAGTTCGGAATCGCATATTCGTCAAAGAGCATAAGCCCGCCGCGCGACAACACCGGCCAGAAGGACTCCAATGCCGCCTTGGTCGGCTGGTAGAGATCGCAGTCAAAGTGAATGAGCGAGAAGCGCACGCCGGGATTGTCCCGAACGAACTGCGGCACGGTCAGGGAAATGTCACCGGGCACGAGTTTCACCCGCGCCTTCTGCGGGATGAAACGGTCCTGATCGAAGATCGCAATGGCATCCTTCAGCTCCTGAAAATACGACTTCGGAGAAAAGCCGCCTACGACCTTGCCCGCCGCCGCATCCTGCGCGCCGTCCTCGGGTGCCAAATCAGTAAATCCTTCCCAGTTGTCGAAGCCGTAAACCGTCTTCGTGCGGTTGCCCACCACGTACGTCTCCAGCAGGTTTGCCCAGGTCATCAATCCCGCGCCCCGCCACACGCCCAGTTCGGCGATGTCACCCGGCACGTCGAGAGTCTGTTTGAACAACTCGGCGTGCGCGAGAAAACGCTTCAGCCATTGCCGCCGGCCCAGCACGGCAAAGAGCTTCACCGCGTCCAGCGCATCCACGCCGTATTTCCGGCAGTGCGCCACAATCTGCTGCTCGATCTCCTGGTCGAGGTTGGACTTCTTCGTCCCGTCAAAGGCGCGTTCCATCAGTCCACCCTCACAATCTCTTGGGTCTTCGCCTTGAAGAACGACTTGGTGGAATCCTCCGGGTTGCGGAAGACGCGGAAATCAATGCTGTAACGGATGCGCGAACTGGTCTGCGGCGCGGACGCGTGCAGCAGTTCCGAGGGGAACGTGAGGATGTCGCCGGGGTTCATGAGCACATGCAATTGCGGATATTTATCGAGGTCAGCAAGCGCCTTGGCCTCCCAGGAACCTTCGGCCACGTGCTGGACGTTCCCATCCTGATGACTGCCTTCATAGACCACCACGCCGCCGGTGCCTTCGTCGATCGTTACCAACGGCACCCACACCGTGAGGAAGTCCGTCATGTGGGTGTTGTAGGGCCAGTCCTGATGCGGCGGCAGCTTGCTCGCATCGGCCGCCGCCATCTTGAAGCGCATCATCGGCGGATAGTGGATGCAGTAGCCGTCGGACGAGAGGAAGTTGCTCAGGTAGGCCAGCACGCGCGGCGTGGCCAGCACCTGCATGATGCGCTTGTCCAAGCGGGTTTCCAGGTCGAATTCCCCGCGCAGGAAGTGGCGCAAATCCTTGGGCAGTCCCTTCGCGACGTATTCCTCGGTCTTTGCCTGATGACTGGCATAGCTCTCATCGGTCACCGTCTCACCCACCCAGGCAGAGAACTGCTGTTGCAGGCGCAGCCGCCGGGAATCAAGGAACTCGCCGACCTGGCGGACGAAGTCGCCTTCCAGAATACCGCGCTCCAAATGCCAGCCGGTCGGGCCAAACGCGTCTTTGATGCGATTGCTCATAGTGTCTGCAACGAGGTTTCAAACTAACTCCGGAGGAAGATGAAATTCAAGGTTGGAGCATTGCGACGTCAACCGTGCCTTGACCTGCTCACCGATCTTCGAGGGTAACGCCATCCAGACCCGGCTGCCGGCCGGTGCCTGCTGCGGTGAGAGGACCGGCTTGCCAAAGCAGGTGCGGCCCACGCGCGTCGGGTCCTCGTCCACGAAGAAATCCACGCGCCCCTCAAGTTCACCAAACAACCACATGGCCGCAATCGAAGTGCCGAACAAGCCGAAGGAACCGCCTTGCGCCAGCTCCCGTGCCTGCCGGCTCATGGCTGACAACCACCCGAGGCGCTGGCCGACCTGGGCCAGTGACGTTTCAAAATGGCCGGAGGCCGGGCTGTAAGCCGACTGCCCGCCCGACGGCACCCCCACCAAGGTCAGCTCCTTCGCCACCCAGTCGGTGGCCAGCACACGCGCCGCGACGCCGCCGCGCGCCGCGACGCCGCGCAAAACTTCCGCCGAAAAGTGCGTGCTGTGGTCCACGATGAGCAAATCGAACGGATTGTCCACATAGTTCGGCACCTCAACCATCAGGTTTCCACCGCAGACCAATTTTGCCTTGAGCGAGGCCAAGAATTCCGAAGGCGACGGCACGTGCTCCAGGACATGCACCAGCGTGACGAAGTCAAATTCACCGGGCACATCCGCTGCGCCGCCCACCTGCATCACGCTCACTCCGGGAATCGCCTCAACCTCGGTCTTGTACTTGTCATTGATTTCCGTGCCCGCCAGCGCCCAGCCCGGCAGCAACCGGCTGCAGGCACGCAGCAAGGCCCCGTTCCCACAACCCACGTCCAGCAATCGTCCTGTGCTGCCCGCCAATCCCGACTCCACCAGCCGTTCCACAATGCGTTCGGAACGCGCCTTCCCCTGCCCTGTGGCCGCCGCAAACACCGGCTGTTCCGTGCCGCCGCTTTGGTGGTAAATCGTGTATTCGTCATAGACCCGCTCGATCTCCGCGCGCCATGTGGCGTCCATCCGCTTTTGCACGCCCCCGCAGGCGCGGCACACCCCGAGCCAGCCGCCGGCGGCCCACGGTTTGCAATCGGAGGTCACCCGGCGCAACGCCGCGTATTCGGGCACGGGTTCCACCACCGCGTGACCGCACAGGTGGCAGGGTAAGGAGTCAGAGGCAGCCATGTTCAAATAGAGGCAAAACAGTCATCCAACGCCGCCGCCGCGGAAGGCGTGATCAAACCCAGTTCCGTCCGCAGGCGGGCCGTGCCCAGCGTGCTGTGGCGCGGCAGGAATTCCAAGTCCGCACCCGCCGCCTGGCTGGTCGTCGGCTGCACCAGTCCCGGGCTCACGCCCAACCGCGCGGCCAGCCGGCTCGCGGCCGCGGCGTAACTCACGTCCGCATCCGCACCCAAGTGCCAGACGCCGGAACCCCAACCCGCAGCCAGGGCCTGCATCGCCTCCGCCACAAAACTCAACGTGATCGGCGACATCACGTAATCCGCAAACGGACGAATAACCTTCCCGGCGCGCAAATCCTCCACCCACCGGCGAAACAACGGCATGCCCGGCGCGACCACTTTCGCCAACCGCACGACCGCTGCGCTTTCACCCACCGCCAGAATCTGCCGTTCCGCCTCGGCCTTCTGCCGGCCGTATTCGCACTGCGGATTCAGCGGTGCGGATTCCGGCCAAAACGATTGCGTGCCATCAAACACAAGTCCTGTGGAAAAGAATACCACCCGCGTCCCCTGTGCCACCAGTCGCCCGGCGAGCGTTACGGTATGCGTGAGGTTTACCTGCCGTGATTCGACCGGGTGTTCACGGCACTGCCGCAAGGCCGTGACCGCCGCGCAGAGATAAGCCACCGAAACAGATGGCAATGAAGGCCACTTCCCCGGCGGCTCCGCCAAATCCAGAGGCAGGAACTCCGAGCCCGCCCGCCGCGAGGTCCCCAGCACCGGGCCGTGCACGCTGAACGCCCGGAACAACGCGCTCCCGACCAGGCCGTCGGCCCCGACCACCAGCACGGTACCGCCGGGTTGGCCCGCCGCGCTCATGCCGCCGGCGGTTCATCCATCCACACGATGCAGCGACCCGCCGCCCGGCCTTGCTTGAGATCGGAGATGGCTTCGTTGATGTCGTCTAGGCGGTAGCGCTTGCTCACGAGCCCGTCGAATTTGAGCTTCCCGGCCTGGCACAGACGCACGAGCTTCGGGATGTCCACGTCGGGCCGGCAGTCGCCACCCTCGGAGCCGGTCAGCACTTTTTTGAAGTGGAGGGGCAACGTGTAGAAGCTCGGATGCCGCGCGCTCTTCGTCGGCACGCCGACCAAGATCACCCGGCCCTGCGCCGCCGTCATTTCGTAAGCTTGCTCGATGAGATCCGCGATGCCCGTGTTCTCAATCACCACGTCCGCACCCGCCGCTCCGACGATCTTGCGGACTTCCTCGATGAGATTTGCCCCGCGCCCATTGATCGTGTGCGTGGCTCCCATCTTCCCGGCCAGCTCCAGTTTGTGGTCGTGCAAGTCCACACCGATGATCGGATGCGCGCCCACCATCGCGGCGAACTGCACGAGGTTCAACCCCACGCCGCCCGTGCCGAGGATCACGATGCTCTCACCGATGCCCAGCTTCGCGTTGTTGTTCAGCACGCCCATCGCCGTCGTAACCGCGCAGCCGAACAGCGCACCGGCCTCCGCATCGAAGTCCGGCGGAATGCGCGTGACGCGGTTCTCGGAGACGACGGAATACTCGCTGAAGGTCGTGACCCAGCCGGAGTTGATCTTGGGAAAGCGCGCGGAAGTGTAAGCCGCCACCGGTCCCTGCAACCCCGCACCCTTGCGCCAGTGGCAGACGACGCGGTCGCCGGGCTTCACACTGGCCACGCCCTCGCCGACTTCCTGCACCGTGGCCGTGGCTTCGTGGCCCAGCAGATGCGGGAGGAATTTGTCCGGTCCCTTTGCACCCTCGATCTCGTTGATCTGCGCCCCGCAGATGCCGCTGCAATGGATTTTCACCAGCACCTGCCCGAACCGCAGTGGGCCGGATTCGATCTCTTCGATGACAAGGGGCTGTTTAAGTTCGGTCAGAATGGCGGCACGGAATTTCATGCGAGTAGGATGGGAACAGTTAAAATGCGAAAAATGGTTTACCGACTTCGAAGCCGTTCTCCTTCACCCCTGCCCGGGGCCGCTGGAAGAGGGAGAAACGCATCCAGTGCAGGAGCAGAGCCGGTGACGCAGTGCGTAGGAAACCATGCTGAGCTATTCCTTCTCCCCTCAACGGGGAGAGGGTTAGGGTGAGGGGTGGGACGAAGCCGGGTGCGTGAGACGCAAAGAATGCATCCGAGGCAATTACCTGCGCGTCGTCCAGCGAACGGGAATCACGGCCCTTCCCAACCATCACCCCGTTAACGCAGTTCCGAGTTGTCAGCCCCTCGCTCACTCGAAGTAGATAAACTCGTAATCGCCAGTGAAACCGAAGTGGTTGTAGAGCCAGATCCACTCGGCGGTGTCGAAGAACGACTCGGCGGTCAACGCCCAGCATTGGAGGTTGAACAGCTCCTGTTCGTTGCGATAGCTCTCCAGCATCACGTAACCGCGCTTGCCCACGCGCTCGACTTCGGCCAGCGCCGTCTTCAGCTCGAAGATGCGCAGGTTGTGCAGGCAGCCCAGCGAGATCACGAGGTCGAAGTGCTTGTCGCCCCACGGCAAGGCGTCCTGCGCCCGATAGCGCATGAGCTTCGGCCGCACCGGCTCCGGGGCGGTGGCGATGCCGTGTTTGGAGATGTCGAAGCCCACCAGTTCGGCGTTCGGGAGCAACTGTTGCAACTCGTAAAGCAGATGCGCCTTACCGCAGCCCACATCCAGAATCTTCGCATCTGCCTTGAGTCCGTAGGTGGCGATCATCTGCTCGGCGACGGCCTTCCAGCGGCCGTCGTACTTGTACCCGCCGTAGCCGAAGCGGCGGTCGCCGTCCCAGTAGTCGAACTCGTACTCCTTCGCCTTGAGCATGCAGGCGACCTTGTCATCCACCATGCGGTCGATGTATTTGCGCGACGTCCGCTTGTGCAGCGGCGTGAAGAAGTTCATCAGTTGGCCCATAAGTCAGGAATGTGTCAGGCTGGTTTGGTGGAGTGAAAAGACGGAAGTACGGCAACGAGGAAACGCGGACAGAGGTTTCCCCCTCTCATTAGCACCCGGCTTTAGCCGGGTGGCACCGAACGCCGAGAGGTCGAACCGTTTCAACGGTTTTCCCGGGGTTGGCGAGGAAACCGTTGAAACGGTTTCCAGTTTTTGGCCGCCCATGACACCCGGCTGAAGCCGGGTGCTAATGAGAGGAGAAACGACGGCAACAACGCGCGTTGAATTCGTACGCCCCCGCCCTCTCACCCTAGCCCTCTCCCTCGATGGGGGCGAGGGGACTCGCGTTTGAAAATTTGTACGCAACCCATCCAGCCGTACGTCCTCACGAAGCACGTCCAACGCACAGCACACCTTCTTCTCCCTCGCCCCCATCGGGGGAGAGGGCCGGGGTGAGGGGGCGGCGTCCGGAGTAGAAGCGCGTTCGCTCATGCCTTCAGCAGACCCTTCGCCTTCGCCGCGAGATTCGCACTGGTCAAACCGTACTTGCCCATGATCTCCGCCTGCGAGCCCAGCTCTTCGGTGAAGACATCCGGGAAGCCCAGCCGCGCGAACGGCACTCCGCCTTGCCCCGCGTCCATCAAGGTCTCCGCCACCGCGCTGCCCAATCCGCCCATGAGCGTGTGTTCCTCGGTGGTCAGCACGGCCCGCGCCTGCGCGGCGTAGTGCAGCAAGCGTGCCTGATCGAAAGGCTTCAGCGTATGGAAGTGCAGGACGGTCACGGTGAGTCCGTCTTTTGACAGCAAGTCCGCAGCCTCCAGGGCGATCTGGGTGGTGATGCCCGTGCTGACGAGCAATACGTCCTTGCCCTCGCGCATCGGAATCGCTTCGCCGATCTTGAAACCGCGCGCGTCCGACGACACCACCTTGTCCCCGCCTTTGGCGATTCGGATGTAGATCGGCCCATGCCAGTCCAGCGTCTGCATCATCACGCGCTTCATCTCGTCCGCGTCGCACGGCGCGATGATCGTCATGTTGGGAATCGCCCGCATGATGGCGATGTCCTCGTTCGCCAGATGCGTGGGACCGAGCGGCGCATAGACCGTCCCGCCGCCGCTGCCGAGCAACCGCACCGGCAGCTCGTGCAGGCACAGGTCGATCAACACCTGCTCGTAACACCGGCGTGTGATGAAGGTCGCGATGGTGTTGAGGTAGGGAATCTTGCCGGACATCGCGAGCCCCGCGCACATGCCGATGATGTGCTGCTCGTAAATGCCCTCCATGAGGTAACGGTCGGGAAATTCCGCCGCGAACTTCTCGAGGTTCTGCTTGGTGATGTCCGAGCCGACGAACACCACGCGCGGGTCGCGCTTGGCAAGGTCGTGGACGGCGAGGAGACAGGCCTTTCTCACGCGCTGGCCTCCAGTTCCGCCAGCAGGGCGGCGAGTTCTTCCGGTTTCACCTTGGCCTTGTGATGCCAGTCGGCGTTGTGTTCGGTGGTCTTGAACCCCTTGCCCTTCACCGTGTGGCAGATCAGCACGCTGGGCTTGGCCGCATCGAACGGCGTCGCCCGCAGGGCCTCGCCCAAGGCCGGCACGTCATGCCCGTCCACCTCGCGTACGGCAAAGCCGAAACTCCGCCACTTGTCCGCGAAAGGCTCCAGATCCTGGATGTCCTTGCTGGGGCCGTAGGATTGAAACTTGTTGTAGTCAACGAGCACCGTGAGGCTGGCCAGCCGGTGCTTGCCCGCGCTCAAGGCGGCCTCCCACACGCTGCCCTCGTTCGATTCGCCGTCGCCGATCAGCACAAACGTGCGCCACGACTTCTTATCGATCCGCGCCGCCAGCGCACAGCCGACCCCGATGGACAATCCATGCCCCAACGCCCCGGTGCTGGCCTCCACGCCCGGCGTCTTGCGCGACTCGGGATGCCCGCCGAGCATCGAGCCAAAATGGCACGAGCGCATCAGTTCTTCCTTCGGGAAAAAACCCTTCTCCGCCAGCATCACGTACAGCGCTAGGCACCCATGGCCCTTGCTGAAAATGAACCGGTCGCGGTCCGCCCACTGCGGGTTTTTCGGGTCCACGCGGAGAATGTCGTCGTAGAGGACGCGGCAGATCTCCATCACGGAAAGCGCCGCGCCGACATGGCCACGTCCGCTGCCCACCAGCATTTGCAGGATCAGGCGGCGGTGATCGCGACCGCGGGCGTCAAGTTGTGCACGTTGTTCCATCAGGCCAAAACGATTGGCGCGGGATACATACCGGAGCGCGGGCGCGAGGGGAAGTCAGGAAGTGACCGTAGCCGGGGCGAAGCAGTCGAGCCACGGATGGAACACGGATTAAACACGGAGCCAACGGTGCCGGGGCCGCCTGGCCCCGTTGGTTGACCCGCACCGTTTGGTCCAGGCAGGCAACTGCGACAGAACCCGTGCTCAGCTCGTCCCCATCCGTGTTCCGTCCGTGTTTTATCCGTGGCTAATGAATCGGTCCGCTTAGGCCAGAAGACGCAACCTCTAACCCGGAGGGTTTGAAGGGCATAGCGCGGGTGAAGCCTGCGGTGGAAAAGTCACGATTGCTCGGCTCCGGCAGGGACAAACGGTTGAGACCGTGCGCAGCGGCCAGCCTACGCTCCATCGCCCAGTTGCACTCGCCTTGAGCTGCGTACTTCTCCACTCGCGCGCGAAAAAAGCTACCAATCTGAAAAGCCGGCAGCAAAATTGCCGCCATGTTCTGTCGGACAGTCCGCCTGGTTGACAGCCGGGGCCTTGATGTTCCCGCTCCCGGCTCACGCCTAAGCGCGACTGCCCAGCCCAATTATTAGCATGTCCAAGCCCCTCGCCCGTGTCCTTTTGATTGAAGACGAGCCAACCATGGCCCGCACCATTCAGTTCGCCCTGAACCGGCAGGACATCGCGGTCGAGCTTTGCGGCACGGGTGAGGAAGCATTGTCCATCCTGACCGTAGAGCCATTCGACCTGATGGTGCTGGACATCAACCTTCCCGGGATGAGCGGGCTGGATGTGGTGACCGAACTGGCCACCAATCCGGCCTTCCACCAAATCCCCTTCATCTTTATCACCGGTGATGCGAGCCCGGCGAACCGGAAGGAAGCCCAACGCCTCGGTGCGTCAGACTTCCTGGAAAAGCCCCTGAAACTAAACTCCTTCGTCACCTGCATCCGAACCCATCTGAAGCTGGAACCCACGCGCCAGCCCAAGGTGCCGGCGGCCTGGCGGCAGAAGGTGGCGTGAACTGAGATGGCCTGTCGAGCTGCGGAAAGCGGCGAGTTCTCGCCGCTTTCCGCAGGCGACTTGTCGCCGTCAAGGGCTGGAGACTCACGTTTGGCGAACTGCGTTTGGGCTAGCGCGCGCTAGTGCATTCACCAGCATTCGAACACGCTCCGAACTTCGACGGCGACGAGTCGCCTGCGGAAAGTAGTGACAAGTCACCGCACTCCACACGCCCGCCATTCGCCACGCTTACCAAACTCAAACCGGTCCACCTAACGCGGGACTCCACTATTGGGCCCCACCCATTGAATGCACTTGCCAACAAGCGTCCGATAGTGCGGGTTTTCGAAGGCCGTATGGTCGTGGCCGAGTTGGAGATAGACGATGCGTGACTTGCCCTGGGTGCGCGTCCAGGCGAGTGGTTTGCCGCTCTTGGGATGGGTTGTGGTGATGAGCGGGGTCACGTCGGGGCTCACGCGAAAGCCCCAATAGATTTCGTCGTGAATGGTGAAGTCCTTCAGTCCAGCGGTGATGAAATGATCCTTCGCCACCACCACCACCGGCACGTCCTCGCCGTGTTTGTAGCCCACCTGCTCGGTGACCTTACCGCCCTTGCCGTCCTCCTCCGGGTAACGCCCGCCGATGATGCGCTCGTATTCCGGCCAGTGCTGATAGGATACGAGCGCGTGATGCAGCACCACGAGGCCGATGCCCTTGTCGAACAGTGCGAGGAACTTTGCCTTCTGCGCCTCCGTGATTTCCTTCGGCATGTCGTACAGCACCACGACATCGAAACTCAGCAAATCATCGCGGTCGTACGCGGAAGCCCCGGTCCGGGCGTTGGCATGTTCCGCCGTGGTGAACGTGATGTCCGGATTTTCCCGATACACACTGTAGAAAGCCTCCTTCTCGAAGCCGTGTCCGCCCGTGATGACGAGCACTTTGGTCTTGGCGACCTCTGCGGCACCGGCGATTGCCGCAGTCAAAAGTAATGCCAGTGCGGAGAGAAGTGAGATTGCTTTCATATGGTCCGATTAATTTTATTCGCTGCTGCGAAGTTGATTCAAGTTGCACCCAAGCGATCCGTTCACACACGTCGGTCCGCGTGATTGTGGCTCGCAAGGTTCCGAAATTCGGTCACGAGCGGGGGCGCCTCTCCAATCCGACCAAACCAATCCGCAACAGAACCGCCGGGGAGAAAGGTCAACTGATTGCCGACTGGAGTCGTTTCAAAGAATTCAACGGTGATTGGCCGCCCCCTATTCCAATGCTCGGTAGCCGATGCCACCATCCGAAGCGAGATGGAGACCGACTTGAAAGGCCCTGACACGTAGAGGCAGTCGTCATCCATTTCCACCGCCCTGACGGGCAGAATACGGGTGAAGAAATACAAGGCCACGACGCCGATGGTGATGTGCCCCAGCAACGTCAGGCCAGACGCAATAAAAAGCACTGGCAGGCATTTCAAGAGGAAGGCTGAGCCAGAGATTACGAACACCAACAAGTCCCAGTCGAAGGTTGGTTTGACCGCCGAACCAATTCTTCGTCGTGCTGTCATTGGACCTTGGTGTGGGGGCTTACTTCAACGCCACCCGGTTCAACGTGTAATACGCAGAAGTATGCAGCGGCTCGGTGCCGTCGGCGGCCCTAAGGTTGGAGAAATGCAGTTCGTAGATCTTTGCGGTGCGAAGCTCGGGGAGTTTCAGGTGCACGGTCCGTCCGTCGGCGGAGACACTCGCCGTGCTGACCGCTACCGGCGTGATGTCCTGCTGGGGTGAACCGTATTGGGCGCGGTAGAGGTAGTGGTAGTGCGAGAGCGACCAGTTCGCCGGCGTGGCGGCGGCGGAGCGGTCCACCGGCCGGGTGAAACGCACGTCAAAGCCGTCGGCGGTGAGCTTCATCGTCTCAATCTCGAAAGGCACTTCGCCGCTCCACACGACGCGTTGGAGGCCGAATGACTTGCCGCCGGTGCTGCCCCAGCCGCGATCCGTCTGGCCCACGAAGAGGCTACCATCGGGCCCGAACGCAGCGCGGTTGTTGCCGCTCTGGAAGCCTACGCGGAAGGGCAGACACGCACCCTGCCACTCACCGCCCACCTTCTCCAGGGCCACGCGCACCACGATGCACTTGCTCTCATCGCACACAAACATCTGCCCGGCGAACGGACCGAACTTGCCTCCGGTCGTGTCCACCACCGGCTCGGCGAGCGACTGGCCCATGGTGCCATAGGGGAACTGGATGGCCGGCAGCTTGCGGAGCTTGGCGAGTTCCTCGGCGCTGCCCGCGTTGCCCTTGAATTCCGGGTCCCACTTCAGCCCCTGCGGGTGGCCGTGAAAAGCATCCTTGCTCACATGGTGCAACGGGCAGGTGCCCATCCATTCGCCCTGGTTGTCCGTGATGAAGAGGTCGCCATCGGGCGTCATGCAGAGCCCGTTGGGTGAACGCAGGCCCTTGCTCCACGGGATGAACTCACCCTTCGGTGTTACCTTGAAACTCCAACCGAAGTACTTGCCCGCCCCGCTCACGCCAATGCCGGAGATCGCGCCCCACAGGTTGCCTTCTTTGTCGCGCACCGGGCCGAAGATGTAGGCGTGCTGGCTGGCGGAGACGCCGCAGTTCTGGTCCAGCGTCTCGAAGAGATCGGCCTTGCCGTCGCCATCGGTATCGACGATGCGCGTCAGTTCAGAACGCTGCACGACGAACACTTCACCGGGCTTGCCGGCGAGCAGGCCGAGGGGTTCGTGGAGGCCGGAGGCAAAGAGTTCCCAGCGGTCGCCGAAGGAGGAACTCGCCGCCGGAGTTTTGCCCGACAGCATGGCCGCACGATTCAACCCGGGCTTGCTGCACTCGGCCTGAACGGCAGCGGAGTAATAGCGCCAGATTTCGCCGCGCCGCGTGCAAACCATCAGCGCGTTGTCCGCCGCGAACGCCATGCCACCCACTTCGAGTGCGAGCCCGGCCGGAAGTGACACCGTTTCAATCTTGTAGTAGCGCGCCTCGCCGGTGGGCGGGAAATCCGCAGTGAGCCGGGTATTGAGCTGCTCGCGCAAATCCCGGCCCAGCGGGTCCAGCTCAAAGTAGAACGGCACCGTCTCGGTGAAGGTGAGCGAGAGGAAGTTGTCGCCCGCGTGGAGTTTCACGTTGAAAGGCACGGGGTCGGCGATGTTGCCGATCTGTCCGGCAAGCCAGCCCGGCGGTCCGAGGTCTGAAGGCATCGGGCCATTGTTGAACTTGGTTTGCACGGGGCGCTTGCAGCCGATGCGCAGCGTAACTTCGCGCTCGGCATCCGCATGAAAGGTGAAGAGCAGCGATTTGACCGCCGGATCCAGCGAGGTCCACTGGGCGTTCGGGAGCTGGATGGTCTTCGCTCCCGCCACGTCGGCGGAGCCATCGGGCTTGAGCGTGGGCGCGGCGGCCAGGCGGTGGATGGAGGTGAGTCGGGCAGCGGGAAGCTGCTTCAAGGTCGCGGCGCTAGTGGCCGCTTCGGTGGCTTCACGCGTCGCTTGCTTGGTGTAAAGCAGTTGTGGTTTGGCAACGGGAGCCGCCGGTGTCGGATTGGCAGCAGGCACCGGAGCCGAGGAGGTCTTCAAGTCGTCAAAGTTCCACAAGCCAACCGTCTGGGCATCCGCCTTAAGCGGCTCCTTCGCCACGCCGGAGATTTCACGTACGCCTTTGGAGAGACGCACCTCATCCACGAGACCGTCGCAGCTCACCCCGCCTTCCACGAGCCGTCCAAAGGCCAGACCACCCGGACGCGCCATGCCATTGAGCGTCCTGACCTGTCCGTCATGGACCTGTTTGCCATCCACGAAGAGCCGAACGCGTGTCGCCTCGATGATCGCGGCGAGCGCGTGCCACTGACCGTCGCAGATGTTGACTGCGGATTTGAACTCCCCGCCCCGGCCAGGCAGGTAGAGGCTGAACACGCCGCTGCCCGCGTAGCTGTACAACTCCCAGTGTTGCGCGGAGGCTTTCGTGTCGCTGGCGACGAGGATGTTGAACCCGTTCTTGGAATTGAGCTTCGCCCGGACTTCGACCGTCAGCGGCAGCTCGCGGTAATCCGCCTTTCCCTCGACCACCATTCCGCCGACGAGCGCCTTGCCGAATTGGGCCGAGAGCGACGGCTGCCCCGCAGGAGAAGTGCTTACCGTGGTGCGAGGCTGGGCTGAGGGTGCATCCGCCTTTACGGCGGCGAGGGTGCGATACTTTGGTTTCGGCCCGGGCGGTTTGCCATCGAGCTGCGGGAGCAGCCAGTCGAGGCCGTCGAGATTGTCGTGCAGGCGCTGTTCCGCATCATCGTTCGTATGGCCGATGATGCCGATCGGACCGCGATAGCCGGAGTCGCGGATGATTTTGAGGAGCGCGAGATCCAGTTCACCGGTGCCGAGCGGAAGGATTTTTTGACCACGCTTCTCGCCGTCGCGGGTCATGCCATTGAGGTTGAGGCAGTGCAGATAGGGCAACATGGCCTTGAGGGCGGCGGGGAAACGATCCAGATGATCGTGGCCGTGATGGAGGTTGTAAACGATGCCCACGTGGGCCGCGCCGTGTTGTTCACGCAGGAGCTTCGCGACGGCCACCATGTTCTCCGGTTCGCCCGCCCAGCCGCCGTGGTTGTAGAGGGTGAGCTGGCAGCCGGACTTGCGCGTGCGCTCGACGACCGGTAGCAACTGCTTGGCCGCAAGCTGGACGCGCTCTTCATTCGTCGGTGCAGCCGGTGCACTCATCATCACCCAGATTTGCGGATGCAGATGGTACTTCTCGAACAGCCGATACGCCTCCTCGTGCTGCGTCCAGAAGGCGAAGTACTCCAGCTTGTGCTTCTGGTACTGCAAAATCTCCTCCTCGAACGTCGCGACATGCTCCTGGCGCCAGTCATAGGCCATCTTGGTGAAGCCCAGCTTGGCGACCATTTCGGCGCGTTCGGCGGGGCCGCGCTTCTTTGAGTCGAACGGCACGATGCACCAGGCCACCAGGTTGGTACGGGCGAAGATGTCAGCTGGAGCGGCCGGGGTGGGAAGGACGAGCCCGCTGGTGAAGGCGAGCAGAAGGAGCGTCCGCAATAATCGTTTCATGGCTGGCTGAGTCTAGGAAGGCAGACGCGGAGACGGTAGCAGATTCTTCACGCCGACCGGGCGAGGCTTCGTCGAGCCCTGCCCGGTTCAGGTCATCGTGCTCAACCGCTTGAGCAATGCGCCAATTGCCTCGAACCACCAGCCCAGCACCGTGAGCAGTCCGGCCTTGCCCGTGAGCAACGAAATGCCCAGCAGCAGCACCAGTGCGTTGCCGAGGAAGATTACGACGCCTGAAAACAGGTAGCCCTGGCTCGTGATGTCGGACTGTGTCGTCTTGAGAATTTCCCACGTCAACGTGAGGTGGAACGCGTACGCCGCACCGAGCAGCAGGTGGAACAGCGGCGTCCAATTGGCCCAGCCCCAGATCAGGTGACCGATGAGAAATCCGAGCACCACGAATACCGCGTACAGAGGAAAGAAATACGGTGCCAGTGCGACGAGGAAGTTGGATTTGGTGATCACCACTTCGCCGCCCTGGGATGTGGCCTTGAACTTCTTCAACTTGCCGCCAAAGAGCCAGGACCAGACGACATGCGTCAGTTCATGGCCCACTACGTAGATCCACATCGGCTTGGGCAGGAGCGCAAAGATCACCAGCCAACAAGCCACGCCTGCCACCAACGGCACCCAGACCTCAGAGGCCCCGCCACTGGCGCGGAAGACCTTCACAAAAACCGGCAATGCCCCCGCGCAGACGGGTAACAACAGGATGCCAATGATGAATTTCAGCCACTTGAGCACGCCGCAGTGTGCCTGCGATGACCAATGCCTTGCGAATCAGAAAAGAACGGAACCAGGATGCGAATGGATGTGATTTTTATCAGCAAAGCAGGAAAGCAGGAAAACGGGCCAAGGGGTCGGTCCCGTTCTTTCCTGCCTTCCCGCTTTCCTGATTCCTCAAAAGCACAACCGCGCGGGAGGGTATCTCTCGCGCGGTTGCGTTTCCGTTCTTCCTCCTCGCCACCGGACCGATCCACAGCCACGTCAACCGGGCCGGCGGCGAGAGGTTGGGAGCGCCCTGCGCTCCGGGTTCAGCCGTTCCCTCACTGGCAGGCGAGGGGCGGCCGGGGTTTGCTTCATCGTTTCTTTTCCACGTTCAGGTTCAGGGTTTGGCGTTTCACGGTTGGCGTTTCGGGTTTCGGGTTTGGAGTTTCGGGTCTCTCAACCTTCAACTTTCAACTCTCAACTTCACCTCACAGCTTCTTGAGCGTCACGCTCTGGCCGGCGGCCAAAGTGATGTAAGTGATCGTCTGGCCCGCGTAGGTCTCCGCCGTGATCGCCGGGGTGGTCGTGCCGATGTGGCTCACCATCCCGCCGTTCTTGAGGCCCGTCACCGGGATGCGCGCCGCGGTCTTGACCGTCAGTGTCACCGTCTTGTTCGCATTGAGCGTGGCCACCACGCCCGAGGTGTTGTAAGCCATCCGCAGCTTCAACGTGTTGGCCAGGCTGTCCATCGTCGGAGAGAGGGCCGGGAAGTTGTAGAGCTTCTCGTACTTGTCCGCCACCGCCGTGAGCAGGTCGCCCAGCAGTGAGCGGCCCGCGCCGTCATAGTTGCGCAGGTTGGGCTGGTGGAACATCACCGGGCTCACGTCACCCTTGAGGAGGAAGCCCAGGAGCAGCTCGGCCTGGTTGTCCAGGATTTCCGCGAAGGTCAGGTCCCGGCCCCAGTAGCTGTGGTAGATGTTGTTGTACTCACTGACCCACTCGTCAGGCGTGCTGACGTTGTAGTAGAGGTTGCAGGCATGCCGGGGCACCAGGAGGATGCGGGGATCATACCAGTTGGGGATGCCCACGTTCGGGCTGGGCGGACGCTCCGTCGGGATCGAGGTATCGCTGACCAGGTAGCGGATGCCCGCGTCGAACGCGGCCTGGAGGAACAGGACGTTGGAAAGGCCGCTGACATTGGGCGTCACCATGTTGAGCTTGCTGTAGTTGGGCAGGCCCAGGCCGCTGGCCACCTTGTTGTTCTTGGTAATCTCGGTCAACGACTGGGCGTAGGTGAAATCGTCGAGGATCGGGTGGTCATAGGTATGGCTGATCCACTTGAACATGCTCTTGCCGCTGTTCTTCACGAAGGGGGTGAGGTCGTCGTTAGGGTATTCACCGGCCACGGTGCCGAGCCCGTTGAAGGCCATGTCGTAGCGGAAGTTCTTGCCCAGGGTGCGGGTGTTGAAGGCCTTCTGCCAGTTGATGACCGCCTGCCAGTCATTGGCGCTCTGGCGATACTCACCACCGGCCCACATCTCGTCGGCCAGGAAGACGTCATCGACCTGCGCGCTGAGGTAGGTGTGGCGCTCACCGAGGAAGAGGCCCTTGCTGGCCCAGGTAACCAGGCCGTGGGAAAGCACCGTGCTGTGGGTGAGCCAGGAGGCGTTATCGAAGGTCATCGTGAGGACCTCACGGCCGTCGGTGGTCTTCTGCACGGCGATAAGGGCGTTGCCAGCAGCATCGGAGAGCCAGGGGGTGGTGTTGGTGTCGAGCGGGGTGGCGAGGTAGGTCCAGACGTTGGAGATGGCGAAGGCGTTGGCGGTGACGAGGTAGGGGAAGCTGGTCTTGGCGGTGGTGCTCCAGGTGCCCAGGGCCGGGTTGGCGGTGGAATCGAAGGCGGAGGTGGGCCAGTTAAACCCAATGGTCGGCGTGGGATAACCGCTCCAGTTGACCTGGCGGACGGCGAAGTCGGCTTCGAACTGGTTGAGGGCGGCCCACTCGGTGGTGGAGAGGGCGGAACTCCAGTTGACGCCGTCGGGGCTGAAGGCCAGGGCGGCATCGGTGAGCATCACGGCGGTATAGAAGCCGTGGGTGCCGCTGCTGAGCTTGTCGGCGGTGAGGGCGCCGGGGCTGGCGTTGGCGACGTGGAGGGTGTAGGGGGTGCCGAGGAAGTCGAGGGCCTGCTGGATGGCGGGGAGGGCGGCGTCATTGGTGGTGGCGGTGACGACGAGCACGGCGAGGTCGGTGGAGGCGTTGGTAAGCGCGGCGTGGGCGGCGGGGCGGCCAGTGGTGAGCAACAGGAGCCCGGCGAAGAGGGCCAGGAGGCTGCTGGCGGGCCGGTCGAGCTTGGCGAGCAGTCCCGGGCGGCTGGCCGTCACGGTGCGCGTAAAGCGTTTGACGACGATGTCGAGGAAGACGACCGGCTTCTGGGGGAAGCTCACGCGGATCGTCTGGGTGGTGTGAAGGGCGGGTTTGTTGTTCATGGTGCCAGGCTGTGTTTGGTTCACGGTACGCACGGCTTCCTCGCTGCCACTCGGAGAGCTCAGTACGTTTTTCATGGCTCCAATCTACGCGCGCGGTGCGGATGCGGTATCGGGTCGGGGGACCGATAGGTGGTTGGGGAAATCCCCTAGGGGATGGACGACCGTCCCGGATACCGTGGGAAAAACTCCGAATTGAGACTGGCCCGGAACCCGCTCTGTCACTGGTCAGTTCGCCTTTAGCCGGAAGAATTCTTTAGCCACAGATAAAACACAGATGGGAACTAGCCGAACGCATCCTGCCCGGTGGTTGAACGCCACCTCCCAATGGTGCTGCCGAGTCCAGAAATGCGCGCCTAGTCTTCCCCTGCTTGTTCCGTGTTTCGTCCGTGTTTAATCCGTGGCTCAACTGCATCGGTCCGGTTCAGACGAACTGGCCCTGGGTCGGTGACTGGCGGAGTTCCTGGACGCCGTTGATGCGCCATTGGTCCGCCTCGCGGATGAGCAGGTAGCGGAAGAAACGCGGGTGGCCGCGCTGGCCCTTTACCGAAACTTCCAGCACGGCTACATGGCCGTTGTCTTCGACCACGCCGAAGGCCACCGTGTGCCAGTAGGCAATGATCGGGTAACCATCCTTGACCATCCGTTCGAAGGTCAGCGGCGTGAACTGATGCTGGATCTCCGCCGAGGCGAAGGAGTAGGCGCGCGGGTAATCGCCATCGCGAAAGGCGGCAAACTGGGATTCAACCACCTTCAGCACCTGCTGGGAAATCTCCGGCGAGCTGGGCCGCAAGGGCCGCTCCGTCGAGGGCGTGACGAAGAAGAACAGCAGGCAAACAACGAAGGGGAGCGAGGCGGCCCGCAGCAGGCGCAGGGCTGCGGCATTGGAATCACCGGCGGATGTCCGGTCAGGCTCGCTCAAGCGGGTTCAACAGGAAAAATTACTTGGCTTTCGTCGTCAGGCCGGTCAACGCGGTGGCGACGGACTGGATGGCGGCTTCATTGACGCTCGAGAGCGTGAGCGCGTCCTTCACGCCTTGGATGGCAGCGTCGACCTGGGCGTTCCCCGGGTTCAATGTTAACGCGAGGCTGCGCGCCAGCGCCGTCTGGTCGGCGGAGGAGATTTTCTTGCCCGCAATGGCGTCGGCGAGGGCGTTGGCCAGGGCCTGCAGGGCTTCGGCGGACGGCTTGTTGGCCCCGAGCGCCACGGCCGCGAGGTCGGCGGCGAGCTTGTCCTTCTGCTCCTGGGAGGCCTGGGGCCGGGACTTGATGATGGCGATGTCGGCGAGGAGCTTGGTGAGGTTCGGGGCCGCGACGGCCGGGGGCGCGGGGGTTCCTGCCGGCTGGGCCGCGACTGGTGTGGGGGGCAGCGACAAGGGGCGGCCGGCGGCTTCCTTCGCCCGTTGCTTGATGATGACGGCGGCGCCCTGGCCAAAGGCGCTGGAAGCGGTGCAAACGAGGGCAAGCGCGAGGACAAGCAACGGTGTCTTCATAAAGATGTGTTCAGACTTTCGCGCAACCTGCGTCATTTCTGCTGGCCTGTCAACCAGGCGATGTTGAAGGGTGCAACCCATTTTTTGCAGCCCCACCATC
>RFSE01000006.1 GCA_009924135.1 Pseudomonadota bacterium | reverse complement strand
TAGGACTCGTCAGGACGAGAACCCAACTTGCGGGCATAGAGGGCTTCCTTGGAGTTCTTTTCCCACTGGGGAAGATCGCGCACGCGGAGGAAATCCTGATAGTCGAGCAGCAGTTCCTCAAGGCTGGCGCGCGCGACGTTCATGAGCTTGATCTCCATCTCGGTGGAGGTGACAGAGGCCTTGCTGCCCTCGGCGATGTTCTGTTTCCCCGAGCGCGCGGCCTGGACCATCTGGTCGCGCGTGCGGTCGCCGAAAGCGAGAAACTTTTCGCAGAAGCGAAAGGTGAAATCGTAAATCACCTCGGCCTTGCGGTAGGCGTGGAGGGCGCGGTAGTTGCCGGTCTTCTGAAGGAATTTTTCAGGGGATTCCGGCATGTTGGATAGGGCTAATAGGACGAATGGGACCTATGCTTTGGCGTAAACCTCCGCGCCTTTCTCCACGAACTCCTTGCTTTTCTCTTCCATGCCCTTCTTCAGCGCCTCTTCTTCGGCGATGCCTTGTTCGGCGGCGTATTTGCGGACGTCTTCGGTGATCTTCATCGAGCAGAAATGCGGGCCGCACATGGAGCAGAAGTGGGCGGTCTTGGCGCCTTCCTGGGGGAGGGTCTCGTCGTGGAACTCGCGGGCGGTGACGGGGTCGAGGCTGAGGTTGAACTGGTCTTCCCAGCGGAATTCAAAGCGCGCCTTGCTCAAGGCGTTGTCGCGGTATTGTGCGCCGGGATGGCCCTTGGCCAGGTCGGCGGCGTGGGCGGCGATCTTGTAGGCGATGACGCCGTCCTTGACGTCCTTCTTGTTCGGCAGGCCGAGGTGTTCCTTGGGCGTGACGTAGCAGAGCATCGCGCAGCCGTACCAGCCGATCATCGCCGCGCCGATGCCGCTGGTGATGTGATCGTAGCCGGGCGCGATGTCGGTGGTGAGCGGTCCGAGCGTGTAGAACGGCGCTTCGCCGCACCACTCGAGCTGCTTGTGCATGTTCTCCTCGATGAGGTGGAGGGGCACGTGGCCGGGGCCTTCGTTCATCACCTGCACGCCTTTGGCCCACGCGCGCCGGGTGAGTTCACCCTGCGTCTGGAGTTCGCCGAACTGGGCGCGGTCGTTGGCGTCGGCGATGCTGCCGGGGCGCAGGCCGTCGCCGATGGAGAACGCCACGTCATACGCGGCCATGATGTCGCAGATGTCGTCCCAGTGGGTGTAGAGGAAGTTCTCCTGGTGATGCGCGAGGCACCACTTGGCCATGATGCTGCCGCCGCGCGAGACGATGCCGGTCATGCGGTTTGCGGTCATCGGCACGAAGCGCAGGAGCACGCCGGCGTGGATGGTGAAGTAATCGACCCCTTGCTCGGCCTGCTCGATGAGCGTGTCGCGGAAGAGTTCCCAGGTGAGGTCCTCGGCCTTGCCGTTGACCTTTTCCAGCGCCTGATAGATCGGCACGGTGCCGATGGGCACGGGGGAGTTGCGCAGAATCCATTCGCGCGTGGCGTGGATGTTCTTGCCGGTGGAGAGGTCCATGACGGTGTCCGCGCCCCATTTGATGGACCAGCGCATCTTCTCGACCTCTTCCTCGATGCTCGAGGCGACGGCGCTGTTGCCGATGTTCGAGTTGATCTTCACGAGGAAGTTGCGGCCGATGATCATCGGCTCGTTTTCCGGGTGGTTGATGTTCACCGGGATGATGGCGCGGCCGGCGGCGACTTCCTCGCGGACGAACTCGGGCGTGATCTCCTTGGGGATGCGCTGCGGGAACTTGCGGAAGACCGAGGGCGTGAACTCACTGCCCGCAAGCTGCTGTGACCCGGCGTGCTGCTTGTCGAGCTGGTTGCGAACAATGTCTTCAGCCATGTCCGCGATGCGGGCCCGGCCCATGTTTTCGCGGATGGCGATGAACTCCATCTCGGGCGTGATGATGCCCGCGCGGGCGTACTGCAACTGGGTGACGACCTGGCCGGCCTTGGCCCGGAGAGGCCGCCGGCGGCTTGCGGTCAGGCCGGGAAATTCAACGAGCCGGTTCTTCTCGGCCTTGCTGGCGTATTCGGCGTGCTTGCCGGAGAGGTAACCGTTGTCCTGCGGCTTCACCTCGCGCCCGTCGATTTCCTCGACATCGCCGCGCTGCAAAATCCAGTCGCGCCGCAGCGCGGGCAGGCCCTGCTCGACAGTGCCGGTGAACGCGGGATCGCCCCACGGACCGGAGCAGTCATAGACGCGCACGGGATCGTTCGCCGTGATCGCGCCGGTGTAGGACTTGGTGGGCGAAACCTCGATCTCGCGCATCGGCACGCGCAGCCCGGGATGGATCGTCCCCGGGACATAGACCTTTTTGCTGGCGGGCAGTTGTTCACTGCTGTGCGGTTCGAACGAGGTGCGGGGGTTGGCAATCATGTAGGGATGCGGGGTGGGTTGAGAAAAGTAGCGGGTTGGGAAAAACAGGAGAGTGGAGCCTCATGGCCCCCCGATGCGGACCCGGAGAAAGCGACGGCCGGCGGCATCCAGCGGGACATTGTCGCGGACGGTGATGGTCTCGAAGTTCGTGCCGGTGCGGTTGAGCTCGGTGGTTTGCGACGAAACCGGGATGGTGTTGGAGGGCGTGTAGGTGGAGCCCGGCGACCAAGTCACCAGATTGGTGGAGACCTCGACCGTGTGGGTGAGGTTGGAAGCGGCGAGGTTGCGGCGGAAGGTCAGCGCGAGGTTGCGCGTGGGACCGTTGGTCACGTAGCTGGATTGCGCGGTGTTCTGGGTCTTCCAATAACGCAAGAAGTCGCGCAGAGCCTGGGGCGGATTACTGGCGGGCGGGCGGTTCGCCTGATCGACGGTGTTGACGCCGTGACAGGAAAAACACGTACGGATTTCGCCGGGTTGGAAGGTGAGCCAATACCGTTCGCGCACGACCGGCGAGCCGTCTGGAGCCGCCGTCTGCCAGCTCAAGGCGCGTCTGGCGGGCACGAGGGCCGCGACCGAGCCGTCGGCGGAAATGGGCACACTTCCGACCAGGTTGGTCTGATTCGGCGGGTTGTCCACCAGCGGATCGTGCAACGCCTGCGCCAGCGCGCGACGTCCCTCGGCGGGCGGGTTGATTGCATCGCGCAGGCCCTTGCCACGGATCATATCCGCCTGAAAGATCTGGAACTGCGAGATGTCGTAAATCTTGCCGCTGGCGCCGAGGGTCTGGGTGCCACCCGGCACGTTCAGGTTGAACGGTTGCTGGCGGTCGGCCTGGTCGCGCGAGGTGACATTGCGGCTGACGATCAGCGCGAGGTTGTGAAGCCGCAGGTAGCGCTGGAACAACGCGACGTCCACGCCTTCGGCCTGGAAGACGGCGGTTTCAGTGGCGGGCAACACGCTGCTGCGGCGCGTCGGACGGGTCCGGGCCCGCACTTCGACGGGGTCCAGCTCCCAGAGCTGGCCGGTGTAGGTCACCAGTTGGTCGGGGTCGTAGTAGCTGACGGGGTTCGTGAGGCCGGCCGTGAGAAACTGGTCGGGCACGAAGAAGCCATTGACGAGCTTCATGGTCTTGAGGCGGAAATCGTAGCGTGAAATCGGCTGATCCGACGTGCCGAGATTGGAATCGGTGTGCGTGTTGGCCGTGTGCACGGCGATGAGCGTGCCATCGGTGAGATGCTGCGGACTGCGGTAAAGCCCGGTGTGATCGGGTGGCGGCGTGTCACTCGAGGCGGAGGTCGAGCGGGGCGTGAGATAATCCAGGCGCATTTGCGAGGCGTTGAGCGTGGGGGCACCCTGCAGCCTGACGATTTGCCCGGCGGCGTGCGTCCCAAATTCGGGAGCATCAATGCCGTAGAAAATGCCGGCATCGTGTGCCGACTCGCGAATCTGGAGGAAATTGTTGATGCTGTTCGTGTTGAACTTCGTGCTGAAGTCGTAGAGGTCCACCAGGTTCTGGTCGTCGTTGAAGCTGGTGCGCCGGTAGCTGCCGCCGAGTTCGTGCCGACCAACGTGGTTGACGGTCTCTTCCTCCGTGCCGTCCTCGTTAATCTGCCATGGGAAGAACTGGTTGAAGGTGTGGCCGTTCACGTTGGCCGCATCAATGCGGGATTCGGGGAAAACTTCGGCGCGATTGTTGGTCAGGGCAGGGGCACCCAATGTTTCGGCGGTGAAATTGAACGTGCCATACGCTGAGCCGGGGTTGACGTCCGCCGCATCGGCGTCCGCTTGCTGGTCCCGTTGGAGGTGGTCCCACCGGATGAAGATGATGCGTCCGAAGCTGTCCACGCCCGGCGAGAATGCGCCCGACGGCACGTGCGTGAGCATGAACAGATCGCCGTTCGCCGGGTTCAAGCTCCACAAGCCGGTGACGGTGGGGGCTTCCTCGTATTCGTCGAGCTGGGGATAGAGGTGGCGGCGGCCATCGCGCGGCCGGTCACTGGCGAAGATGATCCGGTCATCGGTGCCGTAGGCGGGGGCGACGTTGTTGTAGTTCGTCGGCTGGTTCGAGACCTTCGTAATCACCGGGGTCTGTCCTACGCCGAAGCCTGTGATTTCGTAGAGCTGCCAGTAGTAGTCCGTGTAGTCGTACTGCGCCGCCGGTCCGCCCACGACCATGCTGAACACCGCCTTGGTGCCGCTCCAATGCACCGAGGGTTCACGTACCGCGATGCCGTTGGTGCCCTGCAGGCCAGTGCCGCCAAATCCGGCCTCGCGGGTCAGGTTGCGCAGGGTGCCGTTGCCGTACCGAATCCACAGGTCACCGCCGCGTGCGCAACTGGAAGGAGAAGGCAAATGATTGCCGAAGACCGAGCCAATGGTGGTGAAGTCTGATGGAACCGGTACCTGCGTAACGAACAAGATGGGATTGGGCAGCGTCGGGGTCGCACTGCGGGCCAGGGAGAGACCAAGCAACAGGCACGCGGCGAAGGCGCACAGCCACCGGGCACGGCTGCCGCGCAGGGCACCGAAGTTCGGCGAGGTAGCAGGTTGCAGTTGCAATGTCGGCACGCGGCACGATGCCCGGAGAAGGAGACGGAGGGGTCGCGCTCACGCGCCTCCCTTCGCCGGCATTACCCGGGGCAGGTTCAATGGGTCGGCAACGCTCCCGCGTCACCCTCTCAGCCTTTGCCGCATCTGCGGCCGGTTGGCTCCCCGCTAAGGATAATATTACTCCGGCGGGCAGCCCGGTCAAGCCGGGCTTGTGGGCGGGTTGACGCCTAGGGAGTCCCGGCCTTAGCCGGTGTGGCGGGGAACCTTCGGGATGCTGCACGATGGGTCTGGACTTGGGCTGCGTTCCACCGGCTGAAGCGGGGACTCCATGCCGGGTCAGAGGGCAAGTCGTGTGAACCCAATGAACGGTCCCTATGCGCGATTGGATTGGCCGCTCCCCATGAACCGGCGGTCAAGGAGCGCGGACGCCTACGTCCGCAGCCGGTCGCGAGGTTGTACCGCAGGCGTCTTCGCCTGCGAGTTCGAGCGGTGTCTCGCCGCGCGCACGTACTCGGGGCGGGACGCCCCGGTAACTCGCAGGCGGGGACGCCTGCGGTACCTAGCCCGGTGGCTGCGGACGTGGGCGTCCGCGCTCCTGCGCAACGTGGTTCAGGGGCTCAAAGCGCGAACCGCGCGTTGGGGGAAATCTTACGTTAACCCTATCCCCCGATGGGGTGAAAGGGAACCTGACGAACACCAGTCCCCCCAATCGAATAGCCCTCCCGCATCGGACGGAAGGGCTTGGTTCGGCCGGCGCCGGGTGATCAAACCGGGCTAGGCTTCAAAGGATTTTCCGCAGCCGCAGCTTTGCTTGGCGTTCGGGTTGGTGATCTTGAACCCGCCGCCGGACAGCTCGTCCTTGAAGTCAATGACGCAGCCGCGGAGGACCTGGGCGCTGATGGGATCGGTGAGCACGCCCACGCCGTGAAATTCGTCGGCCAGATCACCGTCGCGTTTCTCATCGAACACCATGCCGTATTGCATGCCGGAGCAACCGCCTTTTTCGACGTACACACGGAGGGATTTGCCGGCGCTGTCCTTTTCGTTCGCGAGCATGGTCTTCACCTGCTCGGCGGCACTGGGAGTGAGGCTGACGACGGGTTCGGCGATGGTGGCGGTGGTCATCTGAATGCTGGTGCGAACGTAGTCGCGGACCGGGAACGTGTCAAATTGCGGTTCGCCCTTCCATCT
Source organism: Pseudomonadota bacterium (assembly GCA_009924135.1). Classification (GTDB taxonomy): domain Bacteria; phylum Verrucomicrobiota; class Verrucomicrobiia; order Limisphaerales; family SXTU01; genus SXTU01. Next base: position 68,793 of record RFSE01000006.1, on the reverse strand, counting down.
GGCCGCGCGTGACACCGAGCTGCTGGTGCAGCTTCAACTCGCGCCAGAGCTGTTCGCCGGTGAGTTCGCCGCGCAACAGGGCACGGTAACGCGCGATGGTCGTGGCGACTTCGTCCGGCGATTCGTTCACAAACTCAATGCGGAACCGCCGCACGCCCAGTTCCAACAAGCGCCCGACGAACTCCGCGCCGGTCTGGGCGCGGGCGTTGAAGACGGTGTTGCGGCAGCCGGCGTCGGCCTTGAGCGGGTGCTCCTGGCCCACGCGGTCGCGCACGCGCACGTCGTGACGGTCACAGGGCCGGCCGCAGTCGTGGTAATCCTTGCCCTTGGAGAGGAAGGCGCAGAAGACGCAGTGCTCCATGTGAAACATGGGCATGTGCTGGTGGATCGTCACTTCAAACCACGCCGGTGGCGCGCCGCGCAGCAAGGCCTCGAGCTGGGTGATGTTCAGGTCGTAGCTGGCCGTGAGCCGCTCCAGACCGAAGCGTTGCATGAAGTGCTCGGCGGTGAGCGGGTTCGCGACGTTCAGCGAAAAGTCACCGACGCGGCGGCAGTCGGTGAAGAAGTTCAAGTGGTCGTAGTTGCGGACCAGGTAACCATCCGCGTTGCAGGAGCGGACCTGTTTGAGAATCCATTCCTCGCCGGACTTCGTGATGCGCGGAGGAGCGACGTAGAGGGAAGGTGACAGGTGGCGGGGGACGGGGGACAGGGCTGGTGCGCCATGCGGGGGCGTTTCACCGGTCACTTGCCACTTGTCACGAGCCACCTGCACCGCATCGCGATAGCGTTTGGGATCTTCGAATTCGCAGTAGATCGTCGTAACGTCGCACCGGAGGGCGGCCTCCAGTTGGGCTTGGGTGCGGACGAGGACGATGAGGGACGGGGTCTCGGGTCTAGCGTCTAGCGTCTGGGGTTTGCCTTCGGGCGTCTTGGGGTTGTCATCAGGCGAAGGCCCGGAACGCTCCATCCCCAGACCCCAGACCCCAGACCCTAGGCCCTCTTTCACCATCCACCGTTTGGGCAGGGCGCGCTGGCGGTCCAGTTCGGCGGTGACTTCGCGGCGGAGGCGGTTCAGTTCGCTGACCGGCACGATGACCGCACCTTCAAGATGATTCCGCAGCTCGCCGAGTTTGAAGGGCGTGCCACCCAGCCGGCTGAACTGCTCGGTGAGGCGTTCGGTGGTGAGCGGCTGCTTTTCCGCCGCCGCGAGCGGGGCAGTGGACTGGGCCTGGGCGACATGGCCGAGTTCGTCGCGCGCGATCAAGGTGAGCGGCGCACCCACATGCCCGTGGACGGCGAAATTCACCGGTCGTTGAAAACGCGGGGCCTCACCGGCAAAGGTCGCGCGGACGCGCTTTTCCAGCTCGGCATCGCTGGTCTTCCATAACTGGTCGCCGACATGGACGCGCGTGAAGTCCACCGCGCCGGGCATAAAGCTTAGAATTGCTTCGGCGTCATCGACTTTGAACTTTGAACTTTGAACCTGAAACACTCTTCCGCCTTCCTCGTCGTCGCCGCCGTGGCCGGGGTCGAAGACGATGCCATCGCCGGCTTTGAGCGTGCCGCCGAGCCGGACGTGGACACGGTCGCCCGCGACGCGCGTGACCTCGCCGACGAACGCGCCACGCTTCTTGCCAAACCGCGCGTGGACCAGGCGCTGGTTGTCGATGCCCTCGAACCAGCCGGTGTGCAGCCCGCGGGAAAAGGCCATTTCCAACTCGTAACGTCGAGGGTCGAGGGTCGAGGGTCGAGAGCCAGGAGCCGTCTGGCCCTCGGCTTTCGACGCTCGACCCTCGACCAGCGCGTCCAGTGCCTGTCGGTAAATGCGCGTGATACTGGCCACGTATTCGGGTGACTTCAGGCGGCCTTCGATCTTGAGCGAGGCGACCCCGGCGCGGACGAGGTCGGGCAAGACTTCGAGACCGGCGAGGTCCTGCGGCGAGAGCAGGTAGTTGCGGCCCCCGAGCTCGACCTTGCGGCCGTCGGCGATGAGTTCGTATGGCATCCGGCAGGCCTGCGCGCACTCGCCGCGGTTGGCGCTGCGTCCGCCGAGGGATTCGCTCGTGAGACACTGGCCGGAATAGGCCACGCAGAGCGCGCCGTGGACGAAAACCTCAAGAGGAAATGTCGAAGGTCGAAGGTCGAGGGTCGAGGGCTGGGCCGTCTGCGGCTCTCGACTCTCGACTCTCGACTCTCGACCAATCTGCGCAATCTCCTTGATCGAGCATTCCCGCGCCAGCACCACCAGATTGCAGCCCAGGTCGCGGGCGAAGGCCACGCCGGCGGCGCTGGTGATCGTCATCTGCGTGCTGCCGTGGATGGGGAAGTCCGGTGACAGGCGGCGGATGAGCCGCGCAATGCCGATGTCCTGCACGATCGCCGCGTCCACCCCGGCGGCGATGATGCTGCGCAGGTAATCGGCGGCGTCGGCCAGTTCGTCCGCGAAGACCAGCGTGTTGAAGGTCACGTAGCCTTTCACGCCGCGCCGGTGCAGGAACTCCATGAGCGCAGGGAGGTCGGCCTCGGTGAAGTTCTTCGCGCGCATCCGGGCGTTGAACCGGTCGAGGCCAAAGTAGATCGCGTCCGCGCCGTTCTCGACGGCCGCCTTGGCGCATTCCCAGTCGCCGGCCGGGGCGAGCAGTTCGGGCAAGGCAATGGCCCCGCCTGCGGGAGCAGCCGGCGAACTTGAAACCTGAACTGGCGTGAGCGAAGCGGGCATGAGAAGCAACCGACCTGAAGAGCCTACTCCAGAAGCGGCGGACCGTCGAGCCTCCCTTGGCGTGGAGGTGCGCAACTTTTGCCTGCGGTATTTGCCTGATGTGGAGGGGCTTGTAAGACGGGAAGGAGGTGCTAGGTTGCCACCGTGCGTCGCTTCTTCACACCGCTATGCGTCAGGTTATATATCCTGCTCGCGATCTGCGCCGGCCTTAACGCCGCGTGGCCGCGCGTGGTGCGCAGCGAGTGGAACCGCGAGCGGCTCTACCGGAACATGCTGGCGGGCAACGACAAGGAACGCATCGCCGCCGCTGAATCGCTCGTCGCCTGCGGGGGGCGCGAACAGTTGATGAAAGCCCTCCAGTCCGACTCGGCTTCCATCCGCACGGTGGCGGTCAGCGCTCTCTACGACATCTGGATGGCCCAGGAAGGCGAGGAAGCGGCCTTCCTGCTGCAGGTGGCGGGCAATTCCCTCGAAAACAAGAACATCAAGGGAGCGCTCAACCACCTCAACCGCCTGACTTCCATGCACCCGTTTTTCGCCGAAGGCTGGAACCGCCGGGCGACGCTGCTCTGGCAGTTGGGCCTGGTGGAAAAGGCGCTGGCAGACTGCCGCAAGGTTGTCCTGTTGAATCCCGAACACTTCGCCGCCTGGCAGGGCATGGGCATGTGCCATCTGCGCCTCGGCAACTACGAGCCGGCGGTGAAGGCGTTTGAGCAGGCGGCCAAACTCATGCCTTACGATCGCACGGTGCAGCGGAACCTCCGGCTGAGCCAGGAAATGCTGCAACGGGACAAAAAACAACCGGCCCCGACGCGAACGCCGGAGCCGGTGGGTGATTCAGTTTAAGCGGCTTGCGGCTCAGTCAAACGCGTGACCGGCGCAGCAGAGGACGTTGCGCAGCTTGTGGCGCACGAGTTCCTTCACGGCCTTGCGGGCGGGTCCGAGATACTTGCGGGGATCGAATTCCTTGGGCTTGGTGAACATCACTTCGCGGATCGCCGCCGTCATGGCCAGACGCAGATCGGTGTCGATGTTCACCTTGGTGCAGCCGGTGCGACGGGCGACTTCGATGTCGGATTCGGACACGCCGGCGGTTTCCTCGCCGAGGTCGCCACCGTACTTGTTGATCTTCTGGGCGAGATCCTTCGGCACCGAGCTGGCCCCGTGGAGGACCAGCGGGTAATCACCGAGCCCGGCATCCATGAGGGCCTTCTTGATCGCCTTGAGGCGTTCGAGATCGAGGTGCTGTTCGCCCTTGAACTTGTAAGCTCCGTGGCTGTTGCCGATGGCGACGGCCAGGGAGTCCACGCCGGAAGCCTTGACGAAATCAACGGCTTCCTGCGGGTGGGTATAGCAGCCGCCCTTGGAGTAGGAGCCGCCTTCTTCGCCGTCGTCATGCTGCGCGCCGACGAGCATGCCGAGTTCGCCTTCGACGACGCAGTTGTGCTTGTGGGCGTACTCCACGACCTTGCGGCAGACCTCGACGTTCTTCTCGAAGGGGTCGTGCGAGGCGTCGATCATCACGCTGGTGAAGCCCTCGTCGATGCACTGCTTGCACAGCTCGAAGCTGTCGCCGTGGTCGAGGTGGACGGCGATGGGGATGTTGCTCAGGCTCACGGCGGCCTCGATGAGCTTCTTGAGGTACACGGGGTGGGCGTAATCGCGCGCGCCCTTGGAGATTTGCAGCATCAACGGGGCCTTCTCCTCTTCGGCGGCTTCCACGATGGCTTGGATGAACTCCATGTTGTTCACGTTGAAGGCACCCAGGGCGTATTTGCCCTTGAGGGCCTTGGCGAACAGGTCAGTTGTGTGTGTCAGTGGCATAGTCGTTTTGGTTAAGCGCGCGGACGCGCGACAGACAAGCGCGCACCATAGGTAAGTGGGCAGGAAAGGGAAATGAATTTTCTGAGTCCTTGGAATGAAGCGGGGCTCATCCGGTCGCAACCCCGGTTGTCCGGCCACCGGCGCTGCGGCAGGGTGAGACTCCGTCGAACCCATCTGCCGACGCAGTCGGCGCGAGCGAAGCGAGCATCACAGTCGATGCGTTCAATTCAGCCGAAGAAGCTCGCTGCCGCTCGCAATGGGGTTCGACCGGAGTCTCACCCTACCGGAGCGCGGCGTTCACCGCCGGTCCAGCGCGGGGAGCGGGAATTCGGCGGAGGCGGTGTGCTGGGCGCGCATCACGTCGGCGAGCTTGTTCACCACGTCGGGGTATTTCGCGGCCACGTCGGTCGTTTCCGCCGGGTCGTCGCGGAGGTTGTAAAGCTGGATGGTGAAGTCTGGTGACTGCTTCTTCGCGGGCGCGGGCTTGAGATTGCGGCGCAGTCCCTTCCAATCGCCAATGCGCACGCTCTGCTGGCCGCCGTAGCCGGGAAATTCCCGGTACAGGAACGCCCGCTCTGGCTGCCGTTGGCCCAGCAACGTCGGGGCAAAACTCACGCCGTCGATCTCCTTGGGCGCGGCCGCGGCGGCCCCGGTCAGTTCGAGCAAGGTTGGCAGCCAGTCCTCGAACCCCGTCACGCGGTCGCTGGTCTGGCCGGGTTTGATTTTGCCCGTCCAGCGCACGATGCCTGGCACGCGGAACCCGCCCTCGAAGAGCGTGCCCTTGCCATCACGCAGGCCGCCGCTGGAGTTGAAGAAGATTGCATCCGTGCCGGCCAGGCCCTCGTGGAAGCCGTGCAGCGGGCCGTTGTCCGAGGTGAAGACGAAGATCGTGTTTTCCTCCAGGCCCAGATCGGCGACGAGCTTCATCAGCGTGCCAATCTCCTTGTCCATGCGGGTGATCATGGCGGCGTAGGCGGCGCGCGGCTTGAAGTGCGGCAGGTAGCCCTTGCCCCCGGCGTAGGGCGGATCGGGGAACTTGCCGGCGTACTCGGCGAGCGGATCCTCCGGCACCTGCAAGGCCAGATGCGGGACCGTCGTGGGCACGTAGCAGAAGAACGGTTTGTCCTTGTTATCGCGGATGAAAGCCCGCGTCTGCTCGGCGATGAGGTCCGGCGCGTAATCCTTGCCGATGAAGCGGGCGTAGGTCTTGGGGTCGTTCGGGTCTTCGCCGGGCTTGAGCTTGTCGTGGGCAGGGAACTCGGTGTTGCGCGTGGGCACCTTGTGGTCGTTGTCCCAGAGATAGGTGGGGTAAAAATTGTGCGCGACGGCCTGGCAGTTGTAGCCGAACCAGCGGGTGAACCCCTGCTTCAAGGGTTCGCCCGACGTGCCCGGGCCGCCCAGGCCCCACTTGCCGAAACCGCCCGTGGCATAGCCGCGTTGCTGGAAGAGCCTGGCGACCGTGACCGTCGCTGCCGGGATTGGTTCCTGGCCTTCCTCGTCCTTTTTGAACTGCCGGTTGTCGCGGATATAGGCGTGGCCCGGATGCCGTCCGGTCATCAGCACGCAGCGCGAGGGCGCGCAGACGGCGTTGCCGGCGTAGTGATGGGTGAAGCGCAGCCCCTCGGCAGCCATGCGGTCGAGGTTCGGCGTGTGGATGATCTTCTGGCCGTAACAGCCGAGGTCACCGTAACCCAGATCATCGGCGATGATGAAGATGACATTCGGCGGGCGGGGCGCGGCGAAGGCAGGGGCAACGCCGAGCAGGCCGGTGAAGCAAAGGAGGAACAGCAGGCGCATGGTTTAACCATGCGCAGGCCGGTCCTTCCGCGCAAGCCGCGACCGCAGGCCTTGTGGAGCGCCGATCTCCGATCCGGCGCGTTCCGAACCACGATTGTTCGCGCCGGGTCGGAGACCGCCGCTCCGGGGGCAGTGTCAAGATGCGCCCAGTGCGGGGTGCGATGTGGCGGCAGGCATCCTGCCGCCCGGACTGGGGGTGAGAAGTCATGGAAGGGACCTTTCGCAGTGCTATCTCCCGATTTCGTCACTGTCTGAAATAGTCTTTTCAATTCTGTTCACCGGACGAGTGAAACGTTAACCGGCAACTTCCATGAAGGAAGGGTTTCTCTTTGTGTCCTTTGCGCTCTTGCGCGGCAAAATAATTGCCGAGTTTAGGGTGCCCCTGGGCTTCATCAAGGCCTGGCAAAATCGAGGCGGCGTGCCAACCGGGCGTTCCGGCTTCAGACCACGAATTCCAGGTCGGGCTGGCGCGGGATGAATCCCTTCATCGCCGCCCGGCCGAGAAACCGCCGGATGGCCTCGCGCCCGCGCTCACCGTAGTCGAGCGTCCAGTGGTTCACATACATCCCGACGAACTTGTCCGCGAGGTCGTGTCCCATCCCGCGCGCCCAGCGCAGGGAGTGCGCCACCGCCTCGGGCCGGTGGTCGAGACTGTAGCGGATGCTTTCGGTGAGCAGGTCGGAGATGACCTTGCGCTCGGCGGGCGGGATGCGTTTGTTGATCACATTGCCCCCCAACGGCAGCGGCAGACCGTCATTCTCCCGGCTCCACCAGGCACCCAGGTCCTCGCACAACTGAAAACCGTGCTTCTCAAAGGTCAACTGGCCTTCATGAATGATGAGGCCCACGTCCGCGACGCCATTTTGAACGGCCTCGAAGATCAAATCGAACGGCACGATGACGTGCTCGAACTCCCGCGCCGGCTTGTCGAGGTACAACTGGAGCGCGAGGAACGCGCTCGTCATGCGGCCCGGCACCGCGATGCGGCGCGTGGCGATGGCGTCGCGCGTGAGGGGGCGCTTGGCGATGAGCATCGGTCCGTAGCCATCGCCCATGCTCGCGCCGCTGGGCAGCAGGGCATATTTGTCGCTCACATGAGCGTAGGCGTGGATGCTGACGGCGGAGATGTCCAGTTCGCCGCGCGTGGCGCGTTCGTTGAGGGTCTGGATGTCCTGAAGGATGTGCTCGAAGTGATAGCCGTGCTGGGGGATCAAGTCCTTGGCCAGCGCGTAGAACATGAAGGCGTCATCCGGGTCCGGCGAGTGGCCAAGCGTCAACGTGCGTTGTGACATGGCTGAAAATGTCCGCTGCCGCACGCCGGCTTGTCGAGCGGAGAAATGCGCTCAGGCAGGCTTTCAGGCCGGTTCGCCAATCAGCTCCCCGACCTTCCGCAGGAACGTTGCATCCTGGAAGCTGCCCTTGGTGAGGAATACATCCACCCCCGCACGCAGACCACGCTGACGGTCTTCCTCGCGCTCCTTGTAGGTGATCATCATCACGGGCAAGGAGCGCAGCAGGACATCGGTTTTGATCAGCCGGGTCAGTTCCGAACCATCCATGCGCGGCATGTCCATGTCGGTGATGACCAGGTCAAACCGGCCTGCCCGCACGGCGTGCCAGCCATCCATGCCATCCACGGCGACCTCGACTTCGTATCCCCGTTCGACGAGCAGCTTGCGCTCCAGTTCACGCACGGTGAGCGAGTCATCCACGACGAGCACGCGCTGGCGTTGGCGGGCACTGGTGGCGGGCAGTTCCTGGCGCACGCCGGTGGCGGCACTGACTGCCAGACTGCGTTCGGCCGAGCGCAGCAGGTCGTCGGCATCGAGGATGAGCACGGGTGCCCCGTCCTCCATCAGCGCGCCGGCAGCGATGTCCTGCACCTTGCCCAGCTTGGGGTCCAACGGCAGCACCACCAGCTCGCGCTCGCCAATGAAGCGGTCCACGAGCAGGCCGATGCTCTGCTCGCGTTCGCCCAGCACGATGACGGGCAGGTCGCCTTCCAAGACGGGCGGCTCACCGCGGTCCAGCACCTGATGCGCCGTGACCAGCGGCAGCCGCCGGTCCTCATGGACGAGAAAGCGCCGGCCTTCTTTGGTCTCCACTTCGTCTCGGGCGAGCTTGCGCGTGCGGCTCACCGCCGTCAGCGGCACGGCATACGGCTCGCCTGCGATGGACACCAGCAGCGCGCGGATGACCGAGAGCGAGAGGGGTAGCTGGAGTTGAAAGCGCGTGCCCTCGCCGAGGGTGGACGTCACCCGCACGGACCCGCGCACGCTCTTGACGGTATTCAGCACGATGTCCAGCCCCACGCCGCGCCCGGAAAGTTCGGAGACGCTTTCCTTGGTGGAGAAACCCGGGAGGAAGAGGAATTCCAGCAGCTCCTGTTCGCTCAGCTGCGCCGCCGTCTCGCGCGAGGTCAGACCTTTGGAGACGACGGATTCGCGCAGCCGGTGGTTGTCCACGCCGCGACCGTCGTCCGCCACGGAGACCAGCAGCTTGCCGTTGCTGTGCCGGGCTTCGAGCGTCAACCGGCCTGAGCGCGGCTTGCCCTTGCCCACGCGGTCATCGGGGAATTCGAGGCCGTGATCCAGCGCATTGCGCAGCAATTGCGTGATGAGCGGTTCGAGCTTTTCCAAAATATCTCGATCCACCTGGGTGTCCTCGCCCAGGACTACGAGCGTGGCCTCCTTGCCGAGGCGTTTGCAGAGGTCCCGTACCATCCGGGGAAACCCCTGGATGCCATCAGAAAAGGGCCGCATCCGGCACGCGAGCGCCGCGTCATACATGCGCCCGGAGAGTGTCGAGGAGCCCCGCCCCAGATTCTCCAGCTCCACCAGCCGGTCGCCGAGAAACTGCCGTGAGTCAGCCACGCACAGTTGCAACGTATGCAACTGGTCGCGCAACTGGCCGGTGACCACCTCCGTGGGGATGGCGTCCCGGACATGGTCGAAGGCGGTGCTCAAATCGGTGAGCTGACGTTTCAGACGCAACAAGGTCCCGGCGAACGGACGGAGCCGGTGCGCCTGCAACTGCGATTCGCCGGCCAGTGCGAGCAGCCGGTTCAGACTGTCCGCCGTGATGCGCAATGAGCGGTCGGCATCCTCTTTCGTCAGGCCCGCTCCGGTCCCCGGCAGTTCTTCGACGGAGGCCGGCGCAGGCTTGCCGGATGGCGTGCCCCTGGCGACGGCGCCCCCGCCCCCGGCCTGGGCAAACTTCTCGGCCTGCGCGTGGACCTCCATCAGCACCCCGACATTGCGGAGGTAGGTTTCGACTTCCGTCGAGTGGTCACTGCTCCACTGTTCCACCTCGGCTTCCGGGGTGTGGGCTATGCGGTCGAGCAGGTCCACGCCTTCGAGCATCATGTCCACCAGCAGCGTGGTATAGGCGGTTTGGCCACGGAACTTGGGTGACAGATCCTCGCGATCGAGCAATCCAGCGACGGGCTTCTGAGCCAGCGGCACGGGACTGTGTTGGGCCGCCTCCAAGGCGTCCTCCATGACGTGGGCGACGCGGACAGCGGTGTCCAGGCTGACCAGACGGGCCGCCCCCTTGAGGGAGTGGGCCGCGCGCATCAACTCCTTGAGGTGCTCAGGAGTGGCCCCTTTTTCCAGATCGAGCAGCCCGCGACTGAGCACGGCCAGTTGCGTCTCGGCCTCGGCCTTGAACAGGTCGAGCATCGAGAAACTGCTCAGGTCTTCGGGCAGGGAGTTGCTCATGCGAGGCTCCGGTTCAAGGTGGCGAACAGCTTCGCTTCATCCAGGCAGCAGACACTCCGGCCGCGCCACTCGACCCGGCCCCGGCCGGCAGCTCCCATGACCTGATCATCCGGCGCGGGTGCGGGCGCTGCGTCGGGCAGGACGAGGTGCTGGACGCCGCGCACCTCCGTAACCGGAAAGGCGTAGCGTTCACCGGCGTGACGCACCACCAGCAACCGGCCGGAAGATTTATCAGGCAGGGCGCTGCCTCTGCCCACGCCGCGATCGATGCCCAGCAGCCGGCCCACGGACACGCAGGCGAGCAGTTCGCCCCGGACGTTTACCACCCCGAGCAGGACCCCTTCGCGCCGGTGGGGCAGGGAGTGGATGGGCCGGCTTTCGCCGACTTCCTCCATGACTCCGATGCCCAGGGCGAGCCATTCATCGCCAATCCGGAAGACGAGCAAGGCCGTGCCTGCAGCGACGGTGGTCGTGGTTTCGGCCAGGTGCTCGGTCCACTCCCGCCGGTAGCCGGCGGGCGGGCGGGCGTCGAGAAAACGCATGGCCGCTGCCGCATACGTGGGGCAGTTGCGGCAATGCAGATGCGTCTTCAGCTCCACGCATGAACCGTTGCCCCAGACCCCGATGTGTTGCCAGCAGTCCACCATTGGCCGGGGCGCATCCAAGGCCACGGCCTGCGTGCTCGGGGCGGGCGGAGCCGTGACGGCGGCCTCGCTACGGCGACGGGTTTTGAAGTCTGCGAGCATCGACTAAAGTGTCTGGGTGAAATAATACACCGCCAGCAGGTCGCGCAACTCGGGGCTGAGCAGCTTGTCGAGCTGCAGCAGGCGGAGCCGGCCACGCGGATCCGACGCGACGAGCGCGTCCCCCACGGAGGTGAATTCTCCGAGCCCCTTGGTCACCAATTCGGTGGCGTGTTCGGCGATCAGGCCCAGCGGCTTTTGCCCGCCGCCCTGGGCTTCGTGCCGGAGCAGGATGATGCGCGTGCTCAGGCGCAGGTTGGACGAGCGGCCCAGCGTCAGGAGGCACAAGTCCAGCACTGGCACCGACTCGCCCCGATAGACAAATTCACCCGCCGTGCCGACTGGTGCCCCGGCGATCTTTTGCAGTTCCACCATGGCCAGCACCTCGATGATCCGCACCGCCTCCAGCGCGTAGCGATCGGCACCGACTTGGAAGACGAGGAAGAGCATCGGGGGGGAGATTCAGGAGTCAGAATTCAGGAGTCAGGGGGAGGAAGCCCGAAGCCGAAGCTAGCCGAAGCCCTGTCTTCTGACTCCTGACTTCTTGATTCTGGATACTGGATTCTCCCCTCATCTTCCCCCCGGCAGTTTGAAGCGCGCCACGCCTTCGCGCAGGGCGTAGGCCGTGCTCTTGAGTTGTTCGATGGCCTGGTTGGATTGGTCCAGCGACTGGGCGGTTTGTTGGACGGCCTTGGTGAGCTGGGTCAGGGAATCGCTGATCTGCTGGCCGCCCGTGGCCTGCGATTGCATGCCGGAGTTGACCAACTCAAAGCGCGGGGCCAGGGCCTGGACCTGCTGGATGATCTGGGCGAGCTGGGCGCCGACCGCCTGGACCTCTTTGACGCCGCTGCGAATGTCCTCGGCGGTCTGGTTCATCCCCAGCGTGCCGGCCGACACGGCGGCCTGCATCTCCTTCACCATCTGCTCGATGTCATAAGTGGCCACAGCCGTCTGATCGGCCAGCCGGCGGATCTCGGTGGCGACGACCGAGAACCCACGGCCATATTCGCCGGCCTTCTCCGCTTCGATGGCGGCGTTTAGGGACAGCAAGTTGGTGCGATCGGCAATCTTCGTGATGGCCGTGACCACCTGGTTGATGTTGGCGGCCTTTTCGTTGAGCACGGCCAGCTTGGCCTGGATGAGGCCGGCGGCATCCGTGAGCTGGGTCATGGTCTCGCGCATGCGGGACAATCCTTCCTGCCCCTTGTTGGCCAGCGCGGCGGTGTCCTCGGCCACGTCGGTAGCGTCCTTCATCATGTTCACCAGTTCCAGCGAGGTGGCGGAAATCTCCTTCGCGGTCGCCCCGATCTCGGTGGTGGTGGCAGCGATCTCGTTCGCCGTGGCCTGCTGCTGTTTTCCGGTCACGGAAATCTGGTTGACCGAGGTGTTGACTTGCAGGCCGGATTTCTGCACCTGCCCGACGATGTCATTGAGGCTGCGCACCATCCGTTGGAGCGCCCGGAGCAGGTTGCCCATTTCGTCGCCGCGGTCCTGCGAAGAGACGTTGACGGTCAGGTCACCTTCGGCAATCTGGTCGGCCGCCTCGACCACTTCGTCCAGCGGCCCGGTAATGCCATTGCTTATGGACCAGATGAAACCCAGCACGACCGTCAGGCTCAGGGTGAATTTGGCCACCTCTTGCAGGGCATCCACTTTGAAATGGTCGATCTGCGTCTTAAACTCCTCGATCAGGGTCTGGGCGACCTTGTCTTCCAGCCGGAGCACTGCGGTGGTCGCCCGGGTGAGCTTCTCGTGGAAATCTTTCGCCGACAGGTCCGCTCTTTTCTCCGACAAGGTGTGGCGGATGTCTTTGGCAGCGTCGCCCACCGTATCCAGCGCGACGCGGTACTCGCTTTCAAAGCGCGGCTTCAGGCCAATTCGCTTGTTCATGACCCAGGCCACCGCCGTGAACAGCGTCCCTTCAGAACTGGTCAGGGCGTTTTCGATGTTTTGCAGGTTCCGCGCCAGCTCCTCGAACTCCGCCTTCTGATTGTCCGTTTGCGCCACCGTGGTGCCCCGCGAGGCCAGTCCGTTGCAAATTCCCCGGGCATTGGCCAACGCGACGAGCAGGTCCGGGCCGCGCCATTGAATCGCGGTCATGAGGTGATACCGGGCCTCGCTGGATTCGTCGCTCAGGCCGGATTTGTCGCCGACAAAACTCGCCAGGGCCCGGGTGTCGTCAATGAGCTTGGACCGTTCGGCGTAGGCCTGCGCCGGCTTGTCCGGAGCGGGGCGTTTGAGCGTGGTCTCGATCTGCTCCTTGAGTTTGCGCCACTCATCCTCCAGTCCTTCGATCAATTCGGTGGGCGGGTTGTTGGTCGGACTGATCGCCAGGTCCGCGCTGCTGATGGCCTGTTTTACGACTTCTGGCTGCAGGTCAAACAGCGGCCGCAGCACCTCGTTGGTGTTGGCAACGGCGTGTCCGAGATCCCGATAAACCTGCAACTCGTGACACAACTTGAGCAGGGCAGGCTGGACGCTGACGGCCGCGATTTCGGCCTTCGGTATAACCCAGTCATGCCGGGCCTTTTTGAAGGCCAGATCATAAATCAGGACAGCCAGAAACGGCAGGGAGAACAACCCCCCCAAGAGCATCAGTTTTTGCCGGACTTTGAGTTTTTTCATGGCCAGGCGGGATCAGGTATTGAGTTTGAAACGGGCGGTCCGCTCTTGGATGCGGCGGGCGGCGGACTCGAACTCGCCCAACGCCACCCAAGCCTGCCGTTGGGAATCGGTCGTGGCCCGGGAGAAGTCGCCGAACTTGGTGGTGGCCTCGGAAATCTGCCGGGCGCTCTCGGTATGCGCGTTCATGGTGGTGTTGACGGACTCGATCTGCGGGGTGATGGCCTGCACGTGTTGGAGAACCCGGCCCAACTGCTCGCCCACCTTGTGCACGTCGCCCACGCCCTGCCGGACCTCGTCCGCAAATTTGTCCATGCCCATCACGCCGGCGGTCACGGCGGCCTGCATCTCGCGCACCGTCTGTTCGATGTCCTCGGCGGCCACGGCGGTCTGGTCGGCCAGCCGTTGTATCTCGGTGGCGACCACCGCGAAGCCGCGGCCGTACTCGCCGGCTTTTTCCGCCTCGATGGCGGCGTTCAGCGAGAGCAGGTTGGTCTGGTCCGCCACCTTCGCCATCGTGGTGATGACCTGGCTGATGTTGGCGGCTTTTTCGTTGAGGATGCCAAGCTTCGCGTTGATGCCATCGGCGGCGCGGTGGATGGCTTCCATCTTCTGGCTCATGCGCGTGAGTCCTATCTGGCTGGAATCCGTCAGCATCGCGGTTTGATCGGCGACGAGGGAGACGGAATGGATGGTGCGGGACAGCTCGCCGGCGGTGTTGAGCACGCGCCGGGCGGAGGCGGCCAGCTGGACCGCAGAGTTTCCCATTTCCGAGACGTGCTGTTTGGTGGTGCCCAACGCGGCTCCCAGGCGGTTGTTCACCGTCAGCACCTCGCCTCCCGACTGGCGCAGTTGCCCGGCCAGTTCCGCCATCTCCGTGCCCAGGCGGTTGAGACTCTCAGCCAGCAAGGTGCATTCGTTGCGTTCGTTTAACCGGATCGGTTCATTCAGCACGCCGGTGCGTAACCGGTCCACGCCTTGCCACAGGGCCTCCAGCGAGTTGTTGAAGGCCACTTCGGTCCGGTAGGTCAGGAACGTCCCCGTGGCTGCCACCACCAGCAGCGCCCCCAGCGCACCGAGGGCAATGCGATACCAGTCCAGTTCGCCCGCGCCGATCCGGCCCGCGCGGTTGATAAACTCATCCAGCAATTGTTCCTGTCGCCGGCGCGTGGGCAGGTATTGTTCAGTGTATTCCGTACGCGCCTGCGCCGGATTCGTCAAAACCAGCGCCAGCACCCGGTTCTCGATTATGTTCAGTTCCCGGGTGTCCAGGTCGCTGACGTCTTCCAGCGCCTTGCGCAACGCATCTGGCTGGTTCCGCAGCAAGGTGCGCAACTCGGCGATGGTGCGGCGCAATTCCTCGTCGGCCTTGAGTTTGCGACCCCGCTCCGCCTGGTTTTGCGGCTCCAGCAGCACGCCAAGCAACGCCTCGCCCATTTGCAGGGTCGCAAACCGCATCCGCTCCGCCAGGGTCGTCGCCTGGCCCCGCAGCCGTTCCGCCTCAAATTGCCGGTCCACGGACCGCCAAGCCTGCCAGGCGACGGCGGTCCCGCACAACACGGCCACCAGAAACAACGTCCCGAAGCCCCGGCGCAGCCGTTGGATGAGCGTGATGGTCTTCATGCTGGACGGGGACACGGCCCGGCGTCCACCCGGACGCGGACGAGGGCGGCCGGAAGCAGCCAGTGAAACCGGCGTGAACGCAATGGATGCAACATCACCACGATATCGAACCACGCCGGACAGCGGCGGGATTTCAGTGCCCCAAGGTTAGTCCATCAACCCTCGGAAACAAGCCCAGAGTCAGCCCGGAAACTGATGCTTGATCATTTAACGGGCAGGGGAGTATTGATCAGAGCACTAATACCACCAAGAAGCGTTATTCTTAACGCGTAATCCGTAACGCGAAACGCCAATTCCGGCCGGCTCCGGCATGCGCACTCCCAAATTCCATCGCATGGCCAAGCACCCACTCTGCTTCCGCTTAGTCCGTTGGGCCAAGACATTTACCTGGCTGTTTGCCGTCACCGAACTTGTCGTCATTGCCGGGCAACCACAGTCCCAAGCCGACTTGCCAAAGAAGGGCGCAGGCACCGCATTGGGCAGCCCGCTGCCCAATATTGAATTCGGAATTCGGAGTTTAGAATTGACCCGGGGCCTCCTGTCGTCGGTTGTAACCGGGACGCAATTGGCCGCTGATTCGCCTAACCCCCAAGAAACTACCGGACCCAATCCCGCCGTGCGCAACCCTGGCGCGCGACCGTCCCTGACTTGGAGCAGTGGAGGCGCGCATCGCCTCAGCCGCAAGCTCGATGAAATCATCCTGCCCGAAGTCCACTTCGACGGCGTGCCGCTGGCGGAGGTGGTCAAGCGGCTCTCGGAGGATGCGAAGAAATTCGACCCGGAGGAGAAGGGCCTGAATTTCCTGATCAACGACGTGTCGCCGCAGTTGCCATTGCTCGATGCCAATGGCAATCCGGTGCCCGTGGCTCGCCCCGTGGCCTTGAGCGAGGGCCTCATCCGCGTGGGCCGGCCGCTGAAGGAGCTCACGCTGCGTCATGCGCTGGATGTCATCTGCAAGACCGCGGAGGTGCCCATGGTGTTCAGCGTGGAGGAGTACGCCATCGCCTTCATCCCGCGCGGGCCGGTGGCGTACTACACGCGGATGTTTCGCTTGGACCCGAACACGTTTATGCAAGGCCTGCAAGGCGTGGTGGGCAGTCCGGTGCTGGGCGCGACCGCCAATGGCGGCAACAGCACCGGTGCCGCCGGTCAGAACCAGCCCGCCTCCTCCACCACCGGTCCCGTGCGGGCGGCGATCGCCGCGACCGCCCCAGCCACCCAGCGCACGCTCACCGAGGTCAATGCGCTCGTCCGCCAATACTTCCAGTCCGCCGGCGTCACCAGCCTCAGCGAATCGAACGCCAGCGCACGCGTGACGTACTATCCGGAGAATGGCCTCCTTCTCGCCCGCGGCACCACTATCGACCTGCACGCCATCGAGCAGGCGATTCAGAAGTTGCCGTCGCCCGTGCGGAACGGAACCAACGCCGCGCCGACACTTCCAACGAATTCTCTGCCTAACCCAATTGTCAATGACCGCACAAACAACTCTGCCCCCTATCCCAAGCCCAGCAGCAAGGGCACGGAGCGCATTCAGGGCAAGCTCGACGAAATCATCTTGCCGGAATTCTCTTGCGCCGGTCTGCCGTTGCCAGATGTCGTCAAAGTGCTCAACCACGAGGCGAGGCTGTTTGACCCGGAGAAGCAGGGGGTGAAATTATTTTTCAACAAGCTGGCAATTGAAACCGTCCGGGCGGCTACGTCCCGGGAAACTGTTAAATCCGCCACGAATCAACCGGACTCCGACTTCAATACTACGTTGGTTGGCAGCAATATACCGATCAAGAATTTATCCCTCCGCCAGGCCTTGGATTTGATTTGCCTGACGACACCAGTGTACACGAAAGAGCATTGGCGGATCGGTGGAATGAAATACACCGTCGAGGATCATGGTGTCGTCCTCACGCCCTGGCTGCCGGAGAAGCCGAACGTATTCGTGCGGACGTTTAAAGTGGATCCGGATGCTTTTGTGCAAGACCTCCAGAAAATGGCCGGTGCTGTGGCTAACTCGGTCACAAGCAGGATCCGGCCAATAGGCAATCGAACTGTACACGGGCCTTCGAGCGTAGCCGGGGCTGCAAATTACACGGACCAAGTGAATCTCTTTATGCGCGATTACCTCCGGGACGTAATTAGGAAGGATATCGTTGTAACCAACCGGTTTGATGAGTCGGATGCCACACAGGTTTACTTCAATGACCGCACTGGCCAGCTTCTCATCCGCGCATCGTTGGAGGATTTGGACCGCATCCCTGAGTCGCTTAACATCAAGCCGCCGCAAGTAATGATTCAGGCTAGGTTTGTGGTGGTGGACGAGAACAATGACAAGGTGGTGGGCTGTGACTGGTTCAATGCAAATGCCGTTATCAACCAACCTTCGGCATCGAACGGGCCGAACCCAACAATCCCAAACTGTTCCCTCCCACGATCCGCGTTGCCCGACAGCCCATTCGCCTCCTCGGGGAGCGTGACCAATAAACAAGTGCGCGCCAATGCCGTGCCATTGGCGGTCATTACCGGCATCTTCAACACGCGACAGTTCGCTGCGACCATGCGCACCTTGGAACAGTTCGAAACAGGAAGTGTAAGGTCCTTGCCCAAGGTGACGACCCGATCCGGTGAACAGGCTGTAATCGAACTTCCAAAGATCAAGACCGAAGGCGGTTTCGCACAGGGCTTGATATTGGAGGTCCGGCCAATTGCACGTTTTGATGGATACATCAGCATGGACTTGGCCGTCACGCGTGATGGCAAGACGATCTCTCGCGCGGAGTGTGTCGCCTGGGACGCACAGACAGTGATGCTGAAACTCTCGGAGCCTGCCACAGCAAATGCTCAACCGCGAGCCCAACCTCCACGCCGAGTGCTCTTTCTGACCTCCACACTCGTTGACACTTTCGGCAGCCGCATCTACACGCTTACAGCCGAGTCACCGTCTGCACCAGCCGCCACGGCGAATAAGTAGCCATTTGCGGGAGTAGGTGCAGAGTGTCTCAGTCTTCGCACTTGAGTCCCACATTTTAGATAGAGACTCCTCACGTCGTCTCCTACTGGCTTGTGTACGCCTGTCGAGCGGTGGAGTGAGACTCCGTCGAACCCCATCTGCCAACGAATGAAGCGCGAACGGAGCGAGTTTCTGTGTGCTGTCTGAGATGCTCGCCCTACCAAGGTGGCGTCAGGCGTCCCGCCTGACGTAGAGGGCGGGCATCTTGCCGCCCGGAAGAAACGCAACCCAGGGTGGGTGTGCCGCGATGTTCACAGGGTCTCTCGCAGGGTGGCCTTCCTTCCGCCGGGCGGGACGCCCGGCTCTACGGCAGGCAAGATGCCTGCTGCCACGGGATGAGTGCGTGCTTTTTACTCCGGCTGGTCCAGATGATCGCCCGGAGGCAATTCGTCGTAGCCTTTGAAATGATCGGGGCGGAGCGGTTCGGAAATGGTGTGTTCCTCGTTGAACCACTGGCCGAGGTCCACGAGCTTGCAGCGTTTTGAGCAGAACGGGCCAAAGGGCGTGGCGAACCAGTCGCCGGCCTTTTTGCACGACGGGCACTTGATGTTGGTGGGGACGCTCATGGCTGGTGAGTTACGACTGGATGAGACTCCGGCGAACCCCGTCTTCCGACTGAAGAGGTGCTCCCAAGATGGGATTCGTTCCTGAGAGTCGCCATTTTACGACGATGAATTCCACCGCAGTTCGCCCGGGAAAATGGGTCAGCTGCGACCGGGCTTATCTCACCTTGCTGATCTTCTCCCGGCAGTCCGGGCAGCAGATGTGGAAGGCGGTGTCACCGGTGCCCGTCTGGTAGGGAAGATCCAGCTTGTGCCACTGGTCGTTCAAATCCTTCGCCCGACCACACACGCTGCACAGCGGGATGAAGTTCTTGAACTGGGCCACGCCCTGCATGGCTGCCTCGGCCGTGGACAGGCGTTGGATGAGGTACGATTGCAGCTCGACGGAGCGCACGCCGACCTTGATGCGGGCCTGGAGGATTTCCTTGTCGAAGGGCTTGCTGACGAAGTCATCGGCCCCGGCGTCCAAGGCTTCCAGCAGGCTGTCCTTCCCGCCCCGCGCGGTGACGAGGATGATGTAGAAGGGGGCGATGTTGGCATCGCGGATGCGGCGGGTCAGCTCCATGCCGTTGATCTCGGGCATGAACCAGTCGAAGAGACCGATGCGCAGCGTGGAATCGTGCTGGAGCACTTCCCACGCTTCCGCGCCGTTGGTGGTCGGAACGACGCCATAACCCCACTTCGACAACAGGTTCATCAAAACCTGGCGAATGATCGGGTCATCGTCCGCGATCAGAATCTTCATTTAGGTGGCTGTGGCCGGGACCGGTGCCCGGCGAATTCGCGGAGTGTCTAGCCAAAAAATGGCGTGCCGACAATCAAATTATCCCTGCCCGGCGTCCGCCTGAGCCTGCGCGCTGCTTGATTGCCCCTGCGCCGGCTGCTAGCGTCCCCGCTCTTTGAGCAGCTTATGGACTACAAGAACACGCTGAATCTGCCGCGCACGGACTTCGCCATGAAGGCCGACCTCGTCGCGCGCGAACCGCAACGCCTCGCCCGCTGGGAGGCCGACCAGATTTACGCGCAGATTCGCTCGGCCCGGGCCGGCCGCGAGAAGTTCGTCCTCCACGATGGCCCGCCCTTCGCCAACGGTGATGTCCATGTCGGCACCGCGCTGAACAAGGTGCTCAAGGACGTCATCGTCAAGTACCAGACTCTGCGCGGCAAGGATGCCCCCTACGTCCCCGGCTGGGACTGCCACGGCCTGCCCATCGAGTTCAAGGTCTCGCAGGACATGCGCAAGGCCGGCGATACCGCGAGCGATCCCGCCACCATCCGCACCGCCTGCGATGCCTACGCCCGCAAATACATCGACCTCCAGCGCACGCAGTTCAAGCGCCTCGGCGTCTTTGGTGACTGGCAAAACCCTTACCTCACGCTCAACAAGGAGTACGAGGCCGACGAACTGCGCCTGTTCGCGGATCTCGTCGCGCAGGGCTTCGTCTATCGCGGCAAGAAGCCGGTGTATTGGAGCATCCCGTGCCGCACCGCGTTGGCCGAGGCCGAGGTGGAGTACGCCGACCACGTCAGCCAGTCGGTCTATGTGAAGTTCAAGCTCGTCGGCGAGCCGAACACCTTCATCCTCATCTGGACCACCACGCCCTGGACGCTGCCCGCGAACCTCGCCGTGGCCTTCAACCCTGACCTCTTCTACTCCCGCATCATTGCCGACGGGAACGTTTACCTGATCTGCAACTCGTTGCTCGAAAGCGTCACGCAGAAGTGTGGCTGGGCGGGCAACTACCAGATCGAGCGCACCGTCTCGGCGGAGGAACTCGAATCGCTTTCCTACGAGCACCCGTTCTGTGCGCGCACCGGCCAGTTGTTCGCGGCCGCGTTTGTCACGGCGGACACGGGCACGGGCTTTGTGCACATCGCGCCCGGCCATGGTGCGGATGACTACAATCTCGGTCGCAGCGAGGGCCTGCCGATCTACTCGCCCGTCAATGACGAGGGCTGTCTCGCCCACACCGCCGACCTGCCGGTGGAGCAGCAGATGCCCGCCGAACTGCTCGGCAAGTCCATCCTCGAAAAGCACGGTCGCAGCGACGCCAACGACGCCGTCCTCCACGAACTCCGCGTGCGCAATGCGTTGCTCCACCAGGAGAACTACCACCACAGCTACCCGCACTGCTGGCGCAGCAAGACCCCGATCATTTTCCGAGCGATGGACCAGTGGTTTATCAAAGTTGATCACGTAGGAGACGACGTAAGGAGTCTCGCTTCAAATGCGGAACTCGGAATGCGGAATGCGGAATCCAGTCAGAGACTCGTCACCTCGTCTCCTACGGGGATGACCTTCCGCGCACGCGCGTTGGAAGAAATCAACCGCGTGAACTGGATACCCGACTGGGGCAAGAACCGCATCGAGGGCGCGGTAAAATCCCGGCCTGACTGGTGCATCTCGCGCCAGCGCAGTTGGGGCGTGCCCATTCCGGCGTTCTACGACGTGCAGGGCGAGCCGATCCTAGACGCCGCCATCGTCCGCAAGGCCGCCGGCCTCTTCGAGCAGCACGGCAGCAACGTGTGGTTCGAGAAGACCGCCGCCGACCTCTGGACCCTCTGCCGCCCCGCTGACTGGACCGGCCGCGAGGCCGTCGCCAAGTCCTCCGACACGCTCGACGTGTGGATCGACTCCGGCAGCTCCAGCCGCGCCGTCCTCATGCGCCGGTCAGAACTTCAGCACGTCGACTCGGCCGCCCCCAACTCCCAACTCCCAACTCCCAACTCCCAACTCGGCTGGCAAGCGGATGTGTATCTCGAAGGCTCCGACCAGCATCGCGGCTGGTTTCAATCTTCGCTGCTCCTCTCCCTCGCCGGCAACGGGGCTGCGCCGTTCAAGACCGTGCTCACGCACGGCTTCATGGTGGACGAAGACCGCGAGAAGATCTCAAAGAGCAAGCAAGGGCAGGGCGGCTACACCAAGCCCCAGACCGCCGACCGTTACGTGAACGAATACGGCGCGGACGTGCTGCGCCTGTGGGTCGCCAGCCAGGACTACCGCAACGACATCGTCGTGAGCGAGGAGCGCCTCAAGAACGACGTGGTGAAGGACCGCCTCTACACCGACCCCGCGAACTCCGCGCGCCGCCGCAGCACGCAGACCGCGCTGCACCGCATGGTCACGCGCCTCTGCCAGATGCTCGCCCCCGTCCTCGTTTTCACCGCCGACGAAGCCTGGGAATTCATCCCCGGCAAACCCACGCCCAGCGTGCATCTTGCTGAGTGGGCTCCGCAGCCCTTCAACCGTTCCGACGCAGAAACAGCGGCGTGGGATGGTCTCTTCAAACTCCGTGTCCAAACCCTGCCGGAACTGGAGAAGGCCCGGCAGGCCAAGGAAATTGGCAAGTCCCTCGAGGCCAAATTGACCTTGAATGGCTCCGGTCCGCTCTACGTGGACGGCAAGATTCACGCCGAAGCCCTGCGCGAACTGCTCAACACCTCGCAGCTCGAAATCCACGCCAACGGTGATGCGGCCAGTTCAACGCTGGTCAGCAAGGCTGCCGGTACGAAGTGCGAACGCTGCTGGCACACGGAAACCGAAGTCGGCACGAACCCCGAGCACGCGACCCTTTGTCCCCGGTGCGTCGAGGCTGTAAAACAGTGCGCGGCCACCTAGTCCCGCGCGCCGTCTTCTCCCTCTCCCTTCATCGGATGAGGGGAGAGAGGGCCGGGGTGAGAATTCTCCTAACAAGAAGTTCGCGCTTTGAGCCCTTGGACCGGACCGCGGCCCTCCGGGCCGCAGCGGCAACTTGCGCAAGTGGGACGTAAGGAAATCCGCAACCTTTCGTTGGCGGGGTGGCCGCAGCGACCGGGACGGTCGCGGTCCGGTTCATGGGGAGGGGTTGCGTGCGAGAGCGAGGGCGGACGCACCCCCTATCCGGCCTCCGGCCACCTTCGCCCGCTCCCATCATCTCTCCCTTCCTCCGAGGAAGGGAGAGGAGTCTGAACAAGGCACTAACCACAGAGGCACAGAGGACACAGAGAACGAATTTTAACGGCTATTCTCTGTGAACTCTGTGTCTCTGTGGTTAAATCAGCCTTTCCCTAGCGGTGCACCGGTATGTAGTTGGGATTCGATCTCGGGCGGACGAAAAGAAATGGAGATGTGCCCTTTGGCCCTCGCAGTTATTTCTTCAACAGCGGGCCTAAAAGCGGCTGGAGTTTGCTGGCGTAGGTGGCGTAGCCGGCCTTGCTCAGGTGGATGTTGTCGGGAGTGAACAATGGGGCCTTCAGCGTGCCGTCGGCGTTGGTGAAATCGCTCCAGAGATCAAGCACGTGAACTTTGGGGTCGTTGTCGAGCTTGAGCGGGCCGAGGGCGGCGTTCGTCTTTTTGATGTCCTCGTAGAAGCGGTTTCCCGGCCTGTGCGCCGGGAGAATCTTCGCCAGAATGACCTCGGCGGCGGGGAACTTCTCGCGCAGATTGGCCACACACATCTGGATGCCTTTGGCGGCGGCCTCGATGCCGGTCTCGGGGGTGAAGAACATGTTGTTGTTGCCGATCATGAGCAGGATGGCCTTCGGTTGAAGCCCTTCGACGCCACCGTGGTCGAGGCGCCAGAGGACGTTCTGGGTCTTGTCGCCTCCGATGCCAACATTGACTGCTTTGAGGCCGGGGAAGTGCGTGGCCCACGCATCGGCCCACTGGATGGTGATGCTGTCGCCAACGAGCAGCACGTCGAGGGGGCCTTGATGGGCCTGTACGGTCTTCACGTGGGCTTCGTGGAGTTTGAGCCACGCGTCGCCGCCAAAGTGACCGGCGGCGGGCACGGCGGGCCAGAACTGCGGCAAATGTTTGTTCGCCTCCCGGCCCGGTCGGCGGTCGTATTCGGGTCGTTCGACGACGTAAGCGCGCTCTTCTACAGTGAGCGGCCAGCCGGTCTTTTGCGGCTCGGCACTGGGGTAGGGATACTCAACGGCGGCAGCACCGGTGACGGTGAGCCCCGCTGCGACGAAGGCGATTAACGGGCATGGCAGATGATTCATGGTGAAGCAGTGCGGAGCGCCGATCTCCGATCCGGCGCGTTCAGGCTAAGATCGGTTCGCGCCGGGTCGGTGACCGGCGCTCCAGGGGTAGGGGCAAGATTCGCCTGCGCCTTCAAGCTGGGCTTGGACGTGGGTTTCCACTTCGCCGTCACCGCAATTCGTTATTACCCCAGCGCCCACCTATGCAGTGCGAGCGTGAGGTCGGAAAGCCGTTGGAGCTTGGAGCTTGGGCTTTGGAGCTTTGCCAGCGTTACTTCTTGTGCGCCTGCTCGTAGTGCTTCTTGAGCAGGTCTTCGCCGAAGTCGTTGGTGAAATCGCGCCAGACGGCGTGGACGTGGTTCGCGTTGTTCTGCGTGTTGTCGTACTCGAGCAGGAAGGTCGGACCCTGGACGCGGTAGTAGTGACCCTCGCCACGGTCCAGGCCGCCGGCCCACGCGAAAGCGACCTTGTCCCAGCCGGCCTGGTCGATCTTGGCGAGGTCGGTCTTCGCCACGTCCGAGCGGACGCGGTTGGCATATTCGGCCACGATCTTCTTAAGCAGGTCCTTCTGCGCGGCGTTCAGCTTGGCGAACTCGATGCCGTCCGGTGACAGGCGTTTCGCGGCCCGATCGGCCCCGGTGATGATGTCCTTGGGCGCGGTCTTGTCATACACGGCGGTGGTGCGCTGATCGGCGGAGAGCGACTTCACCAGTTCGCGGCCGAGGTCTTCTTCCACGCCCAGCACGCGCAGGCCCTTCTTTGGTCCAGCGAGGACTTCGGCGGGGTTCGTGCCCATGAAGGAAGGCACGGCGGCGACTTCCTTGCCGTCCACGATGGTGAAGCTCAGGGACATGTGATGCCCCTCGAAACGCCAAGCCCACGTGCCCTTGGCGTCCGGCTTGCCATAGACGCTGATGAAGTACTTGATGGGGTTGCGGTCCACCTTGCCGTTCTTCTCGAGTTCGCGCAGGACGCTTTCCAAGCCCATGATGCTGGTGGCCTTTTCATAGCCGTGTTCGCTCATCGCGGACTGGAGCATGGCCATGGCCAGTTTGCGCTGGTCCTCGGTCATTTCCGTCATGGGTAGGCCCTTGCGGCCGAAGGTGACCATCTCGGTGGGAATGAAGTGCCAGGCCTGCCGGGCATCGGCCTTGAGGTCGGCGTAGTGGGCCTTGGCCAGCTGCTCGGGCTTGAGCGTGGCGAGGAACTTGTTTGCGGCCGCCGTCATCGCCTCGGCGGCGGGATGGGCGTGCAACGAGAGGGAAAAGGCAAACGCGGCGGCCAGCAAAGCGGCCCGGCGAACGAGCGGACGTGTAATCATGCAGGGAGTCAAAACGAGCGGCGCGCGAAAACAAAGCAAAATTCCAAGGGCCGAGATTGCTTTAATCAGGAAAGCAGGAAGGCAGGAAGAGAGATTGCTCTAATCAGGAAAACAGGAAAGCAGGAAGAGAGCGATTTGGTCATCGGGAGGTTCCCCTTCCTGTATTCCTGCTTTCCGGATTCACCCGGGTTGGCTGCCGGACGGATTACCCCGTCTGCTAAGCGCCGCAGCAATTTGCTCAGATGCATTCATTGCTGAATGTAAGCACGATGCTTTGTCATCTACTTCCCCTTCCCAAAACACCGCACCACTCCATCCAAGCTGGACACATACAGACGGCCCTGCGCCACGATCATGCCGTCCCAAACGGGCGGGCTGGCGAGGTTCAGTCCGGCACCTTGCTTGCCGTCTTCGACGGACACGGACCAAAGCATCGCGCCGCGTTTGCCTTCGAGGGCGTCGTCCTGCTCCTGAAGCTGCTGGAGGATGCTCTTGTCCTTCGCGGCAAGGCGCTCGAAGGCGTATTCCTCGTCCACGAGATCCTCCGCGCCGCTCACGAAGAGCGTCTTGCCGGCCATGGTCATCGCACGCGTGATGATGGGGACGTAGCGCTGCCAGTCGTTTTGCACGAAGGTGCCCTTCTGCGCGGCAGCCGGGGCGGGCTGGCCGGGTTGGGCCGGATTCGCCGGCGCGACGGCAGCGGTGGTTGTTCCCCGCCTCATCGCGGGCATCGCCCTTGTCGAAGGAGGAGAAGAGCACAATCGTCTTGTCCGTCTTCACGGTGGGATCGGCGAGCCGGGCCTGCACCTCGGTGCCGGAGAGGGCGCGCGAGTAAATCGCGAACTGGTCCATCATGCCGGTGTAGGGTGCGGTGAGCGTCTCGCCCGCCAGGTTGTTGTTGCCATCGCCACCGAGGCGCAGCGGCTGCTTGGGCTGCGCGGCGACGAACTCGGACTTCGACTGCGCCACGATCTGCCCGTCCGCGTAGAGCTTCATCGTCTTGTCCGGCTCAAGCACGCCGACGAGGTGATGCCAGCCCTCCAGCAAGGGAGCGGAAGCAGACGCGCGGGCGTGGGTGGAACTGCTGTTGATGACGAAGGCAGGTTTTCCTTCCACCAGGATCAGCCCCGCGCCGTTCTGCGGGCCGCCGTGGCTGATGAGCACGCCGTCCTTGCCATCCGGCAACGCCCAGATTTCCAGCGTGAAGGGCCTGCCGGCGATGTTGATCTTCTCGGTCTGCGCATAGGTGACGACGAGTGGTTGCGCGCCGGTGGCGGCGGGAGCCTTGCCCTTCTGCTTGCCGGCCGGGCCGCCCTGCCCGAGGTCGGGTTTTACGTCGGGCGCTTCCTTGGGCTGGCGCATGAGCTGGTGCTCCATCGTGGTGGTCCACTTGAAATACTGCGCCTCGCGTCCGTAGGAATAAACGTTCTTGTCATCATGCACGAGGATGCGGCCGGACGGCGTGTACTTGCCGGCCTGGTAGTAACCGTTGTGCCCGCCGGCAAAGCTCTTGCCATAGACCCAGTAGCTGCGGTGGAACCACGAATCATCGAGGAAGCCCATCGGCGCGAAGAGATGCGCGCCTTCGCCCTTCTGCGCTGCCCCCTGCTCAACGGCGTTGTTGCTCACGGGCCCGATGTCCACGCGTTTGCCGTCGGCGGCGATCTTCTGGGTGCGGAGGTAGGTCCACTTGCCGTCGCTGCTGAGGATGTCGTTCAAACCCACGGGCATTTGGAGCGTCTTGTGGCGGTTCTGAAAGTCGCCACCGGTCTCGGGGTCGATGTGGTTGTAAGTCTGCTCCGCGACCAGCGCGCCGGTCTTGGCGTCGAGTTTCACGAACCGCAGGCCGTTGTCGAGGAACACGCTGCGGCCCGCTACGAGGCTGACCTGGCCGTTCTCGACGAGCACGCTGCCGTGCACCGGCCAGACGCTCTCCAACTGCTCCAACGCACAATGCCGGCGGTCGCCCGGCGCGGCGTGATACTCCCAGACCAGCGCCCCGTCGCTCGCGCGGAGGCAATACACCACGCCGTCCATGCCGCCGAAGTAAACGCGGCCCTGCCAGTAAGTCGGCGGGGAATCCACACGCCCGCCGGCGATGAAATGCCAGACCGGCTGGCCCGTGGCGTGATCCAGTGCGTGCAGGGTGTGCGCGTCCACCTGCGCGACGAAGACCTTGCCCGCTGCGATGGTGAGCGTGGAGAGCGGCCCGCCAAGCTTGAGTTCCCAGGTCTTGGACAAATCCTCGGACAACGCTTGGTTGCTGTAGCCGGAGCGTTTGTTGTCGTGCCGGTAGGTGGGCCAGTCCTTCGCGTCGGCCTCGGCTTCGAGCGGGGAGTTGAAGGCCGGTCCCTTGATGAGCCGCGTGGCTTCGGCGCGGATGGGGTGCGGTGTGCCTGCGCCGCCGGCCATCGCGTTCAGGCCGTCGAGCTTCGCCTCCGGGTAGCAGGCGCAGTTGTGCGGGCCGGCGTAGGTGAGGCCGTTGCAGGGCATCACGCCGTAGAGGCACGCGCCGCGCACCCAGTGATTGAGGTCCCAGTGTTGCTTGTTGATGTCCACGTACTCGATGCCCGTGCGGGATGGGATGAGGAAATTCTCCGTGGCCTTGGCGATGTAGCAGCGGTGGTGGAACCAGTAGGTGCCGTCCGGCACGTCGGGCGAGAACTGCTTCTTCACCTCACCGGTGCGCAGGTCGCGGCCCTTGAACTCTCCCTTTTGGTTCCCTTGCAGCGTGCCGGCGTTCCACACGAGGCCGCCCGCGACGATCAAATCCTCGGGCGAACGGTAGCCGGACTTCTCATGCGTGTCCTGCCAGAGCACCTTGCCCGTCTCGGCGTCCACGCCGCGCTGCGCCCCGTCGCCGCCGGCGTAGAGGATGGTCTTGCCGGAGAGAACGACCCGCGGTGCGTAGTTGAACTCAAAGAGTGAACGCTTCGTGGCCTTCTCGCTGGCCCAGCGTTGCGCGCCGCTGGTGGGATCGAGGCAAACGATGGAATCGCCGTTGTGATACACCAGCCGCTCGCCGTCACAGGCGATCGTGATGGGCGCGATCTTTTGATCGGCCTTCCGCCAGAGCAGCTTGCCGGTCTTCGCGTCGAACGCGGCGAGATCGCGCGGCTTCTGATCCCAGTTGTACTCGTTCACCACGCGGTTTTGGTCGCTCTGCTGCTTCACGGCGAATTCCTCCAGCACCCACGGACGCGGATTGATGAGGGCATAGATCACCCCGTTCGCCTCGACGAATTCCTCCGCGCCGCGCGAGCCTTCGCAGGTGAACAACGGCTGGCCCGTCGCGCCGTCCAGGCAACTGATGGGCGCCTCGATGCCCAGCGTGACGAAGACGCGGTCGCCATCGCCAACGAGCCGGCGCGTGAGCTGCGTGGGGCCGGACTTCAGCGGCCAGAGATGCGTGTTCCACGAGGCGATGGGCTGCTTCCAGAGGATCGTGCCGTTGAAGGCGTCGCGCGCGATCAGGTTCCACTTGGCCGGGAGTAGGATGGAGATGCGCGAGCCTTCGTCCATGATGTAGAAGAGCCGGCCGCCGGAGGACACCTGTGCGCTGAGGCTGCTCATGCGGTCGTGGTGGCGCGACCAGCGCGGCGAGCCGACCCACTGGAGCCGCTCGGGGGGCGCGACGACCTTGTCCTTCGAGGTGGCGTTGCCCTTCGCGTCGTAGAAGTAGTGCGTCCATTCGTCGAGATTGGCGTCCTTGGGTTTTACGGTCTTCTGCCACTGGCCGGCGACCTTGGTGAGCAGCACGCCGTTGGGCACCAGCACGCGGAGCGCCTCGACTTGTGGCACGCTGCCGAGGTTCTCGGCGACGACGAGGTTCACGAGATTATCAATGAACGGCAACCGCGCGCCCGTGAACGGCTCGACACTGACGGGGCCGTATTTGCCCTGTGCAAAGATCGCCTCACGCGCGGCGGTGACCTTCTGCGTGTCCGCGTCGAGCGCGACGACCTGATAACTGTTGTTCGCCCGCAACGCGGCGGTCAGCGCGGCATCGCCCAACCCGAGCTGGACGACGAGGCCGCCCTTGACGCCGGCGGCCTGGAGGATCTGCTGCGCGTCATCGGCGGGGGCGGCGAGGAGCGGGGCGGAACTGAATTGCAGTGCGAGTGCGACCGCGATAGGCGCGAGGAAGGCGTGCAAGGTAGGGCGCGTCTGTCCCCAGCGCGCCGCCCAACCGTTCGGACGCCTCAGCGGCGTGGTGAGGACACCGCGCCCTGCCAATGTTGAGGATCGCGTGGTGATGGGCCGAGTTAAACGGAGCAAGTTCATGGCTGAAGGTGCAGGCAGTATGTCGGAATCAAGGGACGTTGCAATGAGTCTACAGACGCGCGGGAGGCGGAGGGAGTTACCTAAACCCTCACTTACGGCTGGGCTCTGGCGTGCTTTTAGGGACGTCGATAAACCACCCCTGAGCGTTAGTTTCGCCCCGATATTCAAGAGGAAGAATGAGCTTTGAGTTCTGCTTGCCAATTTGCGTTGCAAGTTTACGTGCAACGGCCTGCGCACCGCTTTGTGAGAATTCGCCATCAGAGGTTATCAACGCCCAAACCAGCTCCTTTTGGCCTGCGACCGAAGACATAGTCAGCTTGGCTTGCCGGTCCAGGATAAAAATGGCGTCCACTTCGTTGTAAGGAGCCCCAATCGAAACGAAAACACCCTTCCTCGGACTCGGTGCGAGAAACATCACATACTTATGCCATTTCCTCGGCGAAAGCATTCGCGGCGGGTCATCCAGTCCATCTGCTGGTGCCTTCTTTACCGCTAACATGGCCACATCGATCGATTTCTCGGTGAACGCGCCTTTGAGCACGGTGCTCACCACCAGAGTGACACGTAACCAATGAAAGGTTGCACCACGTAGAGTGGGGTAAACCAGCGTCGTTTCGACACCCAGCGGCTCAATCGCAGTGACTTCGCCGGTGATGACCAGTGGGGCTTTTTCAAACAGCTCTGGAACCGTCACCCCCATGTTCATCCTCGCCTGAGCGATCGGCGCAAGTGCCAAGGTGAGAACCACGAGAAGGCATTTCATTTTCATGAGCCAGACGTCTAGTTTGCCTCACCTAATTGCGTTCATTCCAGATGATGCTTGCATCTTGTCCCCAACCCCACCGGTTGTCCAGCCTCCGCCACAGGGGTGGGGCGTGCGCCCTTTGGAGTGCGGCGAGTTCTCGCCGCTTTCCGCAGGCGACTTGTCGCCGTCGAGGTCATGTTGACGTGGGGTTGATGTGCGTCACTTCGCTCGCGCGAGCGCCAGCCCGTGCAGCCTTTCCATTCCTATCAGCCTTCGACGGCGACGAGTCGCCTGCGGAAAGCGGGGACAAGTCCCCGCACTCCACAATGTGCGAAACCCTGTGGTAGCCCGATCGGGTGGGTGCTTCGGAAAAAAGACGTGCTTGTGGCGGCAGGCATCCTGCCTGCCGTAGAGGGCGGGCGTCTTGCCGCCCGGAAAGGCGTGAGGTGTCCTGCGACGCGGGGTTGTCCGTGCGTGATCGGGTGGCCGGGCGGCTTGTTCCGCCGGGCTGGAAGCCACGGCTCTACGGCAGGCAAGATGCCCGCCGCCACAGGGGTGGGCGTGCGCCCTTTGGAGTGCGGCGAGTTCTCGCCGCTTTCCGCAGGCGACTTGTCGCCGTCGAGGTCATGTTGGCGTGCGGGTTGACGTGCGTCACGGCGCTCGCGCGAGTGCCGGCCCGTGAGTTCATTCTAACGTTAGCAGCCTTCGACGGCGACAAGTCGCCTGGAGAAAGCGGTGACAAGTCCCCGCATTTCACTACGTGCACAGTCCCGTCACGGCCCGATTAGGTGATTGCTTCGGAAAAATAGACGCGCCTGTGGCAGCAGGCATCCTGCCTGCCGTAGAGGGCGGGCATCTTGCCGCCCGGAAAGGCGTGAGGAGTCCTGGGACGCGGGGTTGTGCGTGCGTGATCGGGTGGACGGACGTTTTGGTCCGCCGGGCTGGAAGCCGCGGCTTTACGGCAGGCAGGATGCCTGCCTGCCACACGCTCTGCCGGCGCAGTCCAAAAACTACTTCAACCACTCCGCCACGCTCTCGTCGGCCCAGATGGCTTCGACCTGCTGGCGGGTGCGGACGACGGCGGACTGTTTGCCGTGGACCAGCACCTCCGTGGGCAGGGAGCGGGAGTTGTAGTTGGAGCCCATCACGGAGCCGTAGGCCCCGGCGCTCAGGAGCGCGAGGCAGTCGCCTTCGCCGACCTTCGGCAGCGGACGGTCCTTGCAGAAGTAGTCACCGCTTTCGCAGATGGGGCCAACGACATCGGAACTGACGGTCGCGCCGCTTTTCTTCGTGAGCGGGACGATCTCGTGGTAGCTGTCGTAGAAGGCCGGGCGGATGAGGTCGTTCATCGCGGCGTCCACGATCACGAAGTTCTTCTTGCCGGTCTTCTTCACGTACTCGACGCGTGTGACGAGGATGCCGGCATTGCCGACGATGAAGCGGCCCGGTTCGATGAGGATGCGCAGGCCCAGCGGTTTGAGCAGGGGCACGAGGCGCTCGGCGTAGGTGGCGGGCGTGAGGATGTCCTTCGCGGCGGCGGACTGCCACCACTTGGTGTCGCTGCTGGCGAGAGCGGGATTGTAGATGATGCCCAGGCCGCCGCCGATGCTGAAGAACTCGAAGTTGTATTTCGCCTTCAGCTTGGTGACGAGCGGCAGGAGCTTCTTCACCGCCGCCTCGAACGGCTTCACGCTCGTGAGCTGCGAGCCGATGTGCGTCTGGATGCCGCGCAGGCGGAGGTTTTTGAGCTTGGCCGCGCGGGCATACACGCCCTCGACCTCTTCGAAGGCGATGCCGAACTTGTTCTCGTAGGTGCCAGTGGTGATCTTCGCGTGCGTGCCGGCGTCCACGTTCGGGTTCACGCGTACGGCGACCGGGGCAATTTTCTTGAGGCGCGCGGCGACCTTGTTGATGCGCTGCAACTCCGGCTCGGACTCGCAGTTGAAGCAGTAGATGCCCGCGTTCAGCGCGAACTCGATTTCGGCCTCGGTCTTGCCCACGCCGGCGAAGACGCACTTGGCGGGGTCGCCGCCGGCCGCGATGACGCGGCGGAGTTCACCTTCGCTGACGGTGTCGAAGCCGCCGCCCGCGTTGGCGAGCACGCGCATGACGGCCTGGTTCGAGTTGGCCTTCATCGCGTAGCAGATCAGGTGATCCAGCGGCGCGAGCGCGGCGTGGAGCTTGCCGAAGTGGTCTTCGAGCGTGCCCTGCGAATAGACGTAGAGCGGCGTTCCGTGCTTTTTTACGAGCGCCGCGACGCTGACCTCTTCACAACTCAACTCTTTCCCGACGTAGCGAAATGAATGCATGGCGGCGCGTTATGCCCGCCGCCGGGCCAAGTGCAAAGTGCAAAGTGCGGGGAGGATTGATGTTTTCAACTGGAGAATCCTGGGGCGGGCGGCGCAATTCTCCTCCCCATGAACCAAAGATGATCAGAAAGATGGGGTCAGAAAGATGGGAAAGGCACAGAGTTGAACTATTTCTGACCCTATTTTTCTGACCAATTCCGTCTGGCTGCCATCGAGTTGCGGCGAATACGCCCAGCGCAGCATGGTTCAGGGGTTCAAAGCGCGAACTTCTCCACCAGACCGGTTCCCCCGACGGGGAGCGGGGATTGCGGTTTTGAAACGCCGTGCGAACGTAGCGCGGGCAGCCTTGCCCGCGCGATCATGGCTATCCTCACTGCTTCGACATTCGGGCCCGCCCCAACTTCGTGCTGCCGGCCTACTTCGCGTAGTGCCGGTTGATGAGGTCGTTTTGCAGCCAGAGGAGCTTGCTGAAGGCGCGGACGGCCTTGGTCTTGGCCTCGGCGGGCAGCGCCGAGCCGAGGATGGTGGCGTTGACGGCATCGGCGACGAAGCCCATGAGCGCGTTCATCTGCACCAGCGGCACGACGATGTGGGAGTTGCCGGCCTTGGGTGTGTGGATCTTGCCGACGAAGTCGAGGTACTGCACCAGCTTCCCGTCGTAGGGGGCGGTGACGAGCTTTTCGAGGTAACGGGCCAGGTGCTGTTTGCGGAACTGGATTTGCGGATGGTCCATCGTCAGGTCTTCCAGCTTCACCGGAATCTCGCCGGCGTAGCCGTCCTGGCGCGGGACGAAATGCCGCCAAGTGGCGTCGTAGGCGTTGAGCTTGGCGTACACGGCGTCCACGAGGGCGGGGACGAGCGGAGCGAGCAAGGCGGCCCCGCCGTGGATGGTTTGGATGTCTTCCTCGGTAAAGCCCATGAATTCCGTGAGGTACTGGAAGCGGTAGCCGAGGTCGATTTCGAGGCGGGGTTCGTCAATATGTTTCATAGGTATGTTGAATACGATTCATACAGACGGGTAAGCCGGGTGACAACAAAGCCCTTTTTTTGGCGGAGACCGACTTTTTCTTGGCTTCGATTGCGCCGTGCTGCGGGGTTTGCTATCAAATGGGCATGAAACTGCCGTTTATCCTGCTCGTGGCCGCCGTTTTGGCGCTCGCTGCGGCTGAGGGACCGCAAAAGGCGGGCGAACCGCCGACCCCCTTTCCCAAGAAGGGCAAATACGGCTATCGCGACCGTGTCGGGGAGTTCGTGATCGACCCGCAGTTCGACTACGCGGGGGATTTCAGCGAGGGGCTGGCGGTGGTGGGGCTGGGCAAGTTCCCGGCGACGAAGTGGGGTTACATCAATCTGAAAGGGCAGGTCGTGATCCCGGCCCAGTACGACGGGGCGCACGACTTTTCCGAAGGCATGGCGGCCATCAGCATCGGGGGCAAGCTTGGCTACATTGACCGCACCGGCAAGCTGGCGGTGCCGCCGCAGTTCGACGAGGCGCAGAAGTTCAGCGGCGGGCGCGCCCGGGTCCGGATCATCAAGAGCGGTTACGGCTACATCAACAAGGCCGGCGAGTTCGTGGTGCCGCTCCAGCTCTGAACGCCTGGCGGGCGCAACTTGGCAATGCCCCCCGGAGCGCGGCTGTGTCCCGCCCGGCGCGGGATTAGCCGCAGCAACGTCAGAATGCTGAACGGGAACGTTACGCCGCAGCACCTCCTGCCCGGCGCAGGCGCTGCGGCTGGTCTCCGCGACACAGCCGCGCTCCGGAAAGTTTCGCTCCTCGGGGGCAGTGTCAAGAAACGTCCGCGCCTGGTTGAAAGGCCAAATCAATCTTTACACCCGCTCTGGCTGCGCTAGGGTGGTCCCGACTTCAACGACTTATGCGTATCTCGATGTTGCTCGCCCTGGCCGCGATTGCGGTGTTTGCCTCCGGCTGCGGAGGTGTGGAGCGCAAGCTGGGCCGGGGCATGAACAATGCCACGGAAATCTTCCGCGGCGGTGAAATGCGTCGCTCCATTGAGCAAGCCGGGCTGTTTGAAGGACCGGAGACGGCGTTCTCGACCGGCCTTATCCGCGGCCTCAATCGCACCATGGCCCGCACGGCCATCGGCTTCAGCGAAATCGTCACCGCGCCCTTTCCGCCCTACGCGCCCTACGCCTTCCCGGAGAAGTGGTTCATGGATCCCACGACCAAGCTCAAAGGGGAGCCGTTCAGTTTGAACCCGCCCTATCCGGACGCCTACGCGCCGCGTATTTTCAGCGACACCCTGTTCCACACCGACTCACGGATTGGCTTCTCTGGTGGCGAGGTCATGCCCATCGTCCCGGGCAGCCGTTTCCGCGTGTTCGAGTATTGAACGAACTTTCCGTTTCGTGCGGCCTGCCATGGGTACGCGCGTTTGCGTTTGAACACCGTCGTCCGCCAGTCGCCCTGCAAGGTAAACCTCCTGCTCAACATCCTCCGCAAGCGGGAGGATGGTTATCATGAGCTGGAGACCATCATGCAGCCCGTGCCTTTCAGCGACCGGCTCACCGTGGGCCGGGCTTCATCTGGCATCCAGTTAACGTGCAACCTCGCCACCCTTCCAGTGGACGGAACCAACTTGGTTCACAAGGCAGCCGTGGCCTTTCTCCAAGTGGCGGGCATCACCGAGGGCGTCCAGATTCACCTGGAAAAGAACATCCCGCTGGCCGCCGGCTTGGGCGGTGGCAGTGGCAACGCGGCGCACACGCTTTGCGCGCTCAACGAGGTCTTCGACCTGCCCCTGAACACGGCGAAGCTCCAGGCCCTGGCGGCCAGCCTTGGTTCCGACGTGCCGTTCTTCCTCCAATCGCAGCCGGCCCTGGCCACGGGACGCGGCGAGCAAGTCCAGCAGCTTGCCCCGTTTCCGGCGCTGCAAGGGGCTTACATGCTGCTGATCCATCCCGGGTTCGGCATTTCCACGGCTTGGGCCTATCAATCGCTCGCCCGGTATCCCGAGGCGTTGAACGGCCGTCCCGGTCGTGCGGAAGAACTTCTCCAGTTGCTGCGGGGTAACGACCTCGCCGCCGCCGGTCGCGCCTTTTACAACTCGCTGGAAGCGCCCGCGCTGCCGAAGCATCCATTGCTCGCGTTGTACCAGGAATTCCTGCGGTTGAACGGGGCCTCCGCCGTGCTGATGTCCGGCAGTGGATCAACCACGTTCGCGCTCACGAACGGACGCGCGGCCGCTGACCGGCTGCTAGAACGTTTCCAATCCAAGTTTGGCACGAGCGCCTGGACGGCCGTGACGGCACTCTGAGCAGCAGACAGCGGAGCGAAAAGAAAAAGGGCGGCCAGGTTTCCCAGGCCGCCCGTTTTGTTGGCAGCGATGCTTTGAGCCCGTTGACCAGGTCTGCCGGCGGTCCTAAACCGCCGACACGCAAACTTACTTGACCTGCTTCACCTTCACCCATTTGCCGGTCTTGCCGGAATCGAGCACGGCGTCCACGACGTAATCCGTCGCGAGGCCGTCCTTGAAGTCGGGCTTCGCACCGGTGCCGGTTTCCAGGCCCTTGATGAACTCGACGACCGCATGCACGAAGCTGTGCTCGTAGCCGAGCTGGAGGCCGGGCACCCACCACTTGCCGCAGTAGGGATGGTCACCATCGCTGACGTGGACGCTCTTCCAGCCGCGCTCGGTGCCG
The DNA here is from genome assembly GCA_009924135.1 of Pseudomonadota bacterium. Classification (GTDB taxonomy): domain Bacteria; phylum Verrucomicrobiota; class Verrucomicrobiia; order Limisphaerales; family SXTU01; genus SXTU01. The sequence continues at coordinate 32,895 of RFSE01000006.1, read as the reverse complement.
ACGTCCTTGTAATCAAAAATCTGGAGGCGATGCAGGTCGTGGAGGTCCCACTTGAGGGACATGTTTTCGCCGTTGATCTCGAAGGTGTAGAGCGCCTTGTGACCGCGCGCGTAACGGGTGGATTCGAACAAGCCGAGTGAGCCGTTGTTGAAGCGGCAGAGGAACGCGCACGCGTCGTCGATGCTGACCTTCTCCACCTTGCCGGTGAGGTTGTGCTTGCGCTCCTTCACGAAGGTCTCGGTCATCGCACTGACGTTCTTGATGCCGCCGTTGAGCCACATCGCAGTGTCGATGCAGTGGGCGAGGAGGTCGCCGGTGACGCCGCTGCCGGAGACCTTGGAATCAAGGCGCCAGAGCCCGGTGCCGCCCTGCGGGAGTTCCGGGTTGATGGTCCAGTCCTGGAGGAAGTTGGCGCGGTAGTGGAAGACCCGGCCGAGCTTGCCGGAATCGATCAGCTCCTTCGCGAGCGTGACGGCGGGGCAGCGGCGGTAGTTGTACCAGACCATGTTCGCGACGCCGGCCTTCTTGATCGCGGCGACCATCTTCTCGGCTTCCTTGCCGTTCAGTGCGAGCGGCTTCTCGCAGAGGATCATTTTGCCGGCCTTGGCCGCGGCGATGGCCTGCTCGGCGTGCAGGTTGTTCGGCGTGGCGATGTCGATGACATCAATGTCCTCGCGGGCGATGAGCTTCTTCCAGTCGGTCTCGATCGACTTGTAGCCCCACTTGTCGGCGAAGGCCTGGGCGGCGGTCGCATCGCGGCCACAGACGGCCTGCAACACGATTTCGTGTTCACTGGGGAAGAAATGCCCGACCTGGGCGAAGGCGTTGGAGTGGGCGCGGCCCATGAAGCCGTAGCCGATAAGACCGATGCGAAGTTGTTTCTTGGCCATAATGTCTGTCTGTATTTGTGTTGCTGCGCCGGAGGGCGGTGGAACGCCCACGATTTCGACACGACCCGGCAAATGAGTCAATTCTGTTCCCGTGGTGGGCAACGTTCCTGAGCCGGTTCATTAGCCACGGATGAAACACGGATGAAACACGGATGGGGACGAGTTGAGCACGCGGTTTGTCGAAGTCGCCTGCTTGGACCAACCGGTGCGGGTCAAGCAGAGGGGCGAGGTGGCCTTTGCAGAGTTGGCTCCGTGTTTAATCCGTGTGCCATCCGTGGCTCAACTGCATCGTCCCGTAGAAGCGGATTTGCAAATGGGCGCTGAAGCCGGTCTGATTTTGTTCGGCTCGGACTGACAGCATAACCGCTGCCGGTTCAATGCGACGCCCATGTGCTGCGCGCAGCGATGGCTTCGGCCATCAGGCCCAGCGCCTCCGTCCGCAAGACGGAGCCGACGAGCCTGCGCTCGGACAGGCTGTTGACGACGGGCACATTGCGCTGCTCGCTGGCGAGCAGCATGGGCAGCGCATCGGTCAGCAGTTGATCGGGCGTGAGCACCACCGGGGCCGGGCGCATCACGTCACTGGCGATGACGCTGCTCAACAGGTCAACATCATTCAGATACGCCTTGAGGTCCTGGAGCGCGACCAGCCCCAGCAGCCGCTGCTCCGCATCCACCACCGGCAGGAAGTTGAACGTGTGCTGGAGGAAAAACGCGGAGATTTCCGGCAGGGGCGTGTTCTCGCGCATCGGGCTGACCGGTGCGCGCATCAGGTCGCCCACCTTCTGCTGGTGCGCCGCGCCCAGCCGGGGACTGTCCGCCCCGGCTTCCAGCCCGCGGGCTTTTAGAGTGGCCGTGTAAACGGAGTCGGGATGCAGTTGCCGCGCCACCAGGGTGGCCACGGCGCAGGTGAGCATGAGGGGCGGCATCATCGAGTAGTTCAACGAGATCTCGAACATCATGATCATCGCGAGCAGCGGTGAATGGGTCGTGGCCGCCAGCACGCTCCCCATGCCGACGAGCGCGAAGGTGTGGGTGGGCAGCGTGGTCGCAATGCCCGCACTGTGCAGCCCGCTCGCCAGCAGCGAACCCAGTCCGGCGCCCAGAAATAGCGTGGGCGTCAACACGCCGCCAATCGTGCCGGCCCCGACGGCCGCCAGGGTCGCCACCAGCTTGGCGAGCAACAGGCCCGCGAGAAATTCCCAGCCCAGCGAGTGGTGCAGAATCTTGTTCGTGGCCCCGTAGCCGTTGCCCCAGACATCTGGAAAACCGATGGCGATCGCACCCACGATGACTCCGCCCAGCGCCAGCCGGAGATATACGGGGCCACGGAGGCGCGCGAAAAGCCCTTCACTCGCGGTCAACAGCCGGAGGAAACCCGCGCCAAATACACCGCACAACACGCCAAACAGCATGAACCAACCGAGCTGGTCCAACGACGTGAACTCGTGGGCTGGCACCTCATACCACGGCGCGATGCCGAAAAACGACCGGCTCACGAGGGTGGCCATCACGGACGCCACGATCAACGGGGCGAAGCAGGTCATCGAGAAATTGCCGAGGACGATTTGCGCGGCGAAGACCGCGCCGGCGATCGGGGCGTTGTACGCGGCCGACAAGCCCGCCGCTGCGCCGCAGCCCACGAGCAACCGGAGGCGGTAAGGGTGCCAGTTAAACCATTGGCCGAGCTTGGAGGCCAGTGTGGCGGCCATGTGCACGATGGACCCTTCGCGGCCAATGGAGGCGCCGGTGCCGATGCTCACCAGCGAAGACAATGTGCGGACCAGGCCCGGACGGAATTTTAGCCGGCCATCTCCGGCCACGACGACTTCCAGCATGTTGGTTGCGCCCGGCTTGACCAGTTGCAGTCCCCAGTGGAGTACCAGCCCGGCCGCCAGGCCGCCCAGCGCCGGAATGAGCAGCCGCTGCCACCAGTCGAGCAGTTCAGCCACCTCCATTACGTCACCGGGCCGGTGGAGGGCGAAGTGTTTCACCCCTTCGATGGCGTGGTAGAAGATGAGGTTGACCAGGCCGCCGAGGATGCCCACGGAACCGGCGAGCAGGAGATGGAAGATTTCCTCGTTCCAACGCAACCGCAACCGCACGTTCAAGACCTTGCGCCAATGCCGTGCGCCCAGCTGGCGCGCGACCGCCAGCGCGCGCTCCAACAGGGCGAGGATGCGCTTGCTCACGCAGCGACATTACCCGGTCACAGCCTGACTGGCGATGGGTAAGTCTGAATGCGCGAAGGCGGGAGCGCATCTCGACACTGCCCCGCAGGAACGAAACATTCCGGATCGCGGCTGTGTCGCGGAGACCAGCCGCAGCGGCTGCGCCTGGCTGGAGGTGTTGATGCGTTCCACCCCCTCGGTATTCCAACGTTGCTACGGCTTATCCCGCTCCGAGCGGGACACAGCGCGCTCCGGGAGCAGCGTCAACATGCGCCCGCAGGCTCGGGGATTTTCGGATTGCACTCGCGGGCAGTGGGACTAGATTCCTGCATGTGAACACCCTCGGGAACTTTTTCCAGTTGCGCGCCACGGGCGACAGCTCCGGACTGGTTCAAGGTGGTGATTACGTGGCGCTGATCATGGTGCTGCTCCTGCTGTCGATTCTTGGCATCGCTGCGCTCTTCGTGTGGCTGGCCACCCGTCAGGCCCGGTTGCGGCGGAGGGAAATGCGGAGCGGGTTTGAATCGCCGCCCAACTGGGCACGAAGCGAGCAGTTCCGGCCGGAAATATTTGATTCGCCCTGTCGCTGGATCGCCATCCGCACCACGGAACCGCGCGCGGTGCAAAAGGCCCTCAAACTCGCCAACGCCACCATCTGCACGTGGGCCGAAGGCCTGGCCGAGGCCCGCGACCGCCGGATCTTCATCACGCCTCCCATCGGCGAGTGGGTGCTTGTCGTCGGCCCCGGCCTGCCTGACCCGGGTGATGATGTGGACGCGTGCTTCCACCTGCTGACGAAGCTGAGCCGCGAACTGGGCCTCGTCCAATTCTTCTGCCTCAACCGGGCCCTTGGCCATCACGCCTGGGCGCGGCTTGATGCCGGCGAAGTGTTGCGGGCCTATGCGTGGGCGGGCCACGTCGTGTGGCATCAGGGTTCGCCCAGCCCGGCGGAGCTGGGCCTGGACCTGCGGTGCTTCGAATATCTGGAAACCGTGGAACCGGCCTGGGGGCAGACGCATGACCCAATTCTCCAAAACCTGGACCGGTTGCCGATGCTTGCTGCGCGCTGGAGCGTGGACCCCACTTCGCTGGATGGACGTCATTTCACCACCGGCCGTGGCATCGTCGGTGAATTGAACTCGCGTTCCGTCATGTAACCACCCAACCCATACCCGTTATGTCACTCGAATCCGCCCTGGACGAATACCCGAAGGAAATCCGGCTCCGTGACGGGTTGAACGTGCGGATGCGTCCGCTGGAGCCTGACGACCACGCGGCCTTTCATCGCTTCTTCACCGCACTGCCGGCGCCGGAACTGCTTTACATCAAGCACCGGGTGACGGAGGCGGAAGTGGTGCGGGCGTGGTGCGAGAGCATTGATCTGGGCCGCAACCTGCCGCTGCTTGCCTGGGATGGAGATAACATCATCGGGGTCTGTACGCTTCACCAGAGTCTCGGCGGGTGGAAACGGCACATTGGCCGCGTGAGCGTCCATGTACATCCACTGTTTCGCGGACGCGGGCTGGCGCAGGCAATGGTCGCGGAGATCGTGAATGTCGCCCGGGCGTGCAGTCTGGAAAAACTGGAGGCGGAATTCATCGGCACGCAGAACGGAGCGATCAAGGTCTTCGGCCTGATCGGCTTCGGCGAACTGGCCCGGATCCCGGCCTACGTGAAGGACATGCAGGCCATCACGCATGACTACGTGCTGATGGGCCTCGATTTGCTGACGGATGACGAATTCGCCGGGATGGGCTGAGCCTTGCGTTCATCCCGGCTCGCCCGCCAAGGGCTTTAGCGCCGTCCGGCCCGTGGGAAGGTAGGGCTTGCGGAAGGCCGTGTAGAATTCGTAACCGCCCTTGAAATCCTCACGGCTGTCGTTGTCCGTTTTGCCCAGCAGCGAACTCTCCACCATGTTGAAGACGATCTCGCCAAAATCCTCGCACCGGCGGACGCCCCACTCATCGAGCACCATCATGGTGAGCGGGCCAAATTGTTCCAGGGCGTGCGCCCGGATGCCTTCGAGCAATTGCTGGCCGCTCACATGCATCGGCTTGTCCTTCGCGGCCCGGCTGGCGGTCTGGGTGAACTTTTTCTGCGCCACATCCAGCGCATCCCGCACGAAGAAATAGGCGTCCCGATGGTAGCGCGTGTCCTTGGCCAGGATCGTTTCGAGGACTTCTTCGAAGTTGAGCGATTTTTGCATTTCAGCGAGTGGCCACCGGCGGGTTGGACTGGGGTGCCGGGGTGGACGTCCGATACGTCTTCACTGCCAGCCCCAGCAACACCAGGGTCAGCAGTGAAACCACAAGGAGCGGGATTGAAAGAACCTCACCGCCCACCACTGCCCGTTGTCTGCCCTTGGTTAAACGCCACCGCATCCGCGTAGCGCACGCCGCTGCCGCCGAAAATATCCAGCGCCGAGCCGATGGTCAGATGTACCCGCCCATTGCCCGCCTGCGTGACCGCCTCCAGATCGGCCAGCGACCGTGCGCCGCCCGCGTAAGTCACCGGGATTGGTGACCACCGCGCCAGCTTCTGCACCAGTTCGAGGTCCACACCTTGACACAGGCCTTCCACATCCACCGCATGGACGAGGAACTCCGCGCAACACTCCGCCAGCCGCGCGAGGGCTGCTTCACTCACGGTGAACTCGGTGAACTTCTGCCAGCGGTCCGTCACCACCCAGTATTCGCCGGCTCGCTGACGGCAGCTCAAATCAAGCACCAGCCGCTCCTTGCCGATGGCTGCGACGAGCGCCCGCACGCGGTCGAAGTCGAGCTGCCCGTCCCGGAAGACCCAGGAGGTGACGATGACGTGGGATGCTCCGGCATCCAGCCAGCCGGGGGCGTTGGTGAGATTGACGCCTCCGCCCAGATGCAGGCCACCGGGGAACGCCGCCAAGGCCTCGCGCGCGGCAGTCTCATTGCCGGCTCCCAGTTGGATGACGTGGCCGCCGGTAAGCCCGTCGCGCCGGTAAAGGTCAGCGAACCACGCGGCGGGGCGTTCGCTGACAAAATTGGTACGCAGGCCGGCCCCGCTGTCCTGCAGCGAGCCGCCGACGATTTGCTTCACCTTGCCTTCGTGCAGGTCAATACAGGGACGGAACACGCGGCGAGCATAAAACCCCCTACCCCAAACTCCAAACCCGAAACTCGCCCGCTTCCCTAACCCCTATTCACGGCACCAGCCACAGCCCCGTCCACTCAACCGCCGTCCAGTTAAACACCGCCCGCACATGGCCTTCGTCCCCGAGTTGCAGAAACTCGATCTGATCCACGGTCGAGACCAGCACGGCGAAGTTTTCGTAGCCGATTTCCAACTGCTTCTTCGTGGCCGTCGGCAGTTTCAGGGCCGGATCGATGGCATCGCCCGGTGCATGGATGTCCGTGCCGGGCGGCAGGTTGGCGCAGTAATTCTTGCGGTTCGTCACGGGCAGGGCCTGCCAGTGCTCGGCGGCGATGCGGTCGTTCTGATGCACCATCGTGCCGGCGCTGATGCGGAGTTGCACGCGGCGTACCGGGTCGTAGAACAGCCAGTGCGCCTGCTCGCAGAGCTTGAGCTGGTGCACCTTTTGCGCCCGCGCATCCGTGTAGGCGATGAGCTGGCGCTTGGAGCTGTCGGCCCCTCGCAGAATTACCACGCGCATGGAGCATTCGAAGAGGTTCGTGGTGCCGAGCACGGGGGTGCGAAAGGGATTGGCGGCATCGCTGGTGGCGGCATCAAGCTCGCGCCACAGGCGGGCCGGCAGGGTTTGCAAATCAGCGGCGGTCAGACTCATGCCCGGGAATTTAGCAAGGCGAGCACGGGCGAACAAGCACGCTGCAATGGCGGCGAAGTGAGCCGGTTGACGCGGTTACGATCCGCTCTGGACTTCAGACTTCAATCCCGCGCGCCGCTTGCTCATGCTGTCTCCGTGACTGCCGAACAAGCCGCTGCCTTACTCGATGCCTTCCAAGCAGGTCGTGCCACGCGCGACGAAGTGCTGCGCGCCTTTCAAGCCGCCCCGGTCGCGGACCTCGGCTTCGCGCAGGTGGACACCCACCGGGCGCTGCGCAAGGGCTTTCCCGAAGTCATCTTCGGTGCAGGCAAGACGCCGGCACAGATTGCCGCGATCGCGGGCAAACTGGTTGAGCGCGAGCAAAACGTCCTCGTCACCCGCCTGGCTCCCGAGGCCGCGCGGTTGCTCAAACGCAAGTTCAAGCGCGCCGTCTGGCACGAGGCCGCCCGCGCCGTGACCATTGAGAAGCAGCCTTTGCCCAAGCGCCCCGGCTTCATCGGCGTGCTGTGTGCCGGCACGAGCGACCTGCCCGTGGCCGACGAAGCCGCCGTCACCGCCGAGATCATGGGCAACCGCGTCGAACGCATTTCAGACGTGGGCGTGGCCGGGCTGCACCGGCTGCTGGCCAGGTTGGAAACCCTCCAGCGCGCGAACGTCCTCGTGGTCTGTGCCGGCATGGAAGGCGCGCTGCCGAGCGTCGTCGCCGGTCTCGTCTCCAAGCCCGTCATCGCCGTGCCTACGAGCATCGGTTACGGCGCGGCCTTCGGTGGCGTCGCAGCCCTGCTGGGCATGCTCACGAGCTGCGGCAGCGGCGTGACCGTGGTGAACATCGACAATGGCTTCGGGGCCGGCTACGCGGCGAGCCAGATCAATGCGCTGGCGGCACCGCAGAACCGGTAGGGCGAGACTCCGTCGAACCCAGTTTCGAGCGCTGCGAGGCGAGCGAAGCGAGTTTCCTGTTACATCTCCACAATGAAGGTCGTTTCGCCCGCGCCGCTTCCGGTTGTTTTCACGGGGTTTTACCTGCCAACTGTGAATTCACCCCTGCACCCCGCGTCATTTCTTGTGCATGTTCACACGGCCGCTGCTCCGCACCCTCGCGTTTCTCCTCGCGAGCCTGCCGCCCGTGCTTTACGGGGCTGCGCCGGACAAGTCCGCCGCCGCTGCGATGACCATTCTCCGGGCGCAGTGCTTCAGTTGCCACAACGTCGAGAAGAAACGCGGCCAGCTCGATCTGACCTCCCGTGAGGCGGCCCTCAAGGGCGGTGAGAACGGCCCGGCGCTCAAGCCCGGCAAGGCCGCCGACAGCCCGCTCATCAAGTCCCTCGTCCCCGGCGCGGACCCGCACATGCCGCCGAAGAAACAGCTCCCGGACAAGCTCATCGCCACCTTGCGCGGCTGGGTGGACGCGGGTGCCGTCTGGGATGCCGGAGTTCTCAAGCTGCTGACGCGGGAGACCAAGTCGGAGGAGCTTAAGGCGCTCCCGGCCAGTTACACGCCCGTGCTCGCCGTCGCGCTCGCCCCCTCCTGTACGATGCGAAGACGCTCCAGCCCTTTGGGTTTCTGGACAAGCCGCTCGCGGGTCGTGCCACCGCCGTCGCGTTCACGCCGGACGGCAGCACGCTGGCCGTGGCGGACAGTCCCGGCGGTGCACCGGGCCAGGTGCATTTGTGGAAGGTGGGCGATGAAAAGCCTTACGCCACCTGGATCGCGCACAATGACAGCATCCTCGACCTCAAGATCAGTGCCAACGGCAAGACCCTCGCCACCGGCAGTGCGGACAAGCTCGCCCGCGTGTGGAACCTCGCCACGCAGAAGGAAGTCGCCAAGCTCGAAGGCCACACCAGCTACGTGCAGGCCGTCGCCTTCGGCAAGGACGATGCCGAACTTGCCACGGGCGGTGCCGACAAGGAGATCAAGGTCTGGGACATCGCCGGACAGGAAAAGAAGTCCGCGTTTTCGGGCCGCAGCGCTGGCGTGACCGCGCTGCATTGGACGCCCGGCGGACAGACCTTGCTGGCGGTGGGCGAGGATGGCAGTGCGGCCAGCATTACCGAGATCAAGCGGCACAACGGCGAGCAAAGCAGTTCGCCCGGCACCGAACGCAAGCTCTCGTCCGTCGGCGACGTCCTCTACTCCGTGACTGCCACCGCCGATGGCAAGACGGTCTTCGGCGGCGGCCACGACGGAAGCGTCTATATGTGGGAAGCCGGGAAAACGGCGGTCAAACTGGATGCCAAATAATTTTTAGCCACAGATGAAACACAGATGGGACACAGATCAGGAAAAACGGATTAATCAGGAATGCAGGAATGCAGGAAAGGGCGGTCGCCGCTCGGGCCAGATTAACTTCCTGCCTTCCTGCTTTCCTGATTCATCTTTGCTTCGTTCCATCTGTGTTTCATCTGTGGCCAAAAACTTCTTCCTCAGTGGCCTCGTGGCCGTGTTCCTGAGCGCCTGTACCCAGCCGCAGAAGTCCGCTTCTTCGTCCGCACCGACCCCACTCCGCGCCGTCAGCGCGCTCACGGTCTTTCCAGCTGAACTGCCGTTGATCGCGGGCTCCACGCCGCATCGGCTCGCGGTGACGGGCACGGACAAGGCCGGCTTTGAAGTGCCCGCCCCGGCTAAGTTTGCCTCCGACAAACCGGCCGTGGCTGCGGTCAGCCCGGAGGGCAAGGTGCAGCCGCTTGCGCCCGGTACCGCGACCATCACCGCATCGTTCGGCGGCAAGTCCGCGACCGTGAAGGTCACGGTCCTCCCCGCGCCCGAGGGTCAGCAAGTGAGCTTCGTCAACGACGTGCTGCCCATCCTCAGCAAGGCCGGCTGCAACCTCGGTTCCTGCCATGCGAAGTCCGACGGCCAGAACGGTTTCAAGCTCACCATCTTTGCCTACGACCCGCGCGCGGACTACCTCAGCATCATCAAGGGTGCGCGTGGCCGCCGCGTTTTCCCGGCCTTCCCCGAGGAAAGCCTGTTGCTCAAGAAGTCCGTGCTGGCCGTGCCGCACGATGGCGGGCTGCGCTTGGAGCGCGACTCCGAGGACTATCACACGTTGGTGAACTGGATTGCCCAGGGCATGCCGTACGCCCGCACGAACGAGCCGAATCTGCTGGGCATCGAAGTGTTTCCGAAGGAACGCCGTTACCGCCGCGAGTCCGCCCAGCCGTTGCTCATCCAGGCGCGCTACTCGGACGGTGCGGTGCGCGATGTGACCGACCTCGCGGAATACATGTCCAACGAAAAGTCCCTCGCCACCGTGGACGATGGGGGCCGCGTGAGCGTGGGCAAGTTCAGCGGCGAAGGCGCGGTGGTCGCGCGCTTCCTCGGACGCGTGGCCGTGAGCACGATCATGGTGCCCAGCGACCGCATGTTGCCGCCGGAACAGTTCGCCGCGCTGCCGGTGAGCAATGACATTGACCGGCTCGTGTATCAACGGCTGCAAAAGCTTGGTCACCTGCCGTCGGCCGGCTGCACGGACGCCGAATTCTTCCGCCGCGCGTCGCTCGATACCATCGGGACGCTGCCCACTGCCGAAGAGACGACCGCGTTTCTGGATGACAAGTCGCCGGACAAGCGGACCAAGCTCATTGACCGGCTGCTGGAACATCCAGCGTGGGCCGATCACTGGGCCGTAAAATGGGGCGATCTCGTGCGTGGCAACCCCTTCCGCGTTGGAGTGAAACCGGTCTTCCTCATGGACCAGTGGCTGCGCGACTCCTTCCGCCAGAACAAACCCTACGACCAGTTTGTGCGCGAACTGCTCACCGCCCAGGGCAGCACGCACAAGACCGGTCCGCCCGCGCTCTTCCGTGACAAACGCACGCCCGAGGACGCCAGCGGTTTCGTGAGCCAGGTTTTCCTCGGCGTCCGGCTCGACTGTGCGCGTTGCCACCATCATCCGAGCGAGAAATGGGACCAGAAGGATTATTATCAGTTTGCCGCCTTCTTCAGTGGCACGCGGCGCAAGGGACAGGGCATCTCCGCTCCCATCAGCGGCGAGCCGGAATACATCTGGGCCACGTCGAGCGTCGCCATGAAACATCCGGTCACCGGTGAAGACCTCAAGCCCCGAGCGCCCGATGGCCCCGAAGCCGTCATCCCAACTGACCGCGACCCGCGTGCCGTGCTGGTGGACTGGATGATCCAGCCCGAGAACCCGCTCTTCGCCCGCGCCGCCGTGAACCGTGTCTGGGCGCAGTTCTTCGGGCGCGGCATTGTGGACCCGGTGGATGATTTCCGCGCGTCAAACCCGCCGACGAACGAGCCGCTGCTCGACTGGCTGGCGAAGGATTTTGTCGCGCACAAGTTCGACCTCAAGCACCTGATGCGGACCATCCTCAACTCGCACACGTACCAGCTCAGCTCCACCGCGAACGAGACCAACGTCGGCGATACGAAGAACTACTCCCGCAGCTACCGTCGCCGGTTGCCTGCCGAGGTGTTGCTGGATGCCGTGATGCAGGTGACGGCCACCCGCGAGACGTTCAACGGGCTCGCCGAAGGTTCACGGGCGCTCCAGACGTGGAACCACATGCTCAGCAGCGAGTTCATGGATGCTTTCGGCCGCCCGAACAGCAGCGCCGAGTGCCCCTGCGAGCGCGACGCCAAACCCAGCATGGTGCAGGCGCTCCACATGATGAACTCCACGAAGCTCAATGCGAAGGTGACTGCTGCCGAGGGCCGCGCCCACCAGCTCGCCGCCGGCAAGGCCACCGAGGACGACATCGTGAAGGAACTCTACCTGAGCACCTACAACCGCCGGCCCAACGAGGAGGAACTGGCGCTGGCGAAAAAGGCCTTCTCTGCAAAAGACGCGACGCGCCAAAGCGCCGTGGAAGACATCCTCTGGGCGCTGCTGAACTCCGCCGAATTCGTCTTCAACCATTGACCGTTTGGAATCAGGAAAGCAGGAAGGCAGGAACGTGCAGAAGCCCGGCTCTCTTTCATTCCTGCTTTCCTGATAAATTCCACCAGTGACCAGGCAGCTTTTCTGGGGTGAGCGCCGGATGCTTATTTCTGGGCCTTCACTCCCAATGCGATGAAGCCATCCAGTTCGCGCGGCGGGAAGGAAGGAAAGAGCTTTCGCAGGGCCGGTGTCGTGCGCGTAAGCGATTGAATCTCCGTTTCGCCGACCTTGGCCTTGCCGACGATTTGGAAGTGGGTGAGCGAACCGGGCATGGCGCTCTCTGGCAGGGTTACCTTCAATGTGCCATTCGTGCCTTTTTCTTTGATCACGGCTTCACTGAGCTGGGCGTCATTCAAACCCAGTACGCTGAGCGCGATTGTGCCGCTGTAATCATTTCGAGTCGCATTGACCTTCACTGTAAAACTGCCGCCCGGCGTGGCTTCAACTTTTTCCACTTCGGTGTCGAGCGTGAAGCCGGGAGCAAGCAGCGCGGCCTCGATGCGGTAGGCATGTTGCGGGCCGCCACGCCGGATGAGTTCATCCACGACGAGGAAGTACGTCCCATCTGCGGGGATGGTGTTGGTCACCGAGCCTTCGCCCGCGTCGTTAGGCGAGGAACTGGCGATGGCCGTGCCTTTCAGATCGCGGAGCTGGAGCATCACTTCGCTCGCGGAGGCGATGCTGCGCGTCTGCGCGGTGAAGAGGACGCGCTGGCCTTTCTTCGCGTCGAACTTCCAGAAGTCACGGTCCTTGGGTTTGAGCAAGCGGCCATTCAGTCCGGCCGGCAACGTGAAGGGGGTGGCGTTGTCGGCGTTGTCGTTCGGTTCCACTTCCGAGAACTCGGTGGTTTCCGTCACAAGCGCAGAGACGAATGCCGAAGAGCTACCGCCGGGAAATTTCGCTGACAATGCCAGGCGAGTTGCGTTCGTAGGTGCGGTGGTCGTGACGAGTTTCACCTTCTCAACCTGCGGACCGACAAAGCTAAACGTGCCCTGCCTACCGGCCTGTACCGCTGCGGGAAATGGCAGGCTCGCGAAGGGGAAATCGCCCACGCGCAGGTGGAAACGGTAATCACTGCCGCCGCCAAAGTGGATGTCGCGCAGTTCGATCAGGTAGTCGCCACCAGTTGCGAACACATGCGCGAGCCGACAGTCCCCGCCCAGGCCGGACTCGTCGTCGCAGAAGGCCAGTTCGCGTCCGTGCAGATCCAGCAGGCGCAGTACGGGGTCGAGCTTCGAGCCCAGGCGCTGTGCCACGGCCTCGATGGCAAGGCGGTCGCCCGCCTTGACCGATACGCGGTAAATTTTCCTGCCGAGTGCCACGGTTGCGCCATCCACTGCTACGGGCCAGGCGAGCGGCTGGGCACTGGCTGCGCTCAAGTTCGTGCCTGGGTCTGCCACGCCCGGCAGATCATCAACCATGAACAGCAGGGGGTTGGACACGCCTTCTCTCGATGCGACGCGGGCCGCGTAAATGCCGACCGGGGTGTCCGTGGGGACGGCAACGCGAAACTTGGCGGCCCCGGCATTGGTGGCAGTGGCCGAAATTACTTTCACGCTGCAACTGGTCCAGAGGTTCGTTGCGCCGGTGAGACCGGTGCCTGCACATGTCATCTCCGTCGTCTGGCCGGGCGTCAACGCGCCGGGAACCGTGTGCGCGAGGCTTGGGCTTTCCGCATGAACGGTGGCGGTCAACGCAGTCGCGAGGGCAATCAAATAACAGGCACGGAGCACGCGGAGATTGGGCCGGGATTTGGTGGTCAGCGGCAAGCTGAAATCGTGAGGCGGAAAGATTCTTTAGCCACGGATGAAACACGGACGGAACACGGATGGGGACGAGGTGAGCGCGCGGTTCGGCGACGTTGCCTGTCTGCCTCAAACGGGGCAGGCCAAGCAGTGGTGCGAGGCGGCCCCTGAACGGTTGGCTCCGTGTTTAATCCGTGTTCATCCGTGACTCAACTGCACTGTTCCGTATAGGCCGTGTCGGGCCATTACTTGATCGTGGAAGACCCGAGTCCCAGCACGGCCACGACCGCGACGCCCAGGTTGGGAGCGCCATGTTGACCGGCGGCGTTGAGGTTCACGTTCAGGGCCTTGCGCCAGAGCGGGGTTTCGCCCAGCACGGACAGCGCGCGGGCGAAGCATTCGGTCCAGGTGCCGGTGTAACCTTGCGCGAGGGTTTCGTTGGCCGCCTGATCGAGACCGCGCACGAGGGCGTCGCGGAGCGTGGGGCGGAACGGATGCTCCGCCGGCACTGCGGCGAACACCTCCAACAGCTCGCGCAGGAGGATGTTGTGATAGACCGCGCAGGCGTTGTGCGCGTCGAACCAGCGGCCGGTCGGGAGCTGGCCGGGCAACACGCCGACCTCGGCCTTCTCCACTGCGGCGGTGAGATGCTTCGCATCGCCCGTGGCGCGGGCCAGCCGGGCCAGGAAGCCGGCGCTGAAGGCATTGTAGTTCCAATTCACCACGAGCGGACGCGCGGCAGCCCAGTCCCCGGCGCGACGGGCGGCGGCAAGGTAACGTTCGTCGTGCGTCAGCTCCCACGCGTCGATCAAGGCTGTGCCGCAGAGGCCGTGATCGTACTGCAACCCGCCGTCGGTGCGGTCATCGGGAATCCAGCCGTCCACGACGATCTCGGGATGTTCCTTGATCGCCTTGGCCACGAGGTGTCCGACTTTTTCCTGCGGGTTCAGCCCCGGCCCGACGGGGAAGGGAAAGACGCCGCTGGCGTGCTGGCGCGCGACGAGCCAGTCAGCTCCGGTGCGGACCAGTGGGGTGAGCGCTTCGCGTTGGTCGGGCAAAATGACGGCGGTGCGGGCCAGGGCGCTGAGGGGAACGGCGGCGGCGCGGAGGCCGGCGGTCATCACTTTGGGATCGCCGGAGGGGTTGCTGAACCAAGGCAGCTTCTTTCGGTTGCGCTCGATTTCCTTCAACCACCCGCTCCGCACCCCGGCAAGGTCAGGTGCAGCCGGGTTGGCTGGCGGATGGTGCTTTGTAGCGGTTTCCGGGTTGCCCGCCCATGGTCCCAGCGCGGCGACGGCGCGGGCTGCGGCGGCGCGGACGGCCACCGCATCCTTGGCGGCCAGCCCGGCCCGGCCCGCTTCGAGAGCTGGCTGCACCCGTTCCACCACCTCGCGGGGAGGCCGGGTGCCGGGCTGGACGGTCGGCTCGGCGCACGAAGCCCCGCCCGCCAGCACCAGCAGGAGAAAAACACGGTTCATCACGCCAAGGAGACGGCGGTGGCGCGGGGCAGTTACGTTTGAGCCGGACATTTTACCGAACACTTGCCGCTGCCATCCGTCCGTTCTCCGTGACTTCCACGAACACCGCCCGTTCCGCGCACTGGAAGTGGCTCGTCTGCGGGCTGCTGCTGTGCGCGTCCGTGCTGCTTTATCTGGACCGCCAGACGCTGCCCAACGTGGCGTCGCGCGTGACGAAGGAGTTTAACCTGCGGCAGGAGCAGTACGGCGACGTGGAGATGTATTTCGGCTACGCCTTTGCCGTCGGCGCGTTCCTGTGGGGCTGTGTGGCGGACAAGTGGAGCGTGCGCTGGCTCTATCCGGCTTTGGTGCTCGCCTGGTCGGTGATGGGCTTCCTGACGGGACTAGTGAAGGATTATGAAAGCCTGCTGGTGTGCCGCACGCTGCTGGGTTTCTTTGAGTCCGGCCACTGGCCGTGCGCCCTCAAGACGACGCAGCGCCTGCTGGCCCGCGATGAACGCACCTTGGGCAACAGCGTGCTGCAAAGTGGTGCGAGCTTGGGCGCGGTGATGACCCCGTTGGTGATGAAGTTCATGCTGGCGGGCCGGACCGAGCCGGGCGTGTGGCGCGAGCCATTTCTCGTGATTGGGGCGGTGGGCGTGGTCTGGGTGGTGGCGTGGTTTGCGATGCTGAAGGAGAGGGACTTTGGGGGAAGGGAGTCAGAAGCCGGGAGTCAGAAGTCAGAATCGCAATCGGACCCCGTTGCGTTGGCCGCGTCCAAGCCGCAGGAAAGTTTCTTCGCCATTTTCAGTGACCGCCGGTTCTGGGCGCTTGTGGTGGTGGTGGCGGCGATCAACATCTGCTGGCAGGTCGTGCGCGCGTGGCTGCCGAAGTTTCTAATCGAGGGCAAGGGCTACCTCGAAGCCGACGCGCTCGGGTTCAATTCGCTCTACTATATCGCCACGGACATCGGCTGCCTCGGAGCCGGCGCGGCGGCGCTGTGGCTTGTGAAGCGCGGCTGGGAGGTACATCGCTCGCGCGCGACCGTCTTTGGCGTGTGCGCGCTGCTGACCTCGTTGACGGCTTTGGCGGCGGCTCTTCCACAAGGTTGGCCGCTGCTGGGCGTGCTGCTGGTGGTGGCGGCGGGATCGCTCGGGCTTTTCCCGTGCTACTACTCTTTCAGCCAGGAACTCAGCACGAAGCATCAGGGCAAGGTCACGGGCATCCTTGGCACGGTCGCGTGGGCTACGTCCTCACCGTGTCAAAAGTTCTTCGGGCGAATGGTGGACCAGACCGGGTCGTTTAACGAAGGCATCGCGCTGGCGGGGTTGGCCCCGTTGGTGGGCTATGCCGCGTTGATCTTGTTGTGGCGGGAGCCGAAGGCGGAGGGTTAGGAGGATCAATCGCCATGAAGAGCGGTCACGTTGGAGGATAGTTCACAAGCCATCGACGTCCAAATGCACCCCGCAATGTGTGCAATAATGAACGCTCCAACTGCGCTCCTCACCGTCTTGCAAGGTCGTACCGCAAGCGTTGCATCTTTTGCCCTGGCTGAACCAGTGGGTTGACCAGCCTTGGTTGCCACCGCATTCCGGACAAAAGTCTTCAGCCTTGTCCAAGTCCAACGTTTGCAGGCAAGCGGGGCACTGTAGCACGGGGAAGCAAATCAAGTAGTAAAGGTGCGGTCCGGCCAACAGCACCAGGAGCACGGCAAATACCGGCGTATAAAAGGGTTCTGGAAGCCAGCGGCCGACGCAAAACGTGACGCCGGCGAAAATCAGTCCAGCAACCACGGCCTTCGCGTATTGCCATTTGTAGTGGCGATACTTCGATGCTTGGGCCGCGAATGCCAACTGGAAGGCAAGTAGCTCCGCCTGGGTATAAGAATGCTTGGACCTGAACCGATAGGTGCTCATGGGTGGAATTTAGGTTCGCGATCCAATCATCAAGCCGGAACAAGTGAACGATCCGATGATCACCGCCACTTCACTTCCGCCGGGCACCGTGGCTGTGCTGCCGGAGGGCATCACCCAACTGCGCGAGTTTCACCCAGGTGCCGGTGCCGTCCACCTGCACGGGCGTCTCGGCGTCCGCGCGGCCATCGCCGATCCACCGCAGCAGCACCGAGGCGGGCACGGGACCATATTGCTTGCCGTCCCCGCCGATGACGCGGTATTGCCGCGAGAGATCCACGAGGCGCTTGAGGTTGGGGATGGCGTCGGCCGGCACCGGCGGCGGCCCGGCGGGCTTGGCGGGTGTGCTGGCAGGCTTGGGCGTCGCACTGGTGGCCTGCGGGGACATTTCGTTTACCATGGCCTTCACCTGCTGCATCGCGTCACCGATCTTGAACTGGGGGAACTGCATTTCACCGATGGACTGGTTGTCCTTGGACGCTGCCAGCGGGATGGAGGGCAGGATGGTTTGCGCGGGGGCGGCGGTTTTCGGTGCGGCGGAGGTTGCGGCTTCGAGCGTCTGATAGCCGTTGACGAGCAGTTCGAGCTTGCCGGTCTCGATGTCCATCAGCACGCCGTGGACGGGCACACGCGGGCCGATGAGCGGGCTGGCGCGGACGTGTTCCACGGCTTTGAGCACGTTTTGGCGTTCGCTGGCGAACAGGCCAAAATATTCCTGCAAGTTCTCCGGCATGCGGGACCGCTCGACCCCGAGGGCGGCGAATTTGCCCAGCAGGTCCAGCGTGCTGGTCTTGCGCACCAGACAATCGGTGTGGCCGATGATGAGAATTTCCTTCCCGCCTTTCACCGCGCAGGCCAGGGCGAGCGAACGCATGGTGCTGCTCATCGGCCCGGTGATGATGTTGCCGGCGTTGCGCAGCCAGATGAAGTGCGACTCCAGCACGCCCAGCGCCTCGGGGATGAAGCGGTTGAGCCGGGCGTCGATGCACGAGAGCGCCACGAGTGGCAGGCTGTCGGCAACTTGATCCGGCGTGACCAGAGGAGCCTTGCCGTCGGTGGCGCGGGAGTTGGCGTTCAGGATGGCATCAAGCAGGCGCATGGTGGTGAAGTTCCGTCGCAGTGAACCGCACGCCGGGCAGGCCATCAACTGCAAAAACCGCTTTGGAATGTAGCCACCGCAGAGTTGCCTTTCCGCGCAGTCGTGCTCAAGGTGCGGACATGACAACGGGCTTTCCTCCTGCCTGGGCTTTCCTCGCCATCGTCTTCATTGCATTGTGCACCATGGGCGTGTTCATCGCGGTGCTGGTGGTGATCTTCCGCGCGGCGTCGAAATCCTCGTCCAACCCTAACAGCCAGGCCGGCAGCCTCACCGGGGCGGCAGTCCCGCCGGTCCTTGGCGACGACAGTCTCACCAACCCGGCCAATCCGCTCTACCACATCCATCACCCGGGCGGGTTCACGCACGATGCGAGTGCGCACCAGACTACGAGCCACTCGCCGTCGTTCGATTCCTCACCGAGTCCCAGCCCGTCCTCGTTTGACAGCGGGAGCAGCATGGGCGGGTCGTTTGACTCGGGCAGTTCTTCCTGCGGCTCGACTTCGGATGGCTCGGGGTGTGGCTAGAAAACATTTACGTAACGGATGGATTGGAAATTCTATCTCCTTGCACTCTTGTTCATCGCCATGGTCGTGTCCTTTTGGGCATGGTTGTTCGGATGGTTCGATGATGATTCGACCAGGAGTCGTTGCCGTGACACAGACGATTTGCCGGATGTTGAGCCTGGAGAACGTTCGGGAATATTTTCCGGCGGTTCGGACGACGCGGCTGCAGGTTCCGACTCCGATTCGTGCAGTGAGGGTGAATAACCACCCGTTCTCCGGCCTTCCGCATTGCCTGTCTGCGCGTTTCTCCGTTACAACGGCCCGGCATGATTGCTTTCCTGCACGGTAAACTCGTCGATGCGCTGCCCACGCAAGTCACCGTGGACGTCCATGGTGTCGGCTACGAGGTGCTCATTCCCCTGTCGTCGTTTGACAAGCTGCCCGCGCCGGGCGGCGACGTGCGGCTGCTCACGCATCTCGTCGTGCGCGAGGATGCCCATGTGCTCTATGGCTTCATGACGACGCAGGAGCGCGAGCTGTTCCGGATGTTGATCAACACCGTGAGCGGCATCGGTCCGAAGACCGCGCTGAACGTCCTCAGCGGAATGAATCCCGTTGCCTTCCGGGGCGCGGTGTCCACCGGCGATGTAAAGGCGCTTTCGTCGATCTCCGGCGTGGGCCGCAAGACGGCGGAACGAATCGTGGTGGAACTCAGGGACAAGGTCGGCGCGGCCGGCGCGTGGGAGGCCAGCAGCGCGGCCCGGGGTTTGCCCGCCGGCGATCAACGGGTTAACGACGCCGTGCTCGCCCTCATGGCCCTGGGCTTCAAGCAGCCCGAAGCGCACGAAACGGTCCGCGCCGCACAAGCGATGCTCGGAGACAAAGCGACGGTGGAGGAACTCGTGCGGGCTTCGTTGAAAAAGGGATAACGGATGAAAGGGGAAACCGTTCAACGCTTAACGCGCAACGCTCAACGTCCATCGACGGGGCCTGCGCGCAGAATGTTTTTTGGACCTTGGACCTTGGACCTTGGACTTTGGACTTTGGACTTTTAACCCCCGATGTCCAAACCCCGCCCTCTTACTTCCGGTCCCGTCATTCCGCATCAGGCGAAGTGGCATGGGCGGCTGGCCGCGTGGCTCATCTGGTTCCTCGCCAGCTCGGTGGCCGCGACGCTGCGCTGGAGCTGGCGCGATGAAACGAACCTGTTCGAGAACGGCGGCAAGGAGCCGGTCATCTTCTGTCTGTGGCACAACCGGCTGGCACTCTCGCTGATCCTCTTCCGTCGTTACGTGCAGTCGCGACAGCCACAGCGCAAGCTCGCGGCGTTGGTCAGTGCGAGCCGTGATGGCGGGATGCTGGCGCGCGTGCTGGAACTGTTCGATGTGGAACCGGTGCGCGGGTCCTCCAGCCGGCGCGGCTCGCAGGCCTTGCGCGAACTGGTTTCAGCGGGCGGGCGGGGTCGTGATCTGGCCATCACCCCGGACGGCCCGCGTGGCCCGTGTTATGTGGTGCAGGAAGGTATCGTATCCCTCGCCCAGCTCACCGGCATGGCCATTGTGCCCGCCTCGTTTCGCCTGAGCTGGAAATGGCGGTTGAAGAGCTGGGACCGCTTCCAAGTGCCCGTGCCCTTCGCCCGCTGCGAAGTGCACCTCGGCCCGCCGGTGCGGGTTCCGAGCGAAACGAGCGCCGAGGAACGGGAGCGGTTGCGCGGGGAGCTGGAGGCGCGGATGAAGGCGATAACGAGGGATGAGTAAATCAGTTTTCAGTAATCAGTGTTCAGTATTCAGAAACAAAAGCCCGTCCGGACGGGCAAGTTCTGAACACTGAACACTGATTACTGGAAACTTTCCCCGGCTTCACTTCACCAGCACTTCCGCGATCTGCACCGCGTTCAACGCCGCGCCCTTGAGGAGCTGGTCGCCGGAGACCCAGAAGCAGAGGCCGTTTTCCAGCGCGCAGTCCATCCGGAGACGGCCCACGGCGCAGTTGTATTTCTCGGCGGTGAAGAGCGGCATGGGATAGACCTTGTTCGCCGGGTCATCCACCACGTCCAGGCCGGGGGCCTTTAAGAGCACAGCGCGGGCGGCCTCGACCGTCACGGGCTTTTCGAACTCCGCACTGACGGCCACCGAGTGCGCGCGATACACGGGCACGCGGACGCAGGTCACGCTCGCCCGGAACTTCGGGTGGTGCATAATCTTGCGGCCTTCGTTCTCCATCTTCATCTCTTCCTTGGTGTATCCCGTGTCGAGGAACGAATCCACCTGCGGCAGGACGTTGAAGGCGATTTGATGCGGGTACACTTCCTTGGTGACCGGCTGCTGCTTGACGATCTGGTCCACCTGGCGTTCCAGCTCCTCAATGGCCTTGGCTCCGGTGCCGGACACGGCCTGGTAGCTCGATGCGAAGATGCGCGTGACACCGAAGGCCTGGTGCAGTGGGTAGAGCGCCATGAGCGTGATGGCCGTGGTGCAGTTCGGGTTGGCGATTATGCCCTGGTGCTTGGCGCAGTCGGCGGCGTTGATCTCGGGCACGACGAGGGGGACGGTCGGGTCCATGCGGAAGGCGCTGGAGTTGTCCACCACCACACAGCCAGCCTTGGCGGCGATGGGGGCGAACTCCTTGGAGATGCTGCCGCCGGCGCTGAAGAGGGCGATGTCGATGCCCTTGAATGAATCCTTGGTCAGCTCGGTTATCGCGATGTCGTGGCCGCGAAACTTGAGTTTCTTGCCCACGGAACGCGCGGAGGCGAGCAAGGTGAGCTTGCCCACGGGAAAGTTCCGCTGCTCGAGCGTCTTGTTTCCGTGCCCCTTGGTTCGGGGCGTAGCGTAGTTTGGCTAGCGCGCTTGGTTCGGGTCCAAGAGGTCGTGAGTTCAAATCTCACCGCCCCGACCACTTTAAAGGGAATGCCGACCGGCATTGGTTCCGGTTTGTTTGTGCGTGGCTCCTGCTGATTCAAACCGCGCCGTGTCGCCCCTGCTGCTTCTGCTGCGGGTGAACCTCCTCCAATCGTGGCGCCGGCTCTGCTCCGTGCGTGAGCAATCGACCCTGCTGACGGCCATCATCGTCCTTTTCATCGGCGGCTACATTGTGGTGGCGTTTGGCCTGTTTTACCGGGGCCTGAAGTTCATTGGGGTATTTCCCGGCATCGGTGAACTCCTGATCGAACGATTGCTGTTCCTGCTCTTCGCCTGCCTGTTTATGTTGCTGCTCTTCAGCAATCTGGTCATCAGCTACTCGAACTTCTTCCGCAACCGCGAAACCGCCTTTCTGCTCACGCTGCCCGTGCCGGCGCAGACAGTGTTCCGGTGGAAGTTCGTCGAGTCCGCGCTGCTGGCCTCGTGGGCATTCCTCTTCCTGATCGCCCCGCTGCTGGGTGCCTACGGCCTCTGGCGCAATGTCCCCTGGCATTTTTACGTGCTCACGGTGGCGTTGGTCGGGCTGTTTATCATGTTGCCCGCCGTATTTGGCGCCTGGATGGCGGTGAATCTGGCCCGGTTTCTGGACCGGCGCGCGTTTCAGACGGCGGCGTTGGTCATTGGGGCGATTCTCTTCTTTGCCATCAAATTCTATCTGCGCCCGGAACAGGTGGACGAGGAATCCCTGGAGACGCGCGTGCTGGCCGTGCTGGATCGGTTGCTGGCGAAGACCCGCTTTGCGCAGTTCCCGTTTCTCCCGAGCTACTGGCTCTCCGCGAGTGTCCAGCAGTGGGCCGAAGGAGCATGGGATTCCGCCGGGTTCTTCCTGCTCGTGCTGCTGAGTCACGTGCTGTTCTTTGGTTCGCTGGCCTTCACCCGCATGGGCAACCTGTTTTATGACGGCACCTCTTCGGTCCACAGCCGGGCGAGTGTGTTTGGCCAATGGGAATGGTTTCGCAACTGGCAGCACCACCGCCGGCAGTTTCGTTACCCGGTCGGCGCGTTGGAGCGGTTTTTCCGGTTGTTCTACTGGCTGCCCGCTGACGTCCGTGCGTTGATGGTCAAGGACGTGCGGATGTTTTGGCGGGACACCTCGCAGTGGGGCCAGTCGTTGATGCTGTTCGGCCTGCTGGGGGTTTACATCCTGAACCTCCGGCATTTCACCTCGCAGATCAGCAGCGCCTTCTGGCTGCACCTCATCTCCTACCTGAACCTCGCCGCCTGCTCGCTCAACCTCGCCACGCTCACCACGCGGTTCGTATTCCCGCAGTTCTCGCTCGAAGGCAAACGCCTCTGGATCGTGGGGCGTGCGCCGCTGGGGCTGCCGCAGGTGCTCCGGGCCAAATTTGCCCTTACCGCGACCGCCTCGCTGGTCATCACGCTGGGCATGATCGCCCTCTCGTGTCACATGCTGCAAATGCCCGCCGAACGGGTTGCCTACTTCGCCGGAGCCATCACGGTGATGACCCTGACGCTCAATGCCCTGGCGCTGGGCTTGGGCGTGCTCTACCCGAACCTGCGCGAGGAAAATCCGAGCAAGATTGTCAGCGGCTTTGGCGGCACCTTCGCGCTGGTGATGAGCTTCCTCTACATCGTCGTCAGCGTGCTGCTGCTGGCGTGGGGTTCACCCTGGCGCTGGCACAACGAGCTGCGCGACCCGCCGGTGATCACCTGCTTCGTCACCTTCATTGCGCTTTCCGTGGCGCTCGGTTACGTGCCGCTCCGCCTCGCACTGCGCCGCCTGCGGAACTATGAGCACTGACCGGATGGGGGTAATAAGGAATGCAGGAAGGCAGGAATGAGGTGGAATTGTGTCCGGGCGGTCAACTGCGATTTGAACCCGAACTCCGAAGTCCAACGAACGATTGCCGTAGTGGGGCAGGCTTCCAGCCTGTCTCGGCGGGCATCTTGCCCGCGTTTCCAACTGGGCGGGGCGGACAATTTCTGAACCTAGGTTCGCGGGCAAGATGCCCGCCCCACCAGTTCGACTGCGGAGTTCGGGTTGAATCTGGCCTGGCGTGGCCTTCTTCCGCCTTTCTCCTGCGCTCCTGCTTTCCTTATTGATTTTTTTCTTTCGGCTCCTTTTCCCTTTCCACGCCGTGTGCCGTGATTACAGTGAGCCATGTCTTCGGAATTTGACAATTCGGAGTTTGTTGACAGCGACGTTCTCACCACCGCCCGGCCCGTTGCCCGCCCAGTCACCATGAGCGACCCCGCCACCAGCCGTCCGCCCAGCCGTGAGGAACTTGACCTCAAGGTCTCTGACGCCCAACAGCAACTGGCGGAGCTCAAGCGTCGCCAGGACGAGCTGGAGCGCGCCCGCGCCGACCTCGAGGAGTCCCGCCGCCGCCGCGTGGAACTCCAGACCGGCCGCGAGGAAATGCTGCACCACCTCGCCCGCGGCCTCGTGCTCCTCGAAGAGGCCGAACTCAAGTCCCGCCGTGACGCCGAGCAGATGGCGAAGTCCCTGACCGGCCTGCGCGAATCGCTCGCCAAGGTCCAGGCCGTAAACGAGGATTCGTGGACCGCCGACAATTACAACGTGGAACTCACCCGCGCGCTCACCGCCATCGAGAATGCCCGCATGGAATGGAACGGGGCCCGTCTCAAATGGTCCGTGCTCGACGGCGCGCTCGCGTCCTCCTCATCGTCGCCCGACACCGGTCCCGCAAAGATCCAAGGCCACTTCTTCGGGGCGCAGAGTTTCCCGGAACTGTGCCGCCTCGGCTTCGCGCTCACCTGGCCCGTGGCGGTGGCGGTCTTGCTGGGCAGCGTGCTGTTGCTACTGTTCAAAAAATGATCCGGGATGTCAGATGCTTGAAGTGGGTGGCAGGCGGGCTGCACGCCGATGGGTGCGAGCGCCCTGGTGCTGCTCCCTCCAGCGTCCCGCATCCGGCATCCAGCATCGTGTAGCTTCCCATGTCCCTGTTCCGCAAAAAGTCCGACCCCCTTTCGGAACGCGCGCGGGCACTCGAAGCCGAGATCGCGGCATTGCAGGAACAAATCAAGCAGGCCGAGTCCGGCCAGCCGCTCTGGCCGGGTCAGCCGAAGCTCCGCTCCACCGCGCTGCCGGACGGGGCGAAAACCGAAGCCGCCCCCGCCGTCGCCCCCGCGCCCGCCGCGCCGGTCTTCGAACCGGTGGACCAGCATCGTCTCAAGGCCACCGCCGCTCCGGCCCCGGCTCCGGCGCTGCACCCTGAGCTGGGCCCGCGCCCGCGCGACTTCGCGGCGAAGGTGCAGGGCTTCAAACGTCGTTTCGGTCTCACACACTCCAGCAACCCCAAACTCGTGAAACTCCTCGATTCCGGCCAGATTCAGGGCCTGCGTCCGCTGCGTTACGAGCGGCGCGTCGCCCGCAACCGTTTCATTTTTCTGTTCATCGTGCTGCTCGCGGTGCTGTTCGGCCTGTTCAAGGCCATCGTCGGCAACCGGTGAACTGGTGGAGCGGGATTAAGATTACGATTAAGATTACGGGCAAGATGGGCAGGCAGACTCTTCTTGCGCTTCATCTTAATCGTAATCTTAATCCACCTAATGCCACGCCCACCTGAAATCCTGCACACCGCGCCGCTCCCCACGCCCCACGGCGAGTTCATCGCCCACTTCTCGGCCGCAGGTCTGGCCCGGCTGGATTTTCCCAGCAAGCGGACGCGCCCCGTTTCAACGCCTGCCGATGAACTCCCCGCTCCATTCCGTCGGTGGGCGGAGCAAACGCAAACCGCCCTGCTCGCCGCGTTGAACGAAACTTCGCGGCGCACCGGACGACCATCCCTCCCGCCGCTCGATCTCACGGGTGGCACGAAGTTCCGCCTGCGCGTCTGGGACGCGCTCCAACGTATCCCGCGTGGCGAAACCCGCAGCTACGGCGAGATCGCCGAAGACCTCGGCAAGCGCCGCGCCGCCCGGGCCGTTGGAGGCGGTTGCGGTGCCAATCCCATTCCGGTGCTCATTCCCTGTCACCGGGTGCTGGCCGCCAACGGCCGCCTCGGCGGCTTCTCCGGCGGGCAGGAGTGGAAGCGGAGGTTGTTGGCAGTTGAGGGAGTGTTGCTAACCTAGCAAAGGTTTAAGGATGCAAGGTTTCAGGTTTCAGGTTCGAAGTTCAACGACCCTGTCTGAACCCTGAACCCTTGAACCTGAAACCTTACCCGATCACTTCGCCGCCTTTAGAAACGCGAGCAAATCCGCCAGCTCCTGCTTCGTCAGCGCCTGCTCCAAACCATCGGGCATCAGCGACACCTTGCCCGGGCGCATTTCCACCACGTCGGCGCGGGCGATGCGCACTTCGGTCTCGGGACCGTTCGCGAGGATCACCTCGTCCGGGGCGTCCTTGCGTACGATGCCGGTCACGTCCTCGCCGTCCTTGCGCACGACGGTGAACGGCTCGTAGCTCCGTACGAAGCTCGCGCTCGGATAGACGATGCTCTCCAGCAAATCCATCTCGGTGCGCACCTGCCCGATGCGCGTGAGGTCCGGCCCGAGCTTGCCGCCGAGGTAACCGATGGCGTGGCACGTCGAGCACGCGGCCTTCTGGCTGCTGAAGAGCTGATGCCCGCGTCGCACGTCCCCATCGCGCACCGTCGGGACCAGTTCCTCCAGATGCGCGCGTTGCTTTGCCGCGTCGGCATTGAGCAGGGTGAGCAGGTCCGCGCCCGCGTCCTGCACGGACTTCGGATACTTCGCCAGCAGCGGCTTGAGCAGGTCCACGCGCAGCCCGCGCAAGCCGGTGGAATCCTTCAACGCCGCGACGAGTTTCAGGCCCAGCTCCTCGTTTGGCGACTTCTCAAACACCGGCAGCAGCTTCGGGGCATCCAGCGGTGAAATGCCTTTCATCGTGTCGGCCAGGGTAAGCTGTTGTGTGCCGGTCAGCTTCGCCTTGGCCAGCACGCCTGCGGCGGCGCTGCGGGTGAGCATGGGCTTTGTGGACTCCAGGCTGGTGCGCAGGAAGGAGAATAGCGGTTCCGAAACGGATGCCAGGCTGCCGGCGGTGGCAAGGGCATCCAGACGCACTTCCGCTGGCCCGGAGTCAGACTCTCCGACGTCCTGCAACGCGCGGATGAACGCAACGGAAGTAGTCTTCGGCGGCGTGAACGTGCGCGAGGTCGCAACAGCCTGGCGGAGGATTTCACTGTCAGAGCTGGTGAGCAACTCAGTGACGGTGGCAACCCAGCGCGCTGGAGTGTCCTTCACCCCGGATGCAGCCATCGCCCGCAATGCGATCAGCCGCGAGTCACGTGGCACTTGGGCAATCCCACTGAGGCTCGCCAGCGATTCCTGGACCTCAGGAAACTTCGCGAGCTTGGCGAGAATCATGGGCGTATCGATCGGGTCGGGTTTTGGGATCACGTCATGAAACAGGTCTCGGTAGTAAGTGTTGGCAATCCGGGGAGCCCAGTCTGAGCGCTGGCTGGCAATCCACAGTGCGGTTTGCTTCACCACCGGGTCGCGCGAACGCAGCAACGGGATGATGGCTTCCGGCTTGAGTGCCGTGCTCCCGCTGTGCGCGAGGGCGATGAGCGTTGCGGCCGTCGGCCCGCGGGCGGTGAGTTGCGTGCCGATGGCTTCACCCGATGCCATTTCAATGACGGCGTAGGTGAGCGAGTGCCAGAGGACGCGCTGGGCGTCCGACATGGTCGCGGTGCTCGCGCGCGCCCGGTCGGCTGCCGCCAGCAAGGCCGCTGCGGAGTTGGTGGCGTTCATGCGTCCGAGCCCTTCGGCAGCGGCGCGGGCCAGGGCGGCATCGTCCGATTCGCTGATCGCCGTGAGCCGTCCTTCCGCGTGTCCATCGCGCCAGATGCTGGCCACGTGAATGGCCGCATGGCGGACGGAGGCATCCGTATCATTAAGGGCCGTGCGCACAGCCTCGCGTGCAGCGGGACCGGAAATGTGCGACAGCGCCCACACGGCGTCGCGGCGAATTTCCCCCGGGTAGCAGCCGACGTGAGGAGGCTCTGATAACTGTTTCTGCTTTTTTGTTTCTGGTTTCGGATTGGAAGTGAGCCTCCTCACGTCGGCTGCTACCACCACGTCACGCAACGCCGGGACCGCTGCTTCCCCGCGCTTGCCCAGTTCCTGGATCGCGCGCTGGCGGACATAGAGGCGTTCATCGGCGAGAAGCTTGGCGAGGTCGGCAGGCTGGAGGGCGGGCCAGTTGAGCTTGAGGCCGCGCGGGTCTTCCGACTTGGGCTGGCCGGTCTTGCGCACCCGGTAGATCGCCCCGAGCACGTCGGGCTTGGCGAGCTGCGAGGTGGGGCAACAGATCTTGTACCAGCCGCCCGTGTCCACGATGAGCACGCTGCCGTCCGCGTCTTCGAGCACGTCCGTCGGGTGGTAGTCCACGTCGGTGCTGGCGAGGAGGTCGGTGTCCTTCGTCTTGAAGGTCGCGCCGTCGGGGATCAGTTCGTGGCGTACGACCTTGTGCAGGTTGAAGTAGCACGCGAGCAGGTTGTCCGACCAGTCAGCACCGAAGACGCGCGAGCGATACGTGGTCAGCCCGCACGGCGCGGCTGCGCCCATGTGCGTCATCACCGGCATGAGATCGCCCGTGCGCGGATGGCCGTCGAGGGCGGACTGCTCCTTGCCGTAAACGCCGCCGTACACCGCGTGCAGCAGGCCGTCGCGCTTGCCGCCGCCGGGCTGCACGAACGTGCAGCTCAGGAACCGCTCGCCCGTCGAGTGAAAGGCCACGCCCACCGGATTGTCCATGCCGCCGGTGAGCACGGGTTCGAGGCCCGTGCCGTCCGGCCGCGCGCGGAAAATGTGCGAGGCGCGCGTGACGAAGGGCTTCCCATTCGGGAGCGTGTAGCGCTGCTCGGCAAACGCGCCCTTGCACCAGTAAATCCACCCGTCCGGTCCCAGGTACGGCCCGTGCAGGTCGTTTGCGCAACCAGTCAATGTCTTGCCATCGTGCCAGACCTCGCGTTTGTCCGCGATGCCGTCGCCGTCGGTATCCGTGAGCTTCCAGATCTGGGGCGGGGCGGCTACGTAGAGTGAACCGTCGTGAAACAGCGCGCCCTCGGGGAACATCATCTTGTCCGCGAACACCACCGACTTGTCGAACACGCCCGTGCCGGTCGTGTCCTCCAGCCGCACGATGCGGTGGTCCTTGCGCTCGTACTGGGTCGGCCCCTTCTCGCTGGAGCCCGAGGAATCCGTCGCGTAGAGCCGGCCATGCGGATCGAAGGCGATGGACACGGGCCGGTTGACGAGCGGCGCGCGGGCGACGAGTTCCACCGTGAAGCCATCGGGCAACGTGAAGGTGCGGCCGTTCAGATTGGTCTGGCCGGCCGGGCAGGGACGGGCGGCGAGGAGGACCCCGAGGAGGGCCGCGCGAAGGTAAATGTTCATGGCTTCCGTGGATAGACGTGCCGGACGCCCCCGGACATTCGCCTGAATGCCTGAGCCGACCGATAAGCGGTTGATCGTAGCGCGGGCAGCCGTGCCCGCGCGATCCCGGCCCCGTTCAGCGGCAACGCGCGGGCAGGGCTGCCCGCGCTACACGGCCATGCGCATTCGCTCCGTTTCCCTGACACCTGCAAGAAACCGAGCGGGGCCGAAGCGCTCACCGCCCGAAAAAATACCGCTGACAAGCGGCGCGGGATTGCGTTCACTCACCGAGCTTTTGCGGAGCGCGGCAGACTCAGCCATGGGGGTTGGTCTGGCGACGTTCCGGTCGAGCCACTTTCAGATGCCAAAACGCAACGACATTCACAGCGTCCTCATCATCGGCGCCGGTCCGATCATCATCGGTCAGGCGTGCGAGTTCGACTACTCCGGCACCCAGGCCTGCAAGGCCCTCAAGGAGGAAGGCTACCGCGTCATCCTCATCAACTCCAACCCGGCCACCATCATGACCGACCCGGAGTTCGCCGACCGCACCTACATCGAGCCCATCACCCCCGAGTGCGTCGAGAAGATCATCATCCGCGAAAAAGAGGCGATGCGCAAACTGGGCGTCCCCATGCCCGAGGAACTCAAGACGCAAGACGCACGCCTCAACACTCCGCACCGCCTGGTGCTCCTGCCCACCCTCGGCGGCCAGACCGCCCTCAACACCGCGATGGCCCTCCACAAGAACGGCGCGCTGGAACGCCACGACGTGGAAATGATCGGCGCGAAGCCCGAGGCCATCCACAAGGGCGAAGACCGCCTCGCCTTCAAGGACCTGATGCTCTCCATCGGCCTCGACGTGCCCATCTCCGGCGTCGCGCACAACATGGACGAGGCCCTGGCCGTCGCGAAGAAGATCGGCCGGTTCCCGCTCATCATCCGGCCCGCGTTCACCCTCGGCGGCACCGGTGGCGGCATCGGTTACAACCAGGAGGAGTTTGAAACCATCGCCAAGCGCGGCATCGAGCTTTCCCCCGTGAACGAAGTCCTCATCGAGGAATCCCTCCTTGGCTGGAAGGAATTCGAAATGGAAGTGATGCGCGACAAGGCCGACAACTGCGTCATCATCTGCTCCATCGAGAACTTCGATCCCATGGGCGTCCACACCGGCGACTCCATCACCGTCGCGCCCATCCAGACCCTCACGGACAAGGAGTACCAGATCATGCGCGACCAGAGCTTCGCCGTGATCCGCGCCGTGGGCGTGGAGACCGGCGGCTCGAACATCCAGTTCGGCACCGACCCCGTCACCGGCCGCATGGTCATCATCGAGATGAATCCGCGCGTCAGCCGCAGCTCCGCACTGGCGTCCAAGGCCACCGGCTTCCCCATCGCGAAGATCGCCGCCAAGCTCGCCGTCGGCTACCTGCTGGACGAACTCAAGAACGACATCACGCGCGAAACCCCCGCGAGCTTCGAGCCGAGCATTGATTACGTCGTCACCAAGATCCCGCGCTTTGCCTTCGAGAAGTTCCCGCAGGCCGACCCCACGCTCACCACGCAGATGAAGAGCGTCGGCGAGGCCATGGCCATCGGGCGCACGTTCAAGGAAAGCCTGCAAAAGTGCCTGCGCTCGCTGGAGATCGGCCGCAGCGGCCTGGGCGGCGACGGCAAGCCCTGGCGCATCGGCGTGGACGTGTACGGCGACCGGGAAATCCTCCCGCGCGACGTCATCAGCCGCAAGCTGAGCGTGCCCAACGCCGAACGCATCTTCTTCATCCGCCACGCCCTGCGCGCCGGCTTCACCATCGAGGAGATTTTCAACCTCACGAAGATTGACCGCTGGTTCCTGGTGCAGATCAAGGAGATCGTGGATTTTGAGGAAGTCCTGGCGGGGGCTAAGAACTGATCGGAACCCAGGCAATCCATGCGTGCAACCTTGAGTCAGACCCGCAGGTGTGGCTCTCGGGAGAACAAGCCTGCCGAGCCTTGCTCCCATGCATGACGAACTCGACATCGTCCGCGACGTGTCCGCCAGGCTGGAGCAAGGCGGCATGGCCTACATGCTCACCGGCTCGATGGCGATGAACTACTACGCTCAGCCCCGCATGACGCGTGACATTGATCTGGTGGTCGCCCTCACCCCGCGTGACACGGACAGCGTCGTTCGGCTGTTCACGCCCGATTACTACGTCTCCCGCGAGGCCGTCAGCAGTTCCATCGCGCATGAATCCCTCTTCAACCTCATCCACCAGGAGAGCATCATCAAAGTGGATTGCATCATCCGCAAAGGCTCTCCCTACCGCCTTGTCGAGTTCGAGCGCCGCCAACGCATCACCATCGAGGACTTCTCCACTTGGATCGCCAGCAAGGAAGACCTCATCATCTCCAAGCTGTGGTGGGCGAAGGACTCCCATTCCGAACTGCAACTGCGCGATGTCCGCAACCTGGCCGGCACCGGCGCTGACACGGCCTACATCGAGCGCTGGACGAGGGAACTGGGGCTGCATAGCCTGTGGCTCGAATGCCAGCCATGACCGACACGCCGCCCGAGGTAGCCGAAATGGTGCGCGCCCGGTTGATGGCCCGCTCCGGCGCGGAACGCTTCCGCATGGGGGTGGAGATGTTTGAAGCGGCCCGCCGCATGGTGCTGGCCTCGCTGCCCGGTGACTTGCCGGAAAGCGAACGCAAGCGCCGCCTGTTTGAGCGGCTTTACGGCATGCCCTTGCCGGTTCACGAATGAAAGGAAAGCACCACGCCCTGCGCGCGCCGGCTTCACCATCGAGTAGATTTTTAATCTCACAAAGACTGACCGGTGGTTCCTGATGCAGATCAAGGAGATCGTGGACTTCGAAGAAGTCCTCGCGTCCGCCAACAACTGATTCCGACTCTCAACTCTCAACCATTAACTCTCAACCTGCTTCGGTGCAGATCAAGGAGATCGTGGATTTTGAAGAAGTGTTGGCCGGGGCGAAGAATTAGTAGCCCATTGCCGGCCGGTGGGCGGGCTGCTAACTTGCCGCCATGAAAGCGCCAGCCTTGAAGCCTGAGCAGTTCGTGACCGACGCGAAGGGCAAGCGGGTGGGTGTGCTGCTGGACATGGCCACCTACGACCGCCTCCGTGAAGCCGAGGAGGAACTCGCCGATCTCCGCGCCTACGACACCGCCCGGCCGAAGGTGCAGGCCGAGGTGGCGGCGGGGAAGGTGGTTTCCCTCGCGCACTATCAGCTCAAACGCAACGCCCGGCGCAAATGAGGTATCGCGTCATCCTGCCCAAGTCCGTTGGCGTGCCCGCGGCAACCACGCGGGAAGAGGTGGTAAAGCTCATGGACGAGGCCATCGAAGAGCACATCCCCGTTCTGCGCGAGGGAGGCATGACGGTGCCGGTGCCGCATTCGACTGAGGAATACGCGGAGGACGAGGCTGCATGAACGGCAGTTCGAAAAGACTGATTCCGGGCGTCAACCATCAACCATGACCTCTCAACTTTCCTTGGTGCTAATTGAAGAGATCGGAGATTTTGAGAAAGAGTTGGCTGGGAACACGAATTGAACGGGCTATGCGTTGCGCCAATAGATTCTTTCCTGAATTAGCTTCAACAACGGCGTTTCCTCTTGCTCATCTTGTCTGAGCGTCACTGCTTCGGGTTCGCCGTTCTCAAACAACGCTCCGCAAGAAAGGGGTTCGATGCGAATAGCTGTCATCTCGGATAGCTCGGAAAAATCCGTTGGTTCGATTCCTTTGGTGCGCTCGCTCGTAAGCTTTACCAAATCGGATTCAAACAACTTCCACCAATCGTAAGCCTTCAAATCACGGCCACTATCATTCCGTAGGCACAAAGCAATTCGATAGAGTTGTGTCGCCATCGGCGGTTCTCCGAAAAGTCCTACGTGCTCGTAGCACTCGCACGAACCTGTGAACTTGCGGTCTCCTAAAGCCTTCAGAATGCATTCGGCAACGATGTCGCGAAACGGAGTGTCATTCTCCAATACTTGAAATGTGATGGTAAATCCAAACTGGGAGTCGCGCGCGCGGTTTGGAAACTCCAGCTTGTGCGGCTCAAGTTTGTAATATGTCCAATCGTGGTTAGCAGCCCGTCAAAAAACGCCCCGTTTCAGAATTTGACTTCCGTTTTCGCCGCCGCGCCACGGAGGCGCCCGCAAACTTTCCTGAAGCGCCCCGA
>RFSE01000050.1 GCA_009924135.1 Pseudomonadota bacterium | reverse complement strand
ACCGCGAGCGCCTCGTCCGTATGCGCCTGCTTGAGCAGGTCGGCGGCGCGCGTGCGGATGACGTAGTGCGAGTCACTGTTCAGCGCGGCCTTGAGCTTTCCCACGGTCTCGCTGTCGCTGCGGCCGGCGAGGTTGTCCAGTGCGTGGAGCTGGCCCGTGAAGTCGGACTTGTCCGCGAGCTGCGTGAGGAGCATGGGCGTGGCGGGCTTGAAGTTGATGCGCGCGAGCAACGTGAGGCCGGGGTCCACGCGCACCACATCGGGCGCGGCCTTCAGCGGGACGTAAAAATCCTCC
Organism: Pseudomonadota bacterium; assembly: GCA_009924135.1. GTDB lineage: Bacteria > Verrucomicrobiota > Verrucomicrobiia > Limisphaerales > SXTU01 > SXTU01. Next base: position 32,465 of record RFSE01000050.1, on the reverse strand, counting down.
TCCTTCTCCCGCACCTGCACGACCAGGTCCGTGGTACCGGACTTGGACTTGAAACGCAGCGGCAGCGGGAACTGGAAGAGGTGCGCCTCGTCGGAAATCTTCTGCGTCTGCTTCACGCTCACGTGCGCGAGCTTCGTCTTCTCGTCCCACGAATAGTTCACGTCCAGCGTCGGCGCGCCGATGCCGTGGACCCATTGCTCGAAGAACCGGTCGTAGCTGCGGCCGGACAGTTCCTCGATGACCTTGCGCAAATCCGCCGTCTCCACCGAGCCATACGCGTGGCGGTCCAGGTACGTGCGGATGCACTGGCGGTAGAGGTCCGCACCGAGCTGGCAGCGGAGCATGTGCAGCACCCACGCGCCCTTGGGATAGGCGAGGTAGTTGAACATCTCCTCGGGCTCGCCGAACTTGCGCCAGACGATGCCGCGCGTCTCGTTCTGGTTCGCCAGGATGCCCTTGGCCGCGCTGGCCAGGGCGTTCAACGTCTCGTTCGTCCCGCCGAAATCGCCCTGCCACAGCCAGTCGTAGTAGGTGGCGAAGCCTTCGTTGAGCCAGACGTGGCTCCAGTCCTTGCACGTGACGAGGTCGCCGAACCACTGGTGCGCCAGCTCGTGGGCAACGAGGCTGTCGCTGTTGAACAGGTTCTCGGTCTGGGCGGTGAAGAGCGTGCGGTAGTTCAGCGTGGTGAGGCTGGTGTTTTCCATGCCGCCCCAGTGGTAATCATGCACGGCGGCCTGGCCGTACTTGGCCCATGGATAGTTCACGCCGATCTCGCGCTCGAAGAACTGCATCATGTTCTTCGTGTTGCGGAAGGAGCTTGGGGCCTCCGCGTGGTCGCTGGCGGTGGTCCAGAACTCGAGCGGGATGTCGCGGTGCTTGTCCGCGACCTTCGTCAATCGTCCGGCCACGAGCGTGATGAGGTAGTTCACATGCGGCTTCTCCTGCACCCAGTGGAACGCGACGAGGCCACCGGCGCCCGGCTGCGCGGAGACCTGCCGCCCGTTCGACAACGCGACCATGTCAGTGGGCACGTGGCAGGTCATCTCGCTCGTGAACTTCTCGACCGGATGATCGAACGACGGGAACCAATGGCGCGCTTCGGCGGGCTCGCCCTGGGTCCACAGGTGCGTCTCGGGGTAACCCATTTCCGGCGTGCGGAAGTAGAGGCCTTTGCGCGGCTCGGCGGAATACTTCACAGTGACGCGGGCCTCCTTCGCGACGGGAATCGGCGGGGCGAAGGTGATGACGATCTGGCTGTCCGTGACCTGGTGGCCCAGCAGCTTCTCCGAGCTGGTCACGGACGCGATGCGCAAGTCCACCGCGTCCAGCCGCAGCTCGTCCAGCGGTGTGGCGATGGGCTTGAAGGTGAGCGTGGCGGTGCCGGCGATGGTGCGGGCCTTGAAGTCCGGCGTCACGTCGAGAGCGAGATGCAGGATGTCCGCGCGGCGGTCGGGCGCGTATTTGCGGTAGGCGGGCGAATCCACGGCGGCCGGCGCGAACTGCGCTGCGCACCAGCGGCAGAGGTGGGCCTGCTGCTCCGTGGACAACGACGCCGCGGAGGCGGACAGCGCGAAGGAAACCAACGCGACGAGAGCGGTGAGGCGGACTTGCATGGCGGAGAGGATAGGCAAGCCAGCGCGGTCGTCACGCCTGCAATGTGGGAGGGCAGCGGACGCCGGTGGCGGCGGGCATCCTGCCTGCCGTAGAGGGCCGGCATCTTGCCGCCCGGATTGGGGCGCGGAGTTCCTATACGGACCGATTCGTTAGCCACGGATGAAACACGGACGGAACACGGATGGGGACGAGCTGAGCCCGCGTTTTGGCGCAGTTGCCTGCTAGGACCAAACGGTGCGGGTCAAGCTGCGGGGCACGGCGGTCCCGGCACCGTTGGCTCCGTGTTTAATCCGTGTTCCATCCGTGGCTCAACTGCTTCGTCCCGGCTTACGACACGGTGTTTTCCGCGGGTCAGCCGATGATCGAGGCTCTTATTCCGCCGGGCTGGAAGCTACGGCTCTACGGCAGGCAGGATGCCCGCCGCCACGGGGGCCATTTTCCCCGGACCTTGCCCGTGCCGCTGTGGGCTTGCCAAACCCGTGCCCCCTCCTCATGCTTCACTCGTATGAATAACAAGTCGGCAGTTGTGGTGTTGGCGGCCCTGAGCATCTTGCTCGGCATCGGCCTTTACATGCGGCATATCAAAGCGGTGGACCAGAAGAAGAAGGACGATGCGTCCATCGCCTCGCTGGAAGGCACGGTCAAGGACACCGAAGGCAAGCTGACCGAGCAAAAACAGGTCAACGCCACGCTCACCACCAATCTCGTCGCCAAGACCGAGGAGGCCAAGACGCTCACCGCCCAGGTGGCCGCCACCACGGCGGAGCTGGGCCAAACCAAGGAATCGCTCGCCAAGTCGCAGGGCGAGACCAAGGCCGCGCAGGCCGCGATCAAAGTCGCCCAGGCCGAAACCAAGCAGGCTCAGGAAGCCACCAAACAGGCCCAGGCCGAGACGAAGGCCGCGCAGGCCGAGACCAAGCAGGTCGAGACCCGGCTCACGGCCGCAATGGAAGATGCCAAGGCAAAGGCCAAGGCGGAAGCCGAGGCCGCCGCGAAGGCTGCCGCCGCCCGTTATGCCGCCCTCGACAAGTCCAAGCAGGAGGAAATCGCCAAGCGCGACGCCAGCATCAAGGACTTGCAGGACACGCGCGACCAGTTGAACGCCAAGATCGCCGGCCTGAACGCGGACATCGTCAAGCTCAACTCCACCATCGGCACGCTTAACGCCCGCATCACGCTGGTCGAAGGCGAGCTGCAGGTCGCCAAGGACGACAAGTCGTTCCTCACGAAGGAACTGGCCCGCATGCAGGGCGAGCGCACCGAGATGGAGCGCAAGATGAACGACCTCGCCTTCCTCCGCGAGCAAATCTCCACCATCAAGAGCGATCAGGCCATCGCGCGCCGCGTGGACTGGATGCGCCGCGGGACGTACATGGACGAGCGCAAGCTCGCCACGCTGCTCAACGACGGCCTCAAGCCGCTCCCCTCCAGCAAACCTTCCAGCACGCGCGGCAGCCAGCTCAACGTCGAGGTCCACCGCGACGGCACTGTCACCATCAAGCCGCCCACCGCGCCCGCGCCCAAGCCTGAGTCGGGCGTCGAGAAGAGCGTCACCGTCGGCGGCCCGGACTTCCCGGCCACGCCGAAGAAGAAGTAATCCCGACGGCAGCCTGCGCTGCGAAGGCGCGGTGAGGAAGCGGGCCTGACCCGACCCAACATGTTTCCCGTCACCGAAAGCTGGTTCCAGTGGGCGCTGCTCTCGGCCGTGTTCGCCGCACTGACGGCCATCCTCGCCAAGGTCGGCCTGGCGGGCATTGATCCCGACTTCGCCACGCTGGTACGCACGGTGGTCATCCTCGTCGCGCTCGCTGCGTTCGTGGCCTTCACCGGCAAGTGGAGCAATCCGCTCACGTTGGAGCCGAAACCGCTGCTGTTCCTCACGCTCTCTGGCCTGGCCACGGGGGCTTCGTGGGTCTGCTACTTCCGCGCTCTGAAGACCGGGGATGCCGCCAAGGTCGCGCCGGTGGACAAGCTGAGCCTGCTGCTCGTCGCGGTGTTCGCCGTGGTGTTTCTGAAGGAGAAGCTGAACGCCCGTGAATGGGCCGGGGTTGCGTTGGTCGGGGCGGGGGTTATCCTGCTGGGTCTGAAGAAATGAGCAGCCTCCTGTCATTGAACGACTCCTTTGGTCGCACGATGCGCGACCTCCGGGTCAGCATCACAGACCGCTGCAATTTCCGCTGCCTCTACTGCCTGCCCGAGACCGAGGAGGCGGCGAACTTCTATCGCGGCAAGTATGACCCGCTGAAAAACCCTCACCCGCAGGCCCCGTTGACCCCCATCGTCCGCGAGTGGAAGCCGAAGTCCGCGCTGCTGACCTTCGAGGAAATCGAGCGCGTCGTGCGCGTTGCTGTCGGATTGGGCATCGAGAAAGTGCGCATCACCGGCGGCGAACCGTTGCTGCGACGCGGCGTGCCGGACCTGGTCGCGCGGCTCGCGCCCATCCCCGGCATCCGCGATCTGGCGATGACCACGAACGGGTTCCAGTTCGGCCCCCAGGCCGCCGCCCTGCGCGCCGCCGGGCTCACGCGGGTGAGCTTTAGTTGCGATTCCCTCGACCCCGCGAATTTTAAACGCATCACCGGCCGCGACGGTCTCGCCGCCGTGCTGGCCGCCATCCCGCAGGCCAAGGCGTTGGGTTTCGCCCCCGTGAAGGTCAACGCCGTGGTCATCCGGGGCATGAACGACCACGAGCTGGAATCACTCGCGGAGTTCGCCCGCGAGCAGGACGTGAGCTTCCGCTTCATTGAGTTCATGCCGCTCGATTCCGGCCACGCCTGGATGCGCGATCTCGTCGTGCCCAGCCGCGAAATCCTCGCCCGGCTGCAAGCCCGTTTCGATCTGAGCCCGGTCATTTCCGACAACAAGTCTGAGACGGCGAAACGCTGGACCTTCGCCGACGGACGCGGCGAGATCGGCATCATCGCCCCCGTGACCGAGGCGTTCTGCGGCCATTGCAACCGCCTGCGGCTCACCGCCGACGGCAAGATCCGCACCTGCCTCTTCAGCCTGCACGAGCACGACCTCAAACCCCTCCTGCGCGGCAACGCCACCGACGCCGAACTCACCGACCGCCTGCGAGCGATCGTCTGGCAGAAGGAAGACCGCCACCACATCGGCGAACCCGGCTTCCAGCAGCCCGAACGCACGATGAGCTGCATCGGGGGGTGAATCTCAGCCGGACCGATTCATTAGCCACGGATTAAACACGGATTAAACACGGAGCCAACTACGCTGGGGCCGCCTTGCCTCGCTGTTTGACCCGCACCGTTTGGTGCCGGCAGGCAACTTCCACAAAACGCATGCTCCGCTCGTTCCCATCCGTGTTCCGTCCGTGTCTAATCCGTGGCTAATGAATCGGTCCGCCTCAGCGTTCGATCACCTGATAAAACCTGTGGCGGTGGTTGACCGCGTCGGAGTCATCCAGGGACAGCAGGCCATTGGTAACGATGAGCGGGAGGTTCAGGCGCACCCAGTTGGTGGCCAGCAGATTCGTGCTCACCCAGACTTCGAAATTGGGCGTATCACCCAGGGACAGCAGCCCGCCGTCGAAGTCGTTAAACAACACCCGGAGACCGCCGCCGACCAGGGGCTGGGGTGTGCCGAGCCGGGTGGCCTTCAACACCCGCACGAGGGCCGGCTGGCTGGCAGTGGTGCCACCGGGACCAGTGGCCCGGAGGACGTAGACACCGGTGTCGGCACGGTTCACGCCGGACAGTTGGAGCGTGGCGTTGGTCGCGCCGGGCAGGTCCACCGTGTTGCGCTGCCACTGCCAGGTCAGCGGGGCCGGGCTGTTGACCGTGGCGGACAGGGTCACGGTGCTTCCGGAAATGACCACCTGGCTTTGCGGCGGAACGGTGAAGGCCGGTGCTGCCACCGGCGCGCTGATGGACCAGGTGAAGACGTTCATGGAACCCGGGGGCAGGTTGAAATTCTGCGTGGGGTTGAAGTTGCTCAACACGTTGGTGGTGGGCACGACGACGTTGGCGTTTTCGTTGTTGTCCGTGAAATTCGCGGAGGTGAGGCGTTTCAAGGTGACGGTGCCGGACGGGGCGTTGCTGCCGGTGAAGTTCACGTCGAGCGCGCTGGTACGATGGAGGTTGAACACGATGACCGAGCGGTTTGTGCCGCTGGCGAGGGCGTAGCTGGCGAGGTGATGCGCGCTGGCCAGCCCCACGGAGTTGGTGCCGGCGGAACTCCAGGTGGGATCGTCACCCGTGTGCGTCGTCTGGAGCACGTCCGCGCCGGAGCCGATGGCGTCGTTGATGAACTGCACCGTGTAAAACTGCGGGCGTTTGCGGTCGGTCACGCCCATGTCGCGGGTGACGCCCCAGATGCGCGAGCCGCTGCCCAGGCCCGTGGAGAATCCGCCGAGGTTGAAGAGGCACTGGTCGCGCATGCCCAGATGGCGGAGTTTCATGAGCATGTCGTTGGCGACCGCCAGGCCGGCCCCGAGGCTGGGCGTGAGCTGGTCGAGGGCGGCCTGGGAGTTCGTGATCAGGCCCTGCGTAGTGTTGAGGTTGCCCTCGTAAATGGAGAGCGCCACCGGCCGGCTGGAGGCGCGGACGTTGAGGTAATTGGTCAGCATGTAGCCGGCGCGGTTGAACTCCTCGGGCTGCGCCAGCAGGGGACCGAACAGCTCCTCGTTGTTCGCGTAACTGTCCACGCGCGTGTAAAAATAGCCGTCGATCGTAAGCGTGTCGTGATTGGTGCAGGCGTTGTGAATGTTCAGATTCCGAGCGGTCTCGGGGGCATGGGCGCCGAGCACGAGGTCGAATTTGTTGGCCACAAAACCGCTGGCCGACCGCGCGACGGCAAACAGTTCGCTTGCGCGGTTGCCGTAGGGCACGGCCTGTGTCATCACGCCGCCGAAGTAGGTGAAGCCGTTCCACGCCTCGTTGCCGAATTCGAGATGTATCTTCGGAAGGACGTTGGCCCACGGCACCGGGTGGCCACGGGCCGCCCGGATCGCTCCGTAAGGCGTGTTGGTGGGGCCGGTCAGATACTCCATCAGGCCGGCCATGTCCGTCGCCGAGAAGGTGATGGGCACGGCGAGCCAAGGCTCCGCGCCGACGTGCTCGCAGAGTTCAAGCAGTTCGTGCCAGCCGTACTGCACGTTGGCCTGTGCGGTGCCGTAGAGCGAGTAGCCTGCGCGGCGGCGGCCCAGCGGGGGCTTCAACTGGTTGTCGAGGGATTCACCGTGGATCTCCTGCCAGCCGCGCAGGATGCCGGGGCGGTAGAGCTGCAAAGCGTTCACCACGGCGTCGCGAAAGGCGGTCGGGTTGCCGGGGTCGCTGTCCGTCTGGGTGAAGCTCACGTCGTCGAACAGCGCATCAAAGGCGGTGAAGAGGTTGAACTGGAACGAGACCACGCCTGGCGCGCTGCCGACCTCGGCGGCGGTGAAGTCCAGGACGTAGGTGGTCCACGTGGCGGTGAGGGCGACGTTCGTGTTCAGATACGTGGCAGTACGCCGCACCACGACGTTGAGTGCCTGCGTCCCGCTGCGGGACTTGGCCTTGAACGTGACGCGGTAATGACCGTTGAGCAGCAGGAAGTTCTGGCCGGGATAGGCATCGGTGACGGACGTGAGGCTGAAGTTCGCGGGCGAATTGGTGGAGGTCACGTGCAAGGCCTGCCGGCCGAGGGTGTCCGGCGGCAGATCAACCAGCTCGGGCGTGATGACGAAGTTGGTGCCGCTGGTGTTCCAGCCGGTCTCGGGGTTGGTGTTCCAGACTTTCCGCAGGACGAAGTAGTCGCCGGGCGCGGGCGTGACTCCGCTGTTGGCAAACGTGTAACCCGCGCCGGTGGTCTGGTTCGGCGGCCGGGTGAAATTTGCGAGCGTGCCCGTGCGGCCCTTCGCCGTGCCCCAGATGAACTCATAGCTCGCCCCGTCCCAGAAGCCGTTCGTCCACCCGCCAAAGGGCGTGTCATCCACGCAACTGGTGGCCGTGCCGGAGGCGACCCGCACGGTGGACTGGTACTGCTGCCCCTCGAAGCCCGGATTGCGGAAGGCCAGCTCTTTCATCATGAGGCGCGAATCGTAGTAGGTGTGGAAACTCAAGTTCATGCCCATGCGTTTGGCACCGGCGAGGGCGACGTTTGTGGAGACGTTTACGGTCGTGGCGGCGTGCGCGGGTTGGGTGGTGAGACCGAGCAGCATGGCGAAAACTCCAAATCCCAAGCTCCAAATTCCAAACAAGTTCCAAACTTCAAGCTCCAACCTGCGGGGTGCTGCCGACCGGCCGAAGCACGAGTCTCCGGCCGGCGTTTGGGATTTGGAGCTTGGAGCTTCTTTGGAATTTGGAACTTGGAGCTTGGAGCTTCCCGTCATCCATTTCGTTTTCATGCGCCCAACCTGCCACGCACCGCATGAACGCAAAATGAACCCCGGATGAAAAAGTGTTCATCTCGCAGCCAGCACTCGCGGCGGCGCGGGCAGGTCTGCTAGAACTTGGCCATGCGCATCCTGGTCGTCGAGGACGAGAAAAAGGTCGCGCGCTTCATCGAGCGCGGGCTGAAGGAGGAGCGCTTTGCCGTGGACGTGGCGCATGACGGGGAGGCCGGCCTCGAACTCGCGCTCGTCAATCCCTACGACCTCGTCGTGCTGGATGTGCTCATGCCGAAGAAGGACGGCTTCCAGGTCCTGACCGAAATCCGCGCCGCCAAGCGGCCCTGCCGCGTGCTCATGCTCACGGCGCGCGACGGCGTGGATGACCGGGTACGCGGCCTGGACACGGGAGCGGATGATTACCTTACCAAGCCCTTCGCGTTCGCCGAGTTTCTCGCCCGCGTGCGGGCCCTGCTGCGGCGCGGTGCGGTGGAGCAGACGAGTTTGCGCCTCACGGACCTGGTGCTGGACTTGAAGGCCCGCAAGGTCACGCGGGCCGGCCAGCCGATCTTTCTCTCCGTGAAGGAGTTTGCCGTGCTCGAACACTTCGTCCGCCATGCCGGACAGGTAGTCACGCGCACCGAGCTGGCCGAGCAGGTATGGGACCTGCACTTCGACCCGATGACCAACGTGATCGATGTGACGGTTTATCATTTGCGTGAAAAGGTGGACCGGGACTTCAAGCCCCAACTCATCCACACCGTGCGCGGAGCGGGCTACGTGATGAAGGCGGAGGACCAACCGTGAACACCTTCCGCTTCCGGCTGCTCCTCGGCCTCACCGTGCTGACCACGGTGGCGGTGGCGGCGTTCGGCGTGTTCGTGCACCTCACGGCGGCGGACGCAGTGCGCGCGGACATCGACCGGCTCGTGCAGGACCGGGCGTTCATGCTCTCGAAGGCCACCTACGCCGGAAATCCGCAGCTCCAGCCGTGGATGGAAAGCTTCCTCGAATCCGACAAACAACGGCTCTTCGTCCAGCTCTACGGCATCGAGGGCAACCTGATCGCCAAGTCCGCCAACCTCGCCGACCCGCTGCCGCTGTCCGAGGCCGCCCGGCGTTCCGTCGAGACTTCCCACGCCGGCCACACGGAGACCGTGACGCGCAAGGATGGTGAACTCGTCCGTCTGGCCACCGTGCCGGTGAGCTTCTACCGCGACGGCCGGCAGCAAATCACCGGCTTCGCCCAGTGTGCCGTGCTGGTGCGGGATCGCGAGGCCCGCTTGCGCACGTTGCGTCAGTGGCTGGTGATCGGCGGGGTGGCCACCGTGGCGGCCGTCTGGCTGGTGGCCCTCCTGCTCCTCAACCACTGGCTCCGCACCGTGGACGCCGCCAGCGAGTCCGCCCACCTGATCGGTGCGCAGGGCCGGCTGCGCGAACGCCTTTTCGTGCCGCCGCAGGACGATGAACTCGCGCGGCTCGCCCGCACGTTCAACGAGTTGCTCGACCGACTCGAAGCCGCACACACGACGCAACAGCGCTTCCTGGCCGACGCTTCGCACGAATTGCGCACGCCGCTGACGGTCCTGCGCGGCGAGATCGAAGTCGCCCTCCGCCGCGAACGCACCGGCGAGGATTACCGCGAAGTGCTCCAGAGCGCCCGCGAGGAAATCGAGCGGCTCTCCAAACTCACCGAAAACCTCCTCGCGCTCGCCCGCGCGGATGCCGGCGAAGGTGTCGCGGCCCGCGAACAGGTAGACTTGTCCGCCTTGTGCCAGGAGGTTGCGCGCAAGCTGGCGGGCCTCAGCGGCCTCGCCGGCGTGACCATTACCGTGTCCGCGCCGACTCCGGCGGTGGTGCACGGCGACAGTGTGGCGCTCGAGCGCGTGCTGGCCAATTTGGTGGAAAACGCGCTGCGTTACTCGCCGCGCGGCGAGGGCGTGACCTTGACTGTCGCCACGGAATCGGGCGCAGCCGTCGTACGCGTGCGCGACACCGGGCCGGGCATTCCGGCGGAGCACCTGCCGCACCTCTTCGAGCGCTTCTATCGCGTGGACAAGGCGCGTTCCCGTGAGTTCGGCGGCGCGGGCCTGGGCTTGTCGATTGTCGAGGCGCTGGTCACTGCGCACGGCGGCAAGGTGAGCGTCGCCAGCGAGGTGGGTCAGGGGACGGAGTTTTGCGTGCGGCTGCCGGAGAGCGGGCGCGGATGAACCCGTTTTCATGTGCCTTTCATCTTCGCTTCATGGCGGTCCGGTTAGCCTGTCTGCATGAAAATCAATTTTCTCCTCGGCCTGATTCTTACAGTGTTGGTCAATCCCGCTTCAGCAGCGGAGCCGCCCGCCGAGCTGAAGAAACTGCTCGGCGTTTGGGAGGGTGCGGCGGTGGAAGGCGATGGTTCGCGTCCCGGCAGTGCCCGCGCCAAAATCAGCGAACTGGTCATCACGCCTGAAAAAATTACTGCCAAAGACGGTCAAGGCAACCCGCTCGGCGAAGGCACGTTTACGCTCGGAAAGACCGGGACCATGTTGACGATCGATGCCAATGGCACCGGCGGGCAAACGCGCGGGAAATTCTACCAGGGCATCCTCCTGTTCGACGGCGACACGCTCAAATGGTGCTCCGGCAATCCCGGCAAAGCCCGGCCCACCCAGTTTCGCAGCACTCCGCCGGACGCCTTTCTCATGGTGCTCACCCGGAAGAAAGGTTGAGGCGGGTTTCAGTCGGGACCATCTCAGTTTCTCGCAGAGTTTCCGAGGACGTATTCCAAACAGAATCCTGCGCACCGTCTGGCTACGAAGTGTCCAGGCCGCTGTAGCGGCGCTCTATGAGCGCCGAGTTGGACGGCCAGCAGGACGTTTGCACGTGCTTGGGCGACCGCCCGCGCAACTCGGCGGTCGCAGACCGCCGCTACAGGCGGCACGTTCCGTGCACGCTGCCAAAATGCGGGGAAGAGCCAATTCAGCCGGGCCACGCCGCAAACTCGTTGAACTCGTGCCGCGTCTCCGGTTTGATGGCCGGATCGCATGGCCACCGCCATTGATTTAACGAACAAAGTTGCCCTGATCACCGGGGCCTCGCAGGGCATTGGGGCTCAGATTGCGCGCACCTTCCACGCCGCCGGGGCCACCGTGGTGCTCAATCACCCCGACCTCGGCACCACGCGCGCGGATGCCGAACGCCTGGCCGCCGAACTGAACGCCCTGCGGCCCGGCAGCGCCGACTTGCAGGCCGCCAATGTTGCCGACGCCGAAGCCGTCCGCGCCATGATGCAGGCGGTGAAGGCGCAACGCGGCGGGCTGGATTTTCTGATCAACAACGCCGCCATCCTCCGCGACCGCACCCTCGCCAAGATGTCGCCGGACGACTGGGAGGCCGTGATCGATGTGAATCTCACCGGGGTCTTCCACTGCTGCAAATTTGGCGTCGAAGTCATGCGCGACCACGGGGCCATCGTGAGCATGGGCAGCATCGCGGCGATCCAGGGCTTCTTCGGCCAGACGAACTACGCCGCCGCGAAAGCGGGCGTGCAGGCCATGATGCGTGTGCTGGCCCGCGAGTGTGCGCGACGCGGCATCCGCGCCAACGCGATCGCGCCCGGGGTCATCGACACCGCGATGGCTGCAACCATCCCCGAGGCCGCGCGGGCCGAGATGCTGAAGAACATTCCCCTCGCGCGCCTCGGCACCCCGACGGAAGTCGCGAACGTCGCCCTCTTCCTCTGCTCCCCGCTCGCCAGCTACGTCAGCGGCCAGACTCTCGAAGTCAACGGAGGATGGCGCGGTTAATTTTTTGGCCACAGATGGAACACAGATGAAACACAGATGGGGAAAGACCGAGATTCTATCAGGAAAGCAGGAAGGCAGGAAAGAGCCGGACACCCAAACAGTGTCTTCACTTCCTGCTTTCCTGATGATTTTCCCCATCCGTGTTTCATCTGTGTTCCATCTGTGGCTAAAAAATAACTCTGCCCAACCATGAGATCTGCGGCCCGCATTGTTTCCGCCGCTGAAGCGGTGGCCGCGATTCCGTCCGGGGCGACGGTCGCGGTCGGGGGCTTCGTCGGAGCGGGGCATCCGGAGCTGCTTTCGTCCGCCTTGGAGCAGCGCTTCCTCGAGACAGGCACGCCGCGTGATCTCACACTGGTTTACTGCGCCGGCCAGGGCGACCGCCGGACTCGCGGCCTGAACCACCTCGCCCATGCGGGTTTGCTCAAGCGCGTCGTCGGCGGTCACTGGAACCTCGCGCCCAAGCTGGGCCAGCTCGCCATGGCGAACCAGATCGAGGCCTACAACCTGCCGCAGGGCGTCCTCTGCGTGCTGCTGCGTGAGATCGCCGCGAAGCGGCCCGGCATCTTCACGCGCATCGGGATGAACACCTTCATCGACCCCGTTAATGGCGGGGGCCGGTTGAACACACGCACCACCGAATTGCTGGTCGAACGCATCTCCCTCGATGGCGAGGACTGGCTGCGCTACCGCACATTCCCGGTCACGGTGGGCCTCATCCGCGCAACGACCGCCGACGCGCACGGCAACCTCACCCTTGAACGTGAGGCGATCATCGGCGAGGTGCTGCCCATCGCGCAGGCCGCGCGCAACCACGGCGGCATAGTCATCGCGCAGGTCGAGCGGATCGTGGAGCACAACCGCGATCCCAAGGCGGTGCGGGTGCCGGGTATTTTCGTGGATTACATCGTCGTTTCGGACGGGGTGCAGCATGACCAGACCTTCGCCGAGACGTTTAATGAGGCCTACGTAAATAGCCTGGGACGCGCGGCCGTCTTCGACCCGATGCCCTTCAGCGAACGGAAAATCATCGGCCGCCGCGCGCTACGTGAAATCCAGACAGGTGAGATAGTGAACCTCGGCATTGGCCTGCCCGAATCCGTCGCGGCAGTTGCAGCGGAGACGGGGCGGTTGAAAGATTTTACGCTCACGGTGGAAAGCGGTCCCATTGGTGGCGTGCCGGCCGGCGGACTGAGTTTTGGTTGCAGCGCGCATCCGGAGGCGGTGGTGGACCAGCCGTCGCAGTTTGATTTCTACGACGGCGGCGGGCTGGACATCGCCGTGCTGGGTGCGTTGGAGGTGGACGCCGAGGGCAGCGTGAATGTCAGCGCGCTCGGGGGCGGCTGCTTCTGCGGTGTCGGCGGTTTCGTGAACATCACGCAGAGTGCGAAACGCGTCGTCTTCACTTGCACCTTCCGGACGGAAGGCCTGGCGGTGGACGCAGTGGACGGCACGTTGCGGATTGTCCGCGAGGGGAAGAAGGCGAAGTTTGTCCGGCAGGTTGCGCAGGTCTGCTTTCACGGCCCCACCGCGGTGCGCAACGGCCAGCAGGTGCTCTACGTCACCGAGCGCGCCGTGTTCGAGCTGAAGGCGGACGGCCTGCATCTCCGCGAACTCGCCCCCGGCACCGATCTCGCTGCCGACGTGCTGCGCCAGATGGAGTTCACCCCGCACGTCAGCACTCCCGGACCAATGCCAGCGGAGTGCTTTGCGAAGTGAGCATCTCAGTGGAGCTGTAAAGATGCTCGCGTTGCTCGCCTCGCTGCGCTCGCAATGGGGTTCGACGGAGTCTCGCTCCTACCGGGCAACGGTGTGTCTACCGGTCTTACAATTCCGTCCGGTTCGTCTCCTTCGCGCACCACACGGACACCAGCGTGATGGCGGACATCGCGATGAGGTAGAGCGACACGGGCCAGGGCTTCCCATCCGCCCACTTGAGCAACGCCGTGGCGATTAGCGGGGCCAGTCCGCCCGCCAGCGGGGACGCAAGCTGGTAGCCCAGCGATGCCCCACTGCACCGCACGCGCGTGCTGAACAGCTCCGAGAAAAACGCCGCCTGTGGGCCATACATCGCCGAGTGGATGAACAACCCGGTGCTAATCGCCACCCACAGCCCGGTCGTCGTGCGCGTGTCCACCAGCCAGAAGAACGGAAACGCAAACAGCGCCAGCGCCAACGCTCCGCCGAGGTACACCGGTCGCCGGCCGATGCGGTCCGACAACGCGCCGAAGAAGGGAATCGCAAAGAGCTGCACCGCCGAGCCGATCAGTACGCCGTTCAGCACATCAGACTTGCTCGCTCCGGCCTGTGCCGTTGCGTAGGTCAGCACGACGAGCGTGAAGACGTAGAAGGACACGTTCTCCGCGAACCGTGCACCCATCGCCACGAGCACGTTGCGCGGGTGCAGGCGGATGGCTTCCAGCACCGGGAGACGCGGTGAGGCTTCGGGTGCCGCCGCCTTGGCCGCCGTGAACAACGGGCTTTCCAGCACGCGCAGCCGGATGAACATCCCGACTGCGAGCAGCAGAATTCCCAGCAGGAACGGCACGCGCCAGCCCCACGCGAGAAAATCTTTTTCCGGCAGGCGCGAACACACGCCGAAAACCCCGTTGGCCAGCAGCAACCCGACCGGGACGCCGGCTTGAACACAGCTCGCGTAAAGCCCGCGCTTCCCTAGATGTCCGTGCTCCACGGCCATCAACACCGCGCCGCCCCATTCGCCGCCCACGCCCAGCCCTTGCACGAGGCGCAACGTCACCAGCAACAGGGGCGCGAGCATGCCGACTTGTTCGTAGGTCGGCAGCAGGCCGATGCAGAGGGTCGCCACACCCATGAGCATCAGCGTGGCGACGAGCACGGACTTGCGCCCCAGTTTGTCTCCGTAATGGCCAAAGATGACCCCGCCGAGCGGACGGGCGACGAATCCGACCGCCGACGTGCCAAACGCCGCCATGGTCCCCACGAGCGGGTCCACGTTGGGAAAGAACAGCTTGTTGAACACCAGCGCCGCCGCCGTGCCGTAAAGAAAGAAGTCATACCACTCAATCGTGGTGCCGATGAAGCTGGCGAGCACGACGCGCCCCACGGAATTGGCGGGCGGCGGCAAGTTGGTGGCGGTGGCGTTGATACGCGCGAGTGAACGGTCTGGCGCGACGGAACTCAAGCCCGGCGCGAGTGTTCGTGCATGTGGCGTCAGGCGTCCCGCCTGACGTAGAGAGCGGCATCCTGCCGCCCGGATAGAACGCCACGAAGGGTGGCGGGGCTGTGAAGTTTAAAGTGTCCTTTAACTGGGTGGCGTTCTGTCCGCCGGGCGGGACGCCCGGCTCTACGGCAGGCAGGATGCCTGCCGCCACGGGCCACATCGCCACGAACCCACCGATGAGCAGAAACCACCTCGTCTGCGTCAGTAGCAGGACATGATTTCACGCGCCGCCTACCCATTCGCGTTGTCGTTGCTCTTCACCTTGCTCGCGGCCATCCCGCTGCAAGCCGCCACCTTGGTGAAGAGCGGCCAGTCCGCCGCCGTGCTCGCGTTGCCCGCCTCGCCGGATGAGCACGAACAACTCGCGGCGAAGGAACTCACCACGCACCTCGAAAAAATGTCCGGCGCGAAGCTGGAGACCGCCACGGTTAACGCGGCCGAGGTCAACGACTTCATCGCCAAGAGCAAGGCGGCCGGTCGCATCCCCGTTTTCCTCGGTCGCAATGTCCGCGAGCGCGTGGCCTTGCCCGCGAGCGCCGTGCGCGGCGCGTTCGCCCTGCAGGTGACGGCGGACGCGGTGATAATTGCGGGCGTCGAAGAGGGCACGCACTTCGGTGCGATGGAACTGCTCGAACAGCTCGGCTGCCGGTGGTTCATGCCCGGCGAGCTCGGCACGGTTATTCCCAAGCTGGCCACCGTGGACGTGCGGACGCAGCAGACCACGCAGTCGCCGTCCTTTCCCTCGCGGTGGTTCCAGATGCCGGACCGCGACTGGCAGGTGCGTGTGCGCTGCGGGGGCGTGGCGTTTCCCGGCGGTCACGGATTGCCCGCGCCGAAGGCCACGATCGACAAGGCCACCAAGAAGATTGAAAATCAGGAGGTCGCCGAGATGTTCTCGCTGGTAAAAGGCCAGCGCACCACGCGGCAGCACTGCGTGTCGAATCCCAAGCTCGTCGAGTACGCCATCAACCACGTGAGGCAGGCGCGCAAGGCGGGGCGCGGGCCGGTCATCGGCATGGGTCCCAACGACGGCGGCGGCTTCTGCGAGTGCGAACGTTGCCGCGCGCTGGACGGAGGCGACTTTGATCCGTTTTCCAACGAGTTGTCCGTGACAGACCGCTACATCTGGTTCTTCAACCAGGTGCTCAAGGGGGTTGAGGGCGAGTTCCCGGACACCAAACTCGCGTTCTATATTTACCACTCCTACATGCGCCCGCCGAAGCGCTGGAAGCCCGACCCGCGCATCATGGGAGCGCTTGCGCCCATCGCGCTGGACCGGGTGCATGGTTTCTCGAATCCCATCGCGCCGGAGAAGAGCTACGCGCGCTGGCTCTATCAGGAGTGGGGCAAGCTGCTGCCCGAGCTGTACGACCGCGGCTACTGGAGCAACCTCGCCGATCCCGGCTTCCCGTTCATCATCGTCCACCGGTTGCGCGATGAAATCCCCGCGTGCCACGCGCTCGGTGTAAAGGGCTGGCGGGTCGAGACCTTCCCGAACTACGCGCCGCAGTTCCCCTCGATGTACATCGCGGCGAAGCTCATGTGGAATCATCAGGCGGATGTGGACGCGTTGTTGAAGGACTGCCACGAGAAGTTCTTCGGCCCCGCCGCCGCGCCGATGGGCGAGTACCTCACGCTCATGGACGCCGCGTTGCGCGACAGCGATTTCTCCACGGGCTGTGCGTGGGACATGCCGCACTTCTACCCGCCGGCGTTGCGCGCGAAGGCCCTGGCTTTGATCCAGCAGGCCACCAAGCTCGCCCCGGCCGGCAGCGATTACGCCGCGCGCGTGCAGGTCATGGGCCAGTCCCTCGACATGGTTGATGCGTTCAACACGATGATGGATGCCCGCGCGCGCGTGGACTTTGTCACCGCGAAGGCCGAGCTGACGAAGCTCGACGCTGTGGCCGGGGAACTCATGGGCACCAAGCCCGTGGCGATGGTGTCCGCCGGGCGTTTCAGCACCTATGTGAACTACATGAAGCGCTTTTACCGACCGGCCACGGAGCAGGGCTTCAAGCGCGTCACCGAGGGTAACGAACTCGTCGCCGCCGCGCCCGACGAATGGCAGTTCCAGATCGACCCCGCGAAGATCGGCGAGGACATCGGCCTCTGGCGGCCGGAGACCACGGGCGGCAACTGGCAGAAGCTCAAGACCTCCAGTTCGTCGTGGAGCAATCAAGGCCTGCGCTACTACAAGGGCCAGGCGTGGTATCGCACGACCGTGGACGTGCCCGCGAAGTTCGCCGGGAAACGGGTCTTCCTCTGGTGCGGCGGCGTGGACGAGGCCGCGAAGATCTGGGTGAACGGCCAGCACATCGGCAACAGCCCCGGCGCAGCCTTTTACCCGTTCGAAATGGATGCGACCGCCGCCGTGAAGCCGGGCAGGAACAGCCTCGTGGTGCTCATTTCCAACGAGGTGGTGAACGAACTGGGCACCGGCGGCATCGTCGCGCCCGTGATGCTGTACGCCCCGGCCCTCGGCGCGGATGCGAAGCTCGAAAACATCCGCGACCTGAAGCCGACGTTTCCGTGATCCCAGTGGCGTCAGGCATCCTGCCTGACGTAGAGGGCGGCGTCCCGCCGCCCGGAAAAAGTGCGACGAATGATGATAGGGGTACGAAATTACGTGCATCCTACCTGGTGGGCGGCGTTTCGTCCGCCGGGCGGGGCGCCCGGCTCTACGGCAGGCAAGATGCCTGCCGCCACGCGTCCCTACCCGCTTGACGCCCATTCCCGTTCTGCAAAAGTGCCCGCCATGAAGCCGCTGCTCTGTTCCGTCCAAACCCTTGCCCTCGCCACGTTGCTCGCCGCTCCCTTTGCCCGCGCCGAGGTGAACGTCATCGAGAAGGTTTCCCCTGATGTTTACTTTCACGAGGGCGACATCGGCCGCCACGGGCATTGCAACAACGGCTGGATCGTCTTTAACGACTACGTGCTCGTCATCGACGCGAACTTCCCCTCCGGCGCCCAGGTCATCCTGCCCAAGATCAAGGCGATGACGGACAAGCCCATCCGCTTCGCCTTCGACACGCATCACCATGGCGATCACGCCTACGGCAACCAGGTCATGCACGAGGCGGGCGCGACCATCGTCGGCCATGTCGGTGTGCTGGCGGAGATGAAGAAATACGAGACGAACTATTTCACCGGCAAGGGACCGGGCCGCTGGGAGGACGCCGCGAAGGGCCGCAAGGACGTCGCCGCCAGCAAGCTTCGCCCGCCCAGCCTGCTGTTCGAGAAGCAGCTCGACTTCGACGATGGCACCCACCGCATCGAGTTCCACCACTTCGGCACCGCGCACACGCACGGCGACGGCTGGGGCTGGCTGCCCAAGGAGCGCATCGTGTTCACCGGCGACGCCTGCGTGAACGGCCCCTACAACTACACCGGCGACGGCAACATCCACGAATGGATCAAGACCCTCGACCACGTCATTGCGCTCAAGCCCTTGAAAGTCTGCCCCGCCCACGGTCCGAGCGGCGGCCCCGAGGTGTTGGTGAACCAGCAGCTCTATTTCAAGTCCCTCCTCGCCGAGGTGAAAAAGCTCAAGGACGCCGGCAAGACCGCCGCCGAAGTGCAGGCCGCCGCCGACACCATCAGGGAAACCCTCCGCAAGGACGACCGCATCGCGATTTACCTCGGCCAGTTCATCACCATGCAGGTGGAGAGCGCGTGGAAGGAGATGGGCGGGGCCGCTTTTCCGGCCAAGAAGCAGGCGCAGGTGGAACCGGTGAAGCTCAAGGCCAGCGCGCTGCTCGCGGGCACGGGGAAATAGATCGGGTCGCCATTCTGGTGTGGCGTCAGGCGTCCCGCCTGACGTAGAGGGCGGCATCCTGCCGCCCGGACGGAACGCAACGAGGGTCGGCAGTGCAGCAGGGTTCCGATGGACTTACTAGCGTGGTTTGCCGTCGGCCGGGTGTGAGGCCACAAAGTACCGGGATGCTCGCTGCGCTCGCGCCGACTCCGTCCGCAGATGGGGGCTCGACGGGAGTCTCGCCCTACCAACGTGGCGTCAGGCGTCCCGCCTCCGCTCGGATGCACTATAATCTACTTCCAATACGGACATCGTACCCACCGCCCCGGCTCGACTTCCACCAGCTCCGGGGCTTTCTGCGAGCAGTCGCTTTGCGCCTTGGGGCAGCGCGGGTGGAAACGGCAGCCGCTGGGGAACTGGCCGAGGTTGGGCACATTGCCGGGGATGGCTTGGAGGCGGTCCAGCTCGTGGCCGAGCTGTGGCACGGAGTTCATCAATGCCTGCGTGTAGGGGTGCAACGGGCGCTGAAGCAGGGCGCGGGCGGGGGACAGCTCCACGATCTGCCCGGCATACATCACGGCCACGCGATCGGCGATGTCGCCGACGATGCCGAGGTTGTGCGTGATGAGCAGGATGCTCATGCGCAGGCGTTGCTTGAGTTCGCGCAGCAGCTCGAGGATTTGCGCCTGGATGGTCACGTCCAGCGCAGTGGTCGGTTCGTCGGCCACGAGGAGCTTCGGTTCGCTGGCCAGCGCCATCGCGATCATGATGCGCTGCTGCATGCCGCCGGACATCTGGTGCGGGTAATCGCGGATGCGCGATTCCGGCGCGGGGATGCCGACCAGTTTCAGCAGCCGGATGACTTCCTCGTCCGTGGCGAACTGGGGGCGGTGAAGTTTCAGTGATTCCTTGATCTGGTTGCCGACGCGGAAGACCGGGTTGAGCGAAGCGCTCGGCTCCTGGAAAATGTAGCTCACCACGCCACCCCGGATGGAGCGCAGCTCGCGCTGGTCCATTTTCAGCACGTCGCGGCCGTTGAGCAGAATCTCGCCGCCGACGTAGCGCGCGGGCGGCGTGGGCACGAGGCGGGCGATGGAGAGGGCGGAAACGCTCTTGCCACAGCCGCTCTCGCCGACGAGGCAAAGCGTCTCGCCTTCCGCGATGGTGAAGGACACGCCGTCCACGGCGCGGAGCGCGTCCTTGCCGGTGCCGAATTCGAGCTGGAGGTTGCGGATGTCGAGGAGAGGCATAGTTTTCACCACAGAGGCACAGAGAGCACAGGGAGGAAGGCGAAAATAGTTTTCATGCAGGCTCTGTGCTCTCTGTGTCTCTGTGGTTGATCGAATTCAGCTTTTAGCATCTGCCGCATCTCGTAAGCCGTCGCCGAGGAAGTTGAAAGCCAGAACGGTGACAAAGATGGCCGCGCCGGGGGCGAGCAGCCAGGGGTAGCTGCGGAGATGTTCCGAGTTTTGCGCGGCGGTGAGCATGTTACCCCAGCTCGCCTGCGGTTCCTGGATGCCCACGGCCAAGTAGCTCAAAACCACTTCGCCGAGGATGTAATAAGGCACGCTCAGGGTCGCGGCCACGATGACGTAGCTGAACGTGCTCGGGAGGATGTGCCGCGTGATGATGCGCCACGGCGTCGCCCCCATCGCGCGCGCCGCGAGGACGAACTGCCGCTCGCGCAGGCTCAACGCCATGCCCCGCACCACGCGTGCCATGCTCGCCCAGCCGATGAAGCTCAGGATTACAATGATCATCGCGTAGGCTTCGGTGGAGGAGATGTTGGGCGGAAAGGTGTTGCGCAGCGCGATGATGAGATAGAGCGACGGGATGGACATGATCAGCTCGCACACCCGCATGATGACGGTGTCGATCCGCCCGCCGAAGTACCCGGAGATGCCGCCATTCAACATGCCGAAGGTGAACGACAGCGTGATGCCAATCAGGCCGATGCTCAGCGAAATCTGCGAGCCGTAGAGGATGCGCGAGAATACGTCGCGCCCGAACTGGTCGGTGCCAAAGAGGTTGATCGGGTAGTTCTTTTCGCCGGTGCCGAAGAGGTGCGTCTGGCAGGGAATCAGGGCGAAGAGGAGGTATTTGTCGCCTTTCACGAAGAAGTGCAACGGCTTCACGTCGCCGGGGACCGGGGCGTACTTGAACTGACCGGCCTGCTGTTCCCAGCGCGGGACGACGAACCGCAAGCCGTCGAACTTCGGCAGGATGGGCGGGTGAAAGAACCGGTCACGGTCATCCGTCTCGTAGTGATAGGGGGCGACGAAACCGGCAAGGATCGAAGTGAGGTAAAGGACGGCGAGGATCACGCCCCCGGCCATCGCCGCGCGCCGCGCACGGAGCCGCCTCCAGAAGAGCTGGCGCGGCGAGAGGGGCAGGTTGGGGGCGGGCTCGCTCATGCGATGGACGAAGCTCCAAATCCCAAGCGCCAAGTTCCAAAGAAGCTCCAAAATCCAAGCTCCAAACCGCAACGGTTACCAAGGATGCCGATGAGCCAGGCAAGCCCTTGGGAGCTTGAAGCTTGGAGCTTATTTGGGATTTGGAACTTGGAGCTTGGAGCTTTCATTCCTTCAACCTTATCCGCGGATCGCTCCATGCCAGCATGAGGTCCGCCACGAAGTTGCCGACAATGAGCAGCGCGGTGGCCATCACCACGGAATCCACCACCAGCATCGAGTCTTTCGCGGAATAAGCCTCGATGGTCAGGCGGCCGAGACCCGGCCAGGCCATGATGTTCTCGACGATGAACGCGCCGCTGAGCAGGTGGGCCAGCGAGTAGCCGAAAATGGTGAGCAACGGGTTGATCGCGTTGCGCAGTGCGTGCTTGTAGATCACCCAGCCTTCCGGCAGGCCCTTGGCGCGGGCGGCGGTGACGTATTCGGCGCGGAGGGTGTCCAGCAGGTTGGAGCGCATTTGGCGCATGATGCCGGCGAGTTCACTTGCGGCGAGGACCAGCACCGGCAGGACGAGGTGGTGCGCGCGGTTCCAAAACCGTTCCGTCGGCGTCATCAGGTCATAGAGCGAGCCTTGGGCTCCGCCGATGGGGAACCAGCCGGTGGCTGCCGCGAACATCAACGCCAGCAGCGCAAGGAGGATTTCCGGGATCGAAAGGCCGGCGAACGCAATCAGGGAACAGGCGCGGTCCACCAGCGAATCCTTGTTCACCGCCGCCCAGATGCCCAGCGGCACCGCCACAAACCACGCCACGACGGTGGCGAAGAAGGAGAGCAAGAAGGTGTTCCACAGCCGCGCGGTGATGAGGTCGGTGGCGGAGATCTTGTATTGGACCGAGTAGCCGAAGTCGCCGACTGCGACATTCTTGAGCCAGTAGCAGTATTGGACATACCACGGCTTATCGAGGTGGAATTTGGCGAGGAGCTTCTCGACCGTCTCGGGGGAAATCTGCGGATTCTGCTTCAGGCTTTGCAGGTAACCGCCGGGCGTGAGCGACATGAGCAGGAACGTGAGCAGCGAGACCCCGAGCAGGATCGGGATCATGTGCAGCAGACGTTTTAGAATGAACGTGCCCATGTGCGCGTGAAGCCTATTGACGGTCCGGCCCGGCTCCAAGCTTCAAAGCAGACTGTTTACTCGACTCACCCGCGCGCTGGTGGAAATCTTCCTCCCATGACTCGCACGCTAACCAGTTCACTCTGTCTCGTGGTCGCCGCCGTGGCGACGCTGCTCTTCTCCGGCTGCAAGAAGGATGAGGCCAACGCCCCAGGCGGAAAGCCCGGCGGCTCCGGTGCCTCGTCCACCCAGGGCGCGCTGCCCGTGCCGCCGCTGGTGGCTGATTGCCAGCCCGGCATTCGCGGGGGCCGCCTGGTCATCGCCACCTTCGGGGATCCCAAGACCTTCAACCCCATCACGGAAAACGAGCAGACCTCGCGCGACATCATCCGCTTCCTCTTCCTCGGCCTCACGGACCTGGATGCCCCCACCGAGAAGGTGAAACCCTCGCTGGCCCACAAGTGGGAAGTCGCCGAGGACCAGAAGACCTGGACGTTCCACCTGCGCCAGGGCCTGGTCTGGAGTGATGGCCACCCCCTTACGGCGGATGACGTGGTGTTCACCTGGAACGACGTAATCTACAACCCCAAGATCGTCAGCGCCACCGCCGACCTGTTCACCATCGATGGCAAGAAGTTCGCGGTTTCAAAAGTAGACGATCTCACCGTGCGGATTGTGACGCCGGA
This sequence comes from Pseudomonadota bacterium, assembly GCA_009924135.1. Lineage (GTDB taxonomy): Bacteria > Verrucomicrobiota > Verrucomicrobiia > Limisphaerales > SXTU01 > SXTU01. Next base: position 9,571 of record RFSE01000050.1, on the reverse strand, counting down.
TGTTTACGCTCCGTTTGAGGAAGCGTGGGGCGGCATCCCCATCCTGCCGAAGCACGTGCTGGCCAAATCCGTGGCCCAGGGCAAGTTCGAGTCCGCCTACGGCATCGACACCGCGCCGGACAAGCTGGTGTGCAGCGGGCCGTTCAAGCTCAAGCAGTTCAAGGCCGGCGAACTCACGCTGCTCGAGCGCAATCCCAACTTCTTCGAGGTGGACAAAGCCGGCACCCGCCTGCCGTACCTCGACAACGTCATTTACACCACCGTGCCCGACATGAACGCGATGTCGCTGCGCTTTCTCAAGGGCGAGAGCGACGTCTTCGAGGACGTGCGGCCGGACGAGTATGAACGCTTCAAAACGGAGTCGGCATCGGACCGGTTCAAGCTGGAGCAGCTCGGCGTCGGGCCGGAGAAGAGCTTCGTCTGGTTCAATCTCAACACCAACTGGGTCGCCCAGGTGAAGTTCTCCGTGGATAAGCCGGACGCCCACCTCACCATCGAGAAGAAGAAGCTTTCCAAGCTCCCCGACACCGCCCGTACTTTCCTCGGCTCCGTGGACCTAACGCTGAGCATCGGAAATGGGCCGGAGCAGAAAAAATCCGTGACGCTCACGCAGGGCATGACTCTGCCGGTGACCGTGAAGTTCGACGCCGCCACCGTGACGCTGGCCGAGCCCAACGGGGCCGCCCAGCTTACCGCCAAGCCGCTCGTGGACCCAAAGCACGCGAAGTGGTTCCTGAACACGAAGTTCCGCCAGGCGGTGCAGCATGCGATTGACCGGCCCAGCATCGTGAAGTCCATCTTCGCCGGGCGCGGCGAGGGCACGGACGGGTTTGTCTCCACGGCGTACCAGAAGTGGCGGAACCCGAATGTGGTCAAGTACGCCTACGACGTGGCCAAGGCCAAGGCGCTGCTGAAGGAGATCGGCATCGAGGACCGCAAGGGTGACGGCCAGCTCACCGACGCCGAAGGCAACGTCGTTGAGTTCACGCTGAACACGAACACGGGCAACAACACGCGCGACAAGATGGCCATCGTCATCCAGGCCGACCTCAAGAAGCTGGGGTTCAAGGTCAACTACCAGCCCATCGAGTTCAACACGCTGGTGGACAAGATCGACAATTCGTTTGAGTACGAGGCCATCCTCCTTTCGCTCGGCGGGGGCACGAGCGATCCCGCGTCGAGCCTGAACGTGCTCAAGTCCGACGGCTTCACACACATGTGGTTCCCGCAGCAGAAGCAGCCGGCCACCGCGTGGGAAGCGCGCGTTGACAAGCTGATGAACGACCAGCTCAAGACGCTGGACTTCGCCAAGCGCAAGGCCATCTACGATGAGGTGCAGGAAATCCTCTCGCGCGAACTGCCCTACATCTACACGGTGAGCGCCCATCGCATCGCCGCCTACCGCGCCGACCTCGGCAACGTGCGTCCGACGGTGCTGACCAGCTATCGCGTCTCGTGGAACGCGGAGGAGCTTTACTTCAAGAAGAAGTAACCCGTGGTGGCAGGCCCGTGGCGGCAGGCGTCCTCGCCTGCCGTAGAGCCGGGCGTCCCGCCCGGCGGGTGGAAGCGCACGAAAACTCTTTCGGCTGCCTAATATCGCGGCCCGATTCCGGGCGGCAAGATGCCGCCCTCTACGGCAGGCGGGACGCCTGCCGCCACACCGAACTACTTCCCCTCGTTTTCATCCTGCTGGAGTTCCTTCTTCAGCAGGCGGCCTTGTTCGTCCGTGGTGAGCGCGTAGCGATGACCGTCGATGCGTGCTTCACACGTGAAGGCGAGCCGTTGCCGGCGGGTGTTTTCCACGGGGCCGCCGCGGGCGAGCTTCTTGAAGGCGTCGCGCACCGCCGCCGGGAGCTGGCTTGGGCTCTGATCCTCGGCGTCGTTGTAGTTCTTCAATTCCACCCGGATGACCACGCCGCGCAGGTCCACGCGCACGGCGTATTCCAGGCCCTCATGGCTGACTGTGGCCTCGTATTGCTGTTTGCCGTCCTCGTTCACGCGGTTCAGTTCCACGACGCGTCCGCCGTCGGCTTCCTTCTGGATCGCGGTCTTCACGGCGGCCGGGACTTCGACGCTGATGGTGTTCGCCGCCTTGTCGTCCTGGGCGGCAACCGGAAGGCAGACGGCGAGGAGGGCAAGGCACAACGGGGCGGGCAGCTTCAATTTCATGATGCCAATGTGAAAGCTGAAAGCGCCTCGCGCAATCGGAAAGGAAAACTGGTGAATCAGGAAAGCAGGAAGGCAGGAAGGGAAAGCTTCCTGTATTCCTTCGTGAAGAGACTATCAGAAAGGTGCGGTGCATCAGTAGGGGGCGAACTACTTTACAGCAGTTCTTCCTGCTTTCCTGATTCAAAACCGTCCCCGCAGCCCTACTTTCCTGCCCCGAGTTTGCGCACCGTTTTGACGAACACTTCCATCTCCGGCTCCGAGCCGATCGTGATGCGCAAGTAATCGCGCACCTCGGGATACTTGAACCAGCGGACGAGCAGCTTCTGCGCACGCAGCTTGGCCAGCCATTCCTCGGCGGGGTAACGCGTCGGCCGGGCGAGCAGGAAGTTCGTCTGGCTCGGCAGGACGGCCCAGCCGAGACCGGTCAGCTCCGCCGTGACCTGCTCGCGCGTGGCGATGATGCGCTGGAAGTTGCGCCGGTAGTACGGCAGGTCATCAAGGGTGGCGAGCGCGGCCACCTGGCCCAGGCCGTTGACGTTGTAGCTGTCGCGCACCTTGTCCAGCGCGGCGATGAGGTCGGCGTGGCCGACGAAGTAGCCGACGCGCTGGAAGCACAGCGAGTAGGCCTTCGAAAAGGTCCGGGAGACCAGCACGTGCGAGTGCTTGAGCGCGAGGCTCATGGCGTTCTCACGCGCAAAGTCCACGTACGCCTCGTCCAGCACCACGATGCCCTTCGACTTCGCGCACAGCGCGTCCAGCTCGGCCGTGGTGAAGCCGTGGCCGCTCGGGGCGTTGGGCGTGGTCACGAGGGAAAGGGCCGCGTTAAAATCCCAGCCGCTCTTCGCCAAGCCCGCGAGGGCTGGCAGGCCGAAGTCCGCGCCGAGGGGCACAGGATTGGTCACCGTGCCGGCGATCTCCGCGAGCACCGGATAAAGCGAGTAGCTCGGATTGAAATACTGCACCAACGAAGCACTGGCTTGGGCCTTGGACTTTGGACCTTGGACCTTGGACTCCGTGCTTGGCTCGACAAACACCCGGGTCGCCAGCGCGAGCAGTTCATCCGAGCCGTTGCCGACAATGATGTTCTCCGGCGCGCAACCGTGGAGTTTCGCGAGGCGTTCGCGCAACGCGGCGGCGGTCGGGTTCGGGTAGAGCCGGAGCCGTCCGTCCACGGCGGCCTTCACGGCGGCGAGGACCTTGGGCGAAGGCGGGTAGGGATTTTCGTTGGTGTTGAGCTTGATGAGGCCGGGAATCTTCGGCTGCTCGCCGGGGACATAGGCGTGCAACCGCTGAACCAGCGGACGAATCAAAGGGCGTTGGGCGCGAACTGCCATGCGGGGAGTGTCGGAAGAAACCAGCGCAGAAGTCGAGCCGGGATAGGCGCGCGGCGAATGCTCTTTCGTCGCGTGGAGTTAATCCCGCACCGCCGCGCACACATACTCCAGCACACGCCACAGGCCGTCGCCGCCGGCGAGGCTGCCTTCGTTGAAACCGGTGCGCGGGATGGGCTGCCAGTTGTCGCGGTCGTGGCTTTGCTCGGGCTGCGGCAGGCCGGTGAGCGCGTGGTCGTACTGGTTGTCCTTCCCGCCGAGCTTGTAGATGACGAGGTCGAGCGACGGCACCACATAGAGGCAGAAGCCGCCCGCGCCGGACTTGAAGAACGCATCGCGCGGTGCGCCCAGCACGTGGCCATCCGCGTTGTGCTCGAACTGGAGGCTGAACGGGCAGTGCGGATTGTAGGGCGAAGGCGAGTGGCACTTCTCAATGTAGTCGGCGGGGACGAGTTGTTTGCCGTTCCACTGGCCTTTGCGCAACAGGCAGTAGCCGAACCGCAGCGCGTCCGTGGCGTGCAGGGCCGTGCTGCCCGCGCCGTTGGCGTGCGGCATCTTGAAGTCGCCGCGCTGGAGGCAGTAACCCCACGATTCCCAGCCCATCGGCTTGGCCAGGCGCGTCTGGATGTAATCCTGCAATTCCATGCCCGTCACGTGCCGCAGCACGATGGACGCGATGTGCGGCGCGGGTGACGAGTAGGAGTAGCCGCCGCCGGCGTTCGTCCACATCGCGCACTTGAGCGACGACTGGTCGAGGTCCCGGATGTTCTGGCCGGGCTTGGCGGTGAGCGGGACGGAGCGGCCCATCACGATGGCGGAGGGCGTCTGACCTTCGCCGTTGTAGCCGGCGGACATGCACAGCAACTGCCCGAGCGAGATGTCCGCGCGACGCGGGTCATCCAGCGGCAGCGCCTCGGGCAGGAACTTCTCGGTAAACACCTTCGTGTCGAGGCCCTGCGGGATTTTGTCGCGGAACTCGTTGAGCATGACGCCGCACGCGATGCTGGTGAACGCCTTGCCCGTCGAGGCCATGTCGGGGTTCGCATTGCGGCTGGCGCGGCCGAAATACTTTTCAAGCACCAGATGCCCCCGGCGTACGACGAGCAATCCGCCGTTCTGCGTGCCCCGCTCGCAGACCTGATACGCGCGGTCCAACCACGCCGCGTCCATGCCGGCGAGCGCGCGGGCTTGGGCGGCATTGGTGGCCATGCGCCAGCCGCCCGCACTGTCCGGCGGCGGGAAGTAATCAGCGGCACCCGCCGCGAGGCAGAGCGAAGCCAGGACTAACGGAAGCAGGCGCAGGGCGGACAAGTTCATGGGGGTTGTGTGTCAGCAAATGGGATGAAGGTCAACGATCAGTGCGTTGAGAATATGTGAAGGACCAGTGCAAAGAGGGCAAAAGCCAGCGGACGGAACCGATAGGGCGTAGCTTTCGGCTCGGTCCAACAAAGCAGGCCAATGGAAAGGAATAATAAATTAGCGATGCCACAAGTCGCAACGCTAGCTTCGCAGGAAACAAAATAGTGGACTGGCACACACTCGAAGCTGATGGCCACGAGCACATACCCGACCCGCTTTCCTGAGAAATTTCTGACTCCCGGTTGAGGTTGTTCTGATTGGCTCAAGTAAGGAGCTTTATTTCCCCGTTGGCAGCACCTGCACCGTCAGCGCCGTGGGCGCGCTGGCGGAGCGGTACACGCGCTGGGTGGCCTTGCGGTAGTCCTCGGGCTTGGCGGTTGGGATGTTTACGAAGGTCTGCGGGTTGCGGTCCACGAGCGGGAACCATGAGCTTTGCATCTGGATCATCACGCGGTGGCCGCGCCGGAACGTGTGGCACACGTCCGGGATGGCGAAGGCGATCTTCGCCGGCTTGCCGGGCACGAATGGCTCGGGCTTTTCAAAGCTGTTGCGGAACTTGCCCCGGAAGACGTCGCCGCGCACGAGCTGCTGCGCGCCGCCGAGCTTCACGTTCGCGGGGTTCGGATTCGGGTTCGGGTAGTCGCCGGGATAGACGTCGATGAGCTTGATCACCCAGTCGGAGTCCGTGCCCGTGGTGGAGACATGGAAGGTCGCGTGCAACGGGCCGGCGAAGGTCAGGTCCTCCTCCAGCGGCTCGGTCTCGTACACCAGCACGTCGGTCCGTGATGCCACGAAGCGCTGGTCCTCGATGGGATACGCGCGCGGGTAGGTGGTGGACTGGTCGGCGGTGAAGGGCACGGGCTTCGCGGGATCGCTCACGTATTCGTCGAAGGCCGTACCTTCCGTGGGCGGCGAGAACGCCAGCGTGCCGCCGGCCCGCAGGTAGAGCGTGCGCGGCACGGCCTGCTTCGGCGGCCAGGCATCGAACTTCCGCCAGACGTGCGTGCCGGTCTCGAAGATGTGGGCCTCGGTGGTCGTGTAGTTCGTGTCGCCCTTGAGGAAGTGGCGGAAGAACGGCAGCTCGATCTTCTCGCGGTAATACTCCGAGGCCTTTGCATGGAAGCTGAATGAGCCGAGCGTGTCGCCCGGCCCACGGCCCCAGCCACCGTGCGCCCACGGACCCATGACGAGCAGGTTTGTGATGCCGGGGTTCTGTCGCTCCGTGGCGCGATACGTCTCCAGCGGGCCGAAGAGGTCCTCGGCATCGAACCATCCGCCCACGGTCATCACGGCGCAGCGCACGTTCTTCAAATGCGGGCGGATGTTGCGCGCCTTCCAGTAGTCGTCGTAGGTCGGGTGCGTGAGGAACTCGGTCCACTCGGGCGCCCGGCCCTTGAGGAGCACCTTGTCGGAATTGGCGAGCGGTCCCATGCGCAGGAAGAAGTCGTAACCATCCGGCGTCTTGAAGTTGAAGCTGCGGAATTCATCGTGCAACGGGTCCTCGACTTTCTGCGCGAACCGGAAGAAGAAATCGAAGTTCTGCGCGAGGAAGAACGCGCCGTTGTGATGCAGGTCATCGCCCATGAACCAGTCGGCGATCGGGGCCTGCGGCGAGGCGGCCTTGAGCGCGGGATGGCTGTCGATCATGCCCATGGACGTGTAAAAGCCCGGGTAGGAGATGCCGAACATGCCGACGAGGCCGCTGTTGTTCGGCACGTGTTTCACGAGCCACTCGATGGTGTCCCAGGTGTCGGAGTTTTCGTCGATGTCCTTGGGGCCCTTGTTCGGGTTGAACGGGCGGACGTGCACGTAGTTGCCCTCCGAGCCGTAGCGCCCGCGCACGTCCTGCGTGACGAGGATGAAGCGGTCCTTCGCCAGCGTGAGGAACGAGCCGGATGGATCGGTGTAGTTGTCGGAGCCGTAAGGTTTCAGCGCGTACGGCGTGCGCGTGAGGATGACGGGCCATTTCTGCGATTCGTCCTTGGGCACGTACACGCGCGTGAAGAGCCGCACGCCATCGCGCATGGGGATGCGGTGCTCGTACTTGGTGTAATGTTCCGCCAGCCAGGCGGTGTTGGTATCGGTGTCGGCGGCCCGAAGCGAAGGAACGCAAAGAAACAGCGCGGCCAGCAGGCAGGCCCGGAAGAATGCTTTCATGGGGTCACACTCTCGACGCTCCGGCGCGACGGGCAAGGCGAAATTCGGGGAAGGCGTGTTTGGCCACAGATGAACACAGATTAAACACAGAGGGAAGGCGGTGGGCTCGCAGCTTCTTCACCTTCGCTCTCTTCGCGGCCTTCGCGCGACACCGTCTCCGTCATGGGTCTGGATGCAGGGCGTCGAGCTTGGCCTTGGCCGCCTCGATGAGCAGCTTGAACTCGGCGAGCTGGCTGGGGCTGAGCAGCAACCGGGGTTTGGCGGTCCAGTCGTCATGCAGCGCGATCTGCAAGGAGCCGGGCCGGGTCTTGCTGGTGTAGATGAAGACCCGCAACTGGCCGCGGGTTTTGATGCTCACTTCAAAGCTGGGCAGGGGCGCGACGTTGGAATCCACCCGGCTGATGTAGGTGAGTCCGGCCAGGAAGGTCTCCAGTTCATTGTAATCAATGACCGTCGTGTCCTGTTCGCGCTCACCGCGCTGGAGCGTGACGACGACCCCGCGTTCCCGTCGGCCCGCCCCCACATCCGTGGTCTCCCGGCAGGTCACGGACACCGTCGCTGCCTGGAGGGAAAAGGCCCCCACGGGTCCGGTCGCCTTGATGAGGACGGCCCCGGAGCGGGCTTCAAACCGCTCGAGGATCGTCAGTGGCGCGTTGGTGATCAGGGCTTTGGTATCCTGGGCCGGAGCGGGACTGGCGAGGAGCCACGCGACGAGGAGGATGAGGCGTAGCGCATTAAAGGAGTGCATTGGTTGGCAGGGCGTGCGGTTGCGTTGAAATGTGCGGCGAACATAGCATCAAACCCGTCGGGCCACAAAAGTTGCGCCGGTGATATCGCTGCCCGCACCGTCATTTCCGGGAAAACTTTTTGCCAGCGACCCGCTGCGTCCGGCAGAGTCGCGCGGATGAGTTTCAACGAGTTGACGGAGGCTTTCTTCACGAAGTCCGCCGGCTGGGAAGCGGTCAAGAACGCCCGCGGCCTGCTGGCGGGCGGGAAGGTCCTTTCCTCGAACTGGACGCCACCGCTGCTCAAGGGCGTGGTGGCGGAGGGCACTTCGTCCTATCGCGCGGGCCTGGTCATCAAGGGCCCGGTGGACATCGACAACCTCTGCACCTGCCGGGCGTCGCGCGAGTCCGGCATCATCTGCGCCCACTCGGTGGCCATCGGGCTGCACCACCTGCTCAGCGCGAAAGCGCCGTCCCGGGGCAGCGACACCGCCACGCCGTTGCCCGCCCGGCTCTCCGCGCCCCGGCCCGTTCTGCGCGAGCCCGAGCCGCAGCCGGGTCCCAAGCTAAAACGCGCGGCCAATGGCGAGCGTCTGGAAATCTCCGTCATCCTGCCCCCGACCTTCGCGGCGGGCCTGGAGCGCGGGAAGGTGATGGTCACGTTTGAGGGCAAATGGGCGCGCGGCCGGGTGCCGCTCAGCGCGCTGCCGATGAACCAGCCCTTCGCCCTCTCGGCCGAGGACACCCGCCTGCTGGACAAGGCCGAGCAACTGGCCGACAACGAAACGCCCGGCGGCCTCATGCTCAACCTCTACGAGCTGACCGAGCTGCTGGATGTGCTGGGCGGCCACCCGCGCGTGGTGCTCGGACGCGGCCAGCCGCTGACGATTGGGTCAACGTCCTGGCGCGTACCGGTTGAGGTGACCTTGGAAACCTCGGGCGAAATCCGCCTGAACCTCCCGCCCAAGCTCCGGCCGCCCACGCTCATCGCGGGTGAATCGCTCTGGGCGTTTCGCGGCGATTCGCTGGAGCCGGTGGGCCTGCCCAAGCAATGGCGCGCGCTGTTCCGCGAGCCGATGAAACTGCCCCGCGCCCGCGTGCCGCTCTTCCTCAGCCAGGAGCTGGTCGTGCTCGAAGCCGAGAGCGAAGTGGATTCGAACTTTGGCATTGATGAGTTCACCCTGGAGCCGCAATCGCCGCGTTTCATCCTCGCGCTCAACGGCGGGCTGGCGCAGGTGCAGGCGCAGCTCCAGTGCGCGTACGGCCCGCGCATCATGACCGTGGGCGTAACGTCGAAGGACGAGTCCCTCTGGCTGCCCGACCCGAAGTGCACGACCCGCTACTCCACGCGCGATTTCGGCGCGGAAGTCGCGGCGGGGGAACGGATGCGCCGCGCGGGCTTCAACGGCCCCGACCCACAGGGCCGCTGGAACCTTCACGGCGAGAGCAACGTCGTGCGCTTCTTCGCGAAGGACTACCCGCGCTGGCAGAAGGAATGGGAAGTCTCGCTGGAAGAGTGGTTGCAGCACAGCACCACGAAGAACTTCGAACGGCTCGAACCGCGCTTCGAGATCCGGCCCTCGGGCGAGCGGTGGTTCGATGTCGAGATGTCGCTGGCCTCGGCGGATGGCGAGAAGTTTTCAGCCGCCGACATCCAGCGGCTCATCCTCTCCGGCAACGGCACGACGCGCCTGAAGAACGGTCGCATCGCGCTGATCGACACGGGCGCGCTGGAGGAGTTCAACGAGGTCCTGCGCGACTGCGCGCCGCAACAGCACGCGAAGGGCTACCGCTTCAGCGACGTGCAGGCGGGCTTCCTCGACGCCACGC
>RFSE01000490.1 GCA_009924135.1 Pseudomonadota bacterium | reverse complement strand
AGTATTAATAACTGCTACCAAAACATCATCAACCCAAAATTCACAACTATCTTGTCCAATTACTATTACTAGCATTACCAAAGTATCTGCTACGACAGCCACAATAAGTTATTCAGGATCGTTATCTTCTACTAGTTTAAATGGGATAACTATAAATTTAGATTTTATAGCTGTAAAAACTGGTACTAATATGATTATTCCTATTTCAAAAACTAACAATAAAGTAGATATAAATTGGACTTCAGATCCATCTATTTATTCAATTACGATTTATCCTATCTCATATAATATAGCAGGTAAATTTTTAGGAACTCCGTATGTATTTACAATATGCCCACCTAGTTATTATTGTCCAACATATAATAGTCAGATACCATGTCCTGCAGGATCTTTTTGTCCAGCAAATTCTAGTAGTGCGATATCATGTCCTGCAGGATCATATTGTCCAGCAAATTCTGGCAATGCAATTCCATGTCCTGCAGGATCATATTGTCCAGCAAAATCTGGTAGTGCCATTCTATGCCCCGCTGGGTCATATTGTCCAGCAAATTCAAGTACATTTATTACTTGTCCATCTGGAACCTATAATTTATTAACTGGTCAATCAAGTAATTTGGTATGTATAAATTATACTGTTCCAAGTACTCCTACAAACGTAACTGCAGTTGCAGGTAATGCACAAGCTACCGTTAGTTTTACTGCACCTGCAAGTAATGGTGGGACTGCAATCACTGGATACACAATTACATCAAATCCTGGTAATAAAACGGTAACCACAGCAACTACCAGTGGTATCGTTACTGGATTAACCAATGGTACAGCTTATACCTTTACCGTAACAGCAACCAATGCCACAGGTAACAGTAATCCTTCAAATGCGTCAATTCTTCCTGTTACTCCAAGTACTATTCCAGGTGCACCCACAAACGTAACTGCAGTTGCAGGAAATACCCAAGCTACCGTTAGTTTTACTGCACCTGCAAGTAATGGTGGGACTGCAAT
>RFSE01000489.1 GCA_009924135.1 Pseudomonadota bacterium | reverse complement strand
TGTCCCCGACACCGGGGACGGTTTGACTAGCGGGAATAAAATTCGACGACGGCTTGCTCGTTGGCAATGGGGTGGATCTCGTCGCGGGACGGCACGCGGATCAGGGTGCCCTTGAAGGCGTCCTTGTTCAGCGTGAGCCACTCGGGCACCGCACGGGCGGTGGACAATTCCAAGTTCTTCGTCGCGAGCTGGCGTGAGACGCTGGAGTCCTTCACTTCGATGACGTCATTCACCTTCACGGCGTAGGACGAGACGCTGACCTTGCGGCCGTTGACCTTGATGTGACCGTGCCCGACCATCTGGCGGGCGGCGGAACGGGTGGTGGCAAAGCCCAATCCATAGACCAAGCTGTCCAGACGGGTCTCGAGGATCTGCAACATCTGCTCGCCCGTGACGCCGCGGCGGCGGAGGGCCTTCTCGTAAACGTTACGGAACTGGCGCTCCAGCAGGCCGTAGTAGTAACGGAGCTTTTGCTTTTCCAGCAGGCCAAGGCCGTATTCGGTGCTCTTGCGGCGGGAACCTTTCGGGCCGTGGACGCCGGGCGGATAATTACGCCGTTCAAGATACTTCGATGGGCCGAAGATGGGGATGCCAAAGCGGCGGCTGACGCGGACGCGGGGACCTGTATAACGAGCCATGCTAGTTGATAGTTGAAAGTTGAGTGTCGATGGACTAGACGCGGCGCTTTTTGCGAGGGCGGCAACCGTTATGAGGCACCGGGGTAACGTCCTTGATGGTGGAGATTTCCAAGCCGATGGCCTGGAGTGCGCGGATGGCAGATTCACGGCCGGAACCGGGACCGCTGACGCGGATTTCCACCTCGCGCAAGCCATGCGACATAGCCTGCCGCGCGGCATCCTGTGCGACCTGTTGGGCGGCGAAGGCTGTGCTCTTGCGGGAGCCCTTGAAACCAACGCGACCGGCGCTAGACCAGCCGATCACATTGCCCTGCATGTCGGTGATCGAAACGTTGGTGTTGTTGAACGTCGAGAGGATGTGGGCCACACCGAC
>RFSE01000488.1 GCA_009924135.1 Pseudomonadota bacterium | reverse complement strand
CACCGGATCAGGACGGCGTGCAGGCTGCGGTGCGTTCCGCCTCCACGAACCTCGGTTCCGGCGTCAAGGTGGTGGTGGATGGCTCGGGCAACGCCATCGTGGCCGGTGATGAGCAGGACAGCCGGTTCGTTTATGGCATGACGGTGGTGAAGTATGCCGCCGACGGAACGGTTGTGTGGACGAATCATTTCTACGATGCCACCGGACAGTTTAACCAAGCCGCGCAGGTCAAGGGGCTGGCTGTCGATGGCGCAGGCAACGTGTTTGTGACTGGCCAGTCGGAGATTAGTTTTGGCGAAGTTGCGGATCTGCAATGGGTCACGATCAAGTATTCGGGCACGGATGGATCAGCCCTGTGGACTAATTATTTCCATGATGTCTCCGACGACATTCCGGCGGGCATGGTGGTGGATGCGGCTGGCAACGCGATTGTCACAGGCAGCTATTGGAATCCTGCCGGCCAGGGCACGGACTACCTCACCATCAAATACGCTGGCGACGGCACTCCGCTGTGGACCAACGTCACCAGCGGCACCGGCACCGGAAGTGACACTCCCGCGTCTCTGGCCTTGGATTCCGCCTTCAATGTATTGGTCACTGGCACGGCGTTCAATGGGACGAATAAGGAGATCTTCACAGTGAAGTATGCGGCCGCCACTGGCCTGCCATTGTGGACCAACACCTTCGACGGGAACAGCAGCGGCGACGACGGTGGTCTGACCGTGGCCGTGGACAGCGCCGACAACGTGCTGGTGCTCGGCTCCGTGCTTCAGGATGGCTACGCCCAGTTCATCACGCTGAAGTATGCGGCCAACGGGACGCCCGTGTGGACGAACTTGTATTACCGCACCGGCAGCGGTGACCATCCGGTCAGTCTGGCAGTGGATGGTTCCGACAACGTGATCGTCGTCGGCGAGACTTGGAACGGACCGGACGCGGACTTCACCACCATCAAATACCTTCCCTCGGGCGTCGCCGCCTGGACCAACCACCTAGATGTCGCGGTCCTCAGCGCGGACATTCCGCACGCCGTGGCGGTCAACGCGGC
>RFSE01000487.1 GCA_009924135.1 Pseudomonadota bacterium | reverse complement strand
TCGGGGCGCTTCAGGAAAGTTTGCGGGCGCCTCCGTGGCGCGGCGGCGAAAACGGAAGTCAAATTCTGAAACGGGGCGTTTTTTGACGGGCTGTTAACGTGGTGAATGACACCACCATCACCTGCACCACCCCGGCGCATGCGGCCGGCACCGTCAGCGTCGTCGTCACTGCGCCCAGCGGGGCCAATACGGCGAACACCCTCTACACCTATGTGGAACCCATCGGTGTCAACGTGACCTCGCTCGCTTTGGGAACGACCACGGCAGGCACGGCGTCCACCCCGGCGAAGTTCTTTTTTTTGAGCGGCGGGCCGCTGACGGCGAACCTCGTCGTCACCGCGCCGACGGGTGTGGAGTTGTCTCAAGACGGCAGCATCTGGCACACCTCGGAAACGCTCACTCCCACCGACGGCTCAGTCGGCACCACTTTGATTTATGCCCGCATCAGCGCCTCTGCCAGCGCTGGGAGCATCAGCGGGAACACGGCCACGGAAATTACCATTGGGAACCTCATCTCCACCGGGTCGCAGCTTGGGTATTTTTCAGGGCTTACCACTCAGATCTTCGGGCCAGTTAAATTCACCGTGTCGACCCCCGGAAGCTTTTCATTCGGCAACGGCACTTTTGGTTCCTTTGTTTCCACGTCGATCGTCGAAACACAAAACAAGTCCGGAGCCAGGAGCTTTTATATTCTCGGCCAATTCACTGCGGGAACCTTCAACCCGACTCTCACACCTACGCCTGCCCCTGCCAGCCTATTGATTTCCTTCACCCAGTCACCGGCGGGCACCGGAGCCATCGCGGATTCGGCGACCCTCTCGATTCCGCCCACTCCGACTCCCACTGCGGCCCCGGCACCTGCACCGACTACGCCTGTGCCTCCGACCCCAGGCGTCACCACTGGTTCGCAAGGACTTTCAGACATAGGTGCCACCTCTGGGAACACCGCCGACATCACTACGGCCACGGAAATTACCATTGGGAACCTCATCTCCACCGGGTCGCAGCTTGGGTATTTTTCAGGGCTTACCACTCAGATCTTCGGGCCAGTTAAATTC
>RFSE01000486.1 GCA_009924135.1 Pseudomonadota bacterium | reverse complement strand
TGGGGTTGGATGCCCAAAGGCCCGCGCGAGCCGGAATATGCCGGGCGCACGTTGACCCAATGGCTGGAGCATCTGGACAAGCATGGGGACGATCCTAAAGTGAGCGATGAGTGCGACGAAGCGGTTCGCCAGATCGGCACCAATGCCTTGCCGGTCTTGCTGCAAATTCTGAAAGCGCCGGACGAACCTTGGCGGCGCGAGGTGAATGCTTTGGCTGAGCGAGTCGGCATCGACAAACCGTTGGTAAGAGAGCCTTGGTTCAAAAAAGATCTGGCTTGGCGAGGCTTCCATATATTAGGGCCAAAAGCGCAAAGTGCGTTGCCGGAGTTGTTGGTCATCCTGTCACGCTGCCGAACGAGTGATGAACGGTATGTGATCACCGAATGCATTTCTCTGATGGGGCCGGCGGCCGAAGCGGCCATTCCCGCCTTGATTAAACTGGGTCAGAGCGGTGGACAGCCCGAACGCTACTATGTGTGCGGGGCTTTGGGTCGGATTGCCCGCCAACCGGAAATAGCAGTGCCCTTTTTGACCGACCAATTGACCTATTCGGACTGGCGAGGCCGCTGGTTCGCGGCGAGAGCGCTGGGCAAGTTCACCACCAATGCCATCAGTGCGACGCCCCAACTGATCAAGCTCTTGGATGACCCCGAGACACAGGTGCGCGCAACCGCCACCAACGCCCTACGGCTTATTGACCCCGCCGCTGCAACCAAAGCCGGCATTCCCTGATGCCTCTCCCGCGCCACAGTTCCCATTAGCCCCCGGCTTCAGCCGGGTGTTCCGGCCCATTAAGGCGCAAACCCGTTTACCCTGGCAGGAAGCAAGCCGGCTTGTCAGACAGCAGCGTGCTTCTTCTCCCTCTCCCTTCATCGGATGAGAGGAGAGGGCCGGGGTGAGGGGTTTCCACGTTGGCACCAGCGGCCTCACCCCTCATCCGGCCTTCGGCCACCTTCTCCCCTCCTCCGAGGAAGGGAGAAGGAAGGTAGGGCGCGCTGTCCGCAGCGCGCCGCCGGGCCTTCCGTTCGCCCAACCGGCGCGCTGGGGACAGACGCGCCCTACCA
>RFSE01000485.1 GCA_009924135.1 Pseudomonadota bacterium | reverse complement strand
ACCGTACATGTGGGAATCAACCAGCGGGTCGATCTTCAATTCCCGATGCCAACTGGTCGTGAGAGCCTCGCCACCGATGAGGGCGTCGAACCTCTCGGCAGCAACGGTACGGCGCGCGGCAAGTATGCCGGCTTGGTCCCTCGCATTCTGTAGCTTTTCCCATGCGGCGCGTCCGCATTCGATGAGCCGGTGAAACTCAGCTTGCCGGGCGGCGGCCTGCCGCAGCTTGGCCTTGGCTTGCGCGGCTGCCTCTGCGGCTTTCTTTTCGATTTCGACAAGCTCGGCCTCGGCAGCGAGAGAGAGAGAGTGCTGTTGCACGTCGGCGTGCCACGGGCTGGGGTGGAGGGGTGATGTTTGCATGGTGCTTTTTTGGTTCTGAAATTAGTCGGTGATTTTAGTCGGTGACTTGTCCGCCGTTACGGCAAAACTCAAGTTGCTGGCGAGGGTGCAACTCATTGAACGCGGCGCGCGGCATCCTGTCGGTTGTGTCTGTCGGCGGGCGGCCAAGGAAGGCGTCCGCCCGTTGCTGGCGATAGGCTGCGATGGTCGCAAAGACGCCGGTCAATTTGTCGGCTCGCCGCCAGTGCTTCGCGTGAGCATCGGCGGCGGACACTTCCGCGCCGGGCACGTCAAGGTGAGCTTGCCAGAATTCACGGGCGAGGGCGGTGCGCTTCTCTGCGTCACTCAGGCCGGCCAGGGGTGGCAATGCACCTTCGCCGAAAACTTGCGCGGCCAGCTCCTCAAGCTTCGCGGTGGTGACAGTGTGCGCGGCCACGGCGGGCTTTTGTGAAGCCGCAGGGGGTGCGGGCGGAGTTGGCTTGTAGGCCGTTGGGCGATTTTTCCCTGTGGAGTCTTTTCGGGTAGCGGGGATATTACAACTGGTTGTAATATCTGCCTTCAGTTTCGCGATGTACTGTTGCGAGCATCCTACGTGGTCCGCAATTTCCTGCTGGCTCTTCTCCGGGAACTTCGCCAGTTGCGATTCAAGCGCTGTAATTCGAGCGTGTGAATGCTTCCAATTCTTGAAGCCAGGGGCCGTGTCGGCGGCTCCGTCAATGACCCCCAGCGCGGCAGCGCCGCCGGGCCGGGCATT
>RFSE01000484.1 GCA_009924135.1 Pseudomonadota bacterium | reverse complement strand
TGCGTTGACGCAGGATAAAGTAAAGAGTCGCGCCGGCCGCGAAGATGCCCACACTGACGAATTGTCCGGGCGAAAGCGGGCCGACGAATTTGGCCGGCGCGTAATCCCCGCGAAAGTTTTCCACGAGCGCACGGATTGGCGCGTACGCCATGAGATACACCGCAAAGACCTGTCCGTCGAACTTCTTCCGCCGGTAAAACCACGCCAGCGCGCCGTAGAGGGCGAAGTTGAGGCCTGATTCGTAGAGCTGGGTCGGATGCACGCCCACGCCATGCGTCGGGTGGTCCTCCGGAAAATGCACCGCCCACGGCAGGTCGCACGCGCGCCCGTGACAGCAGCCGGTCATGAAGCACCCGAGCCGGCCCAGCGCATGCCCCAGGGCGACGCTTGGGGCGAGTGCGTCGGAGAGCTTCCAGACGGGCAGCTTCTTCCAAAGCGCGAACGCGATGCCACAGAGCGTCGCACCGATGAGTCCGCCGTAAAACACGAACCCGCTCCGGGTGGTGAAAATCTTCGATAATGGCTCCTCAGCGAACTCTTCCCGCCAGAACGTGATGACGTAAAGGACCCGCGCGCCGACGATGCCGCCGAAAAAGAGCCAGAACACCACGTCTGCCACCGCCTCCGGCGGAAGACCATCGCGCAGCCCACGCCGCTGGGCAGTCCAGTACCCGGCCATGAAGCCGGACGCCACCAGTATCCCATACCAGTGGACCGACAGGCTGCCGATTTGAAACGCGATCTCGTGCACCGTGAGCAGCTTAGGCTGCTCCCGTGGCAGCGTCGAGCGTGCTTCGCGTGCCGGTAGTGGCGCGGGAGCATCTCAGTGTCTTGCACTCCGGGATGCCACTTGGAGAGCCTTCTCCCTTCGCGGAGCGAGGGGAGAAGGTGGATGGAGGCCGGATGAGGGGTGAGGTAAGGCAAAAGCATAAAGGCAAAAGGCAAAAGTGCCGGTCCACGGCAGCCTCCCTTTTGCCTTTTACCTTCGTCCAACCCCTCACCATGAACCGGACCGCGACCGTCCCGGTCGCAGCAGCCACCCCGCAACGCGCGGTTGCGGATTTCCTTTCGTCCCATTTGCGCAAGTCGCCGCTG
>RFSE01000483.1 GCA_009924135.1 Pseudomonadota bacterium | reverse complement strand
TGCCCCAAGGCCGAAGAACTCGACAAATGCTATGCCTCCGGCGTGACTAACTGCCACACCGTCGGCGGAGCGTGCCTGCTACTGCCGTTTTTAGGGTGAATAGTCCGCTGACCAGGCGGGCGAGCTTGGGGCCGAGGCGGTGGTCCACGACGGTGTGGCGGCCTACGATGGTGCCGCAGCGGGAACAGAGCAGTTCCGTGGCTTCCCCGGCGGGGCGTTCGCGGACGGGCTGGCAGGTCTGACAGAGGGGGCAGTAGAGTTCCGCGGCCTTGAACTCGTTGAACTGCGGTTCCACGTCAGAGCTTGGCGAGGATGCGCAGGATGTCGCAGAGCACCTCGACGGGGGTCTGCGTGGCGTTGATGTCGTGGACGACTTCCGGGCCGTAGAAATCCAGCACGGGCTTGGTCTCCTGGTCGTACACCGCCAGCCGGTTGCGGATCACGTCGAGGTTGGCGTCGTCGAGGCGGTTGTCCCGCAGGGCGCGGCGCTGGAGGCGCTCGACCATCTTGTTGCGGTCAGGGCAGGTGAGGTGGAGCAGGGCGCGGACGTCGAGGGTGTTTTGGAGCATCTTCGACTGGGCGGCGTTGCGCGGAATGCCGTCGAGCACCAGGGTGTCGCGCTCGGGGTTGAAGCGGCCGAGCATGGTGTTGGCCTGAATGTTGTTGCGCCAGAGATCCACGGTGGCCTCGTCGGGGACGAGTTCGCCACGGCTGGAGAATTCGAGGAAGATCTGGCCCAGGCGGCTGTCGGCGTTCAGGTTGCGAAACACATCGCCACAGGCGCAATGGTAGTAGCCGGGGATGGTGCCGAGGATCTTGCCCTGCGTGCCTTTGCCGGAGCCGGGTGCTCCGAAGAGCAAAATCGTGCGTAGCTTCATGGGGTCAGCCTTCCTGGGGACGGAGGTGGATTTCCTGGATTTCGACGATCTGGACGGTCTGGTCGAGCGTGCCGCCGCCTTCCTGCGGGCAGTTCACGACGACTTCCGTTTGCGAGATGCTCACGATGCGCTTGCTCCAATACTCGCCGCCGGTGGCGGTGACCCAGACCAGCCACATTTCCTTCTCGGCCGGGCCCAGCACGGCCTTGAAGAAGCCGGCGA
>RFSE01000482.1 GCA_009924135.1 Pseudomonadota bacterium | reverse complement strand
GCGCCAGCCGGGCGGGCTCGCTCTTCGTGGGCATCGTTACCAATGGCGTGCTTGGTGGGATCTTCCAGTCGTTGGACGCGGGCGGCACTTGGACAGCGATGGATATCCCCACGACGCAGGAAACCAGCCCGGGCAGCACGGGGACGATGGGCATCCATCCGGGCCAGCAAGGTAGCATCCACTTCTCCTTGGTGGCGGACCCCAGCAGTCCTAATCTTGTTTACGTTGCCGGCGACCGCCAGCCATTGGGGCTCAATGACCAAGGCTCATTCCCCAATGGCATCGGCGCCAATGACTACAGCGGGCGTGCTTTTCGCGGTGATGCTTCGCAGGCGGCTGGTAGCCAGTGGGTCCACCTGACGCACTCCAGTTCCTTGGGCGCGACCGGCGGTGGCACCGCCAACAATAGCGCCCCCCATGCGGACTCACGGGCCATGGTTTTCGATGCGAGCCGCACCCTGCTTTACGCCTGCGACGGTGGCTTGTATCGGCGCACCAGCCCGGCGAACAACACCGGCGATTGGTTCTCGGTCAACGGGACGTTGCAGATCGGTGAATATCACAGCATTGCTTACGACAGTCTCAACCATGTTGTGCTGGCCGGGGCGCAAGACAACGGCACCCCCCGGCAAAATTCCGCGAACAGCCCCGTTTGGACATCCATCACTACCGGCGACGGCGGTGATGTGGTCGTGGACAATGCGAGCGTTTCTGGTTTTGCCATCGTTTATTCGAGCTTCGATGACCTTACGCAGTTTTCCCGCCGCACCTACGATGGGAACGGGCTGATGGTCAGCAACGTGGCGGTGGGCCTGAACGTGATCAGCGGGGCTCAGTTCAGGCCCCAGTTCGTCACGCCACTGCGTCTGAACGCACTGGTTCCCACGCGTTTGGTTATCGCAGGAGGCAACTCTGTATATGAATCATTTGACCAGGGCGACACCCTCACCGAGATCGGCCCGGGCATCGTCGGGGGCAGTGGTTCGGGCACGACGGGAAACGCGTTTGCCTACGGCGGCTCAGCTTTCGGTGTGGCCAATCCCGAGGTGTTGTATGTGGCCAGTCGGTCTGGAATATACGCGCGCACGGCCAGCGGCGCTCCCTCACCG
>RFSE01000481.1 GCA_009924135.1 Pseudomonadota bacterium | reverse complement strand
CGTCGACGCGCTTGGCTTCGTCGGTCTGCTGGATGCGGCCCACCACCGAGGTGACCTTGCCCATCTGGTCGATCAGCATGGTGCGCCAAATGGCCGGCTGGCCATCGAGGATCCGTAGAAAATCATCCGCCTCTACCCGGAGCACTTCCACCTCGCCCTTGCACTTGATGGTCGCACTGCGGGGGACCTTCTTGAGCACCCCCATTTCGCCGATGACCCCGCCCGTGCGCATGGTGTCGATTTCGACGCCGCCCTTCACCACCGCCACTTCGCCCCAGCCGATGAAGTAGATCGAATCGGACGGTTCCCCTTCGCGAATGAAACACTCACCGTCCTTGAGATTCTGGATCTTGCTCAGGTTCATCAACTCCGCCATGGCTTCCTCGGGCAGGTTGCCGAGGAAGGGGTTCTTGGCGGGGTTGAGTCGAAAGATCGTTCGGTCCGTCATGGGTTCGTCCTGATTTCCGGATCCTACCGGTTAAGGTAATTCAGCGCAACGTGGTTGATGATCAGGTGCAGGGTGTTGTCCACGATGACCACCAGCCAAAACCGGATGAAGGGCGGCGTCTCGATGCCGTATCCGGTGTGCTGCTCCTTCTCCGGTGCGCCGGAGCCAAACCACAGCAGGTTCTTCAGCCGACAGATGGTGGTCGCCACCGCCAGCCGGTCGATGATGGCGTGGGTGCTGGCGATCACCGCCCACGCCAGCCAACCACGGGTCCAACTGCCGTTGACGATGTTGAGGTAAAGCAAGAACGGCACGGAATATACCAAGGCGTGAATGACCGCCCAGCCCCAGTTGTGGAGCTTGCGCAGCGCCATCTGCTCAGTTTGCAGGACGTAGTCACCCAGCAGGTGCAGGAGAAGTTCGTGCACGATATGAAAGAGTTACTTAACCGGAGGGCTTGCATTACGCGTGGAACCGGCAGGGATCAAGCGGTAAAAACGAACAGAGCCGGTGTCCGGCAGATGGATGACCTGCATCCCCTGCTCCACCATTACCGGAGCCCGCACGGGCGTCCACACCGCGTTGGGCCCCAGCCCGGTGGTCGTTTGCAACTCATAGCCCGCCGCGCCGGCCCGTATGGCCCGAACCGCGTACAGTTCTTC
>RFSE01000049.1 GCA_009924135.1 Pseudomonadota bacterium | reverse complement strand
CCGCAACCGCCGGCTACTCCCGCAGAACCGGCCCGGCCCTTCGCCGAAAAGGCTCCCAACGGCCCCCGGCCCCAGCAGGGTCAGAAGCATCAGCAGCCGCAAAAGCAGAAGCCGCAGCCGAAGCCTGCCCCCGAGCCAGTCGAGCGCAGCGCCCCCGAGCTGAAAGGCCCGCCCATCGCCATTTCGACCCTGCAGGCCCTGTCCATTGCCGATCTGAACAAGATGGCCAAGGACATGGGCGTGGAGAACTACGGGACCTTGCGCAAGCAGGAGGTCATTTTCGCCATCCTGAAGAAGAACGCTGAAAGCGCCGGTGGCCTGTTTGCCGAAGGTGTCCTGGAAGTCCTCAGCGAAGGCTTCGGCTTCCTCCGTTCGCAGGCGTTCAACTACCTCCCCTGCCCGGAGGACGTTTACGTCTCCCCTTCGCAGATCCGCCGCTTCGACCTCCAGACCGGCGACCTCGTGGCCGGCCAGATCCGTCCGCCCAAGGAGAAGGAGAAGTTTTTCGCCCTGCTCAAGGTGGAATCCGTCAACCACATGGAGCCGGACAAGGCCAAGGAGAAGACGCACTTCGACAATCTCACGCCGCTCTTCCCCAACAAGCGCTTCATCCTCGAGACCGACCCCACCGAGCTGTCCACCCGCGTGCTCGACCTCGTCTGCCCCATCGGCAAGGGCACCCGCGGCGTCATCGTCGCTCCGCCCCGGACTGGCAAGACGGTGTTGCTCCAGAAGTTGGCCAATGCCCTCATCAAGAACAACCCCGAGGCCTACCTCATCATCCTGCTGATCGACGAGCGCCCCGAGGAAGTCACCGACATGGAGCGGTCCTGCAAACCGGCGGAAGTCATCGCCTCGACCTTCGACGAACCCCCCGAGCGTCACGTGCAGGTCGCCGAAATGGTCATCGAGAAGGCCCGCCGCATGGTCGAGCACAAGAAGGATGTCGTCATCCTGCTCGATTCGATCACCCGTCTCGCCCGCGCCTACAACACCGTCCAGCCCCATTCCGGCAAGATCCTTTCCGGCGGCGTGGATGCCAACGCGTTGCACAAGCCCAAGCGCTTCTTCGGTGCGGCCCGTAACATCGAAGAAGGCGGTTCACTCACCATCATGGCCACCGCCCTCGTGGATACCGGCAGCCGCATGGATGAAGTCATCTTTGAAGAGTTCAAGGGTACTGGTAACATGGAGGTGCATCTCGACCGCGGCCTCGTGGATCGCCGCATCTTCCCCTCCATCAATGTCGAGCGCTCCGGCACCCGCAAGGAAGAGCTGCTCTATCATCCGGACGAGTACAACAAGATCGTCATGCTCCGCCGCGCGCTCACCGGCGTCCCGCCCGTCGAGGCGATGGAACTGCTGCTCAACAAGCTCAAGAAGACCCCGAACAACATCATGTTCCTCCTTGGGATGAACGCGGGCTGAACCAGCCCTTCAATTCCCCGACGCAAAGGTGTGAGCGCCCCTCCCCTTTGCGTCTTTTTTTGTAAACGAGCTGATGGCGGTGCCGGTGTGCCGTGGCGGCAGGCATCTTGCCGCCCGGATGGGCGTGAGAAGTTCCAGGACCTGAGGTTGTTCGCACAGGATCAAGCGGCCGGACGTTTTCTCCCGCCGGGCGGGACGCGCCGGCTCTACGGCAGGCAGGATGCCTGCCGCCACCCATGTTTGGTTCGCGGGGTGTTAATCCGGGTAATCCACCGCCGCCCCTACTTTCTTGGCTATGGAGGCATTTGTGTTACGTTTTCCTCAACATGACGCTATCGCTCCGCCGGTTCGGCCTGCTTGTGCTCGCCAACACCTTGATTTACACCTCTGCTTCTGCTGCCACCATTTCCACCTTTGCCGGCAATGGCACGAAGGGTTCCGCTGGCGATGGCGGGCCGGCCACACAGGCGCAGATCGATAATCCCTTCGGCGTTGTGCGCGGGCCGGATGGGAACATCTGGTTCTGCGAATACACCGGCCAGCGCGTGCGGAAGGTCACGCCGGACGGGAAGATTCACACCGTCGCCGGCAGCGGCCAGAAGGGTTACACCGGCGACGGCGGCCCCGCGTTGCAGGCCACGTTCAACCTGCCGCACGAAATCCGGTTCGACAAACAGGGCGACCTCTACATCGTGGACATGGGCAACAATGTCGTCCGCAAGGTGGACCTGAAGACCGGGATCATCACCACCTTTGCCGGCACGGGCAAACCTGGTTACTCCGGGGACGGCGGCCCGGCGAAGGACGCGCAGTTGAAGCAGCCGCACAGCATCCAGTTCGATCCCGCCGGGGACCTCTTCATCTGCGATATCGCGAATCACGCCATTCGCAAGGTGGACATGAAAACCACCGTCATCAGCACGTTCGCCGGCACCGGCAAGGCCGGACCGACGCCGGATGGGGCACCCATCACTGGCACGACGCTGAACGGCCCGCGTTCGCTGGACTTCGATGCCGCCGGGAATCTCTGGCTCGCGACCCGCGAGGGTAATCAGGTCTTCAAGTTCGACCTCAAGGCCGGGAAAATTCGGCACATCGCCGGTTCGGGCAAGAAGGGCTTCACCGGCCACGGTGGCCCGGCGAAGGACGCCACCTTGTCCGGTCCCAAGGGCATTGCGGTTGCGCCCAATGGGAACGTCTATCTCGCCGATACCGAAAGTCACAGCGTCCGCATGGTGGACATGAAAAAAGGCACGCTCGAACTTGTCGCCGGCACCGGCGAGAAGGGCGATGGCCCCGAGGGTGACCCGCTCAAGTGCCAGCTCGCCCGCCTGCACGGCTTGTGGGCGGACAAGGATGGGAGTATCTTCATCGGCGACAGCGAGACGCATCGGGTGCGCGTCATCCGGCCATAGGAATACTTGGTGAAAGCTTCAAGTCCAACATCCTCAGGCCCGGTCAAGGTCCGAACGACTGGCCCCGGCCTGTGGCGTTTTGGAGTCTTGTGCCTGGTGTTAGTAGGCGGTTTGCAGCTTGGGATTGGGGGCTTTGCAGGCGTTCCTCCCGGCTCCATACCCACCAATACCATCACCCCGCCCACCTTCGAGCAGCTTTCTTCCAACGTCGTGGCCCGCTCGACGTGGGACCGTTCGCAGAACACCGCTGCCAAGTATCTTTTCAGCCGCATCCGGGTGCTGGAGGAGTTCGATGCCAAGGGCAAGATTACCGACCACAAGCAGTCGCGCCAGGAATGCTTCCCCATTAACGGAGTGCCCTTTGCCCGGCTCATCCAGAAGGATGGCCAACTGCTGAACGAAAAGGAAACCAAGGTCGAGGAGGAGCGCGAAGCCGCCGTGCGCAGTGGTAAAAAGGGTGGGCGTTCAGCGGATGGTTCGAAACGGGACAAGCCCTGGCAGTTCACCGACGAAATGCTGGCCCGCTACACCTTCAAAATCACCGGCCAGGAACTCGTGCGGGACCGGCCGGCCTGGGTGGTGGAGTTCACCCCGCGCAGCAAGGACCTTCCGGTCAAAAAGCCGACGGACCGCGTGGCGAACAAGGTGGCCGGCAAGCTCTGGGTGGACACCGAGGAATGGGAGGTCTCACGGCTGAAATTCTGGCTCACCGAAGAGGTCACGGTGGTCGGCGGCGTCGCCGGTGTGCTGCGGAAATTTGAAATGACCCTCGACCGCACCCGCCTCGATCCCAACGCCTGGATGCCGACGATTCTGGACTTCGAGATGGCCGGGCGCGAAGTGATGGTGAACAAGCGGCTCCACTACCACGAGGAGTCCAAGAATTTTAAGCCTGTCCCTGCCGCAAAGGCGGAGCCCAAACCCGTGGCCCCCAAACCCGCCGTCGCCGACAAATAGCCCGGTAGGGACTGATTGATTCAGTAGTCGCAACCTTAACAGACTGTGTGAAAACTCGATGGCCCATCGGGAGGCAACGGAGTTGCGACCGACAGTAGCCCACGGCGCGAACTGTGGGTGGAAAGCGAGGAAGTGGTGAGCCGCAGCGCGGCGACAGAATTCCTTCAAAAACCGATTTTGGACGAGAGTTCTGCCGCCCCTACGGGGCTGGTGCCCATCGTCCACATTCCCATGGCTCGCGCCGTGGGCTACATTCTTTCGCAACTCCGTTGCTGAAGCCCACAAACTTCAACGTGGATTGGCGTTTTCACACACTCTGTTCTCGTTGCGCATCAATTCACAATGCCAAGATTCGGGGCGAGAATTCGCGGAACAAAAGTACGCGCTTTGAACCCCTGAACCGCAGCGGAAGAGCCGGATTGAGGGCAGGAAGATTTTTTTCTCCCAATTTTCCTGCCAAAACCTCGGTTCATGGGGAGGACTTTGACTTCAAATTCGCTCCGTTTGGGCATGGAGCGAAATCCGTCCCTGCCAAGGTTACGCGATCACATCCTTCACCACATTCCCAAACACGTCCGTCAACCGGTAGTCCCGGCCCGCGTGGCGGTAAGTGAGGCGCGTGTGATCGAAACCCAACAGATGCAGCATCGTCGCGTGGAAGTCGTGGACATGGACACCGTTGGCCGCAACCGCGTTGCCGTGCTCGTCACTCTCACCGTAGCTGAAGCCGGGCTTCACCCCGCCGCCGGCCATCCAGCAAGTGAACGCCTGCGCGTGGTGCTCGCGGCCCTTCGCATCCTTCGCCGTGTTGAACGGCGTGCGGCCAAATTCCGTGGCCCACACCACGAGCGTGTCCTTCAACATGTCACGGCTCTTGAGGTCCTTCAGCAGCGCGGCCATCGGCTGGTCCACGTTGCGCGCGAGTGGTGCGTGGCCGGCCATGTCACCGTGCGCGTCCCAGTTGCCGGAAGCACCGGTGTCGATCAGCTCGATGAATCGCACGCCGCGCTCGGCGAGCCGGCGTGCGATCAGGCACTGCCACGCGAAGCCCTTCGTGCTGCCGCGATCAAGCCCGTAGAGCTTGTGCGTCGCATCGGTTTCCTTCGTGAGATCGAAGGCCTCCGGTGCGGCGGCCTGCATGCCGTAGGCGGTCTCGAAGGACTTGATGCGCGCCGCGAGCTGCGCGTCGTTGCCCCGCGCGAGGAGATGCTTCTTGTTGAAGGCCGCGCTGAGCCCCAGTTCCATCTCCTGCAATTCCGCGTCAGTGATGCGGCGGTTGATGTTGGGCACCGGCTCGGGGCCGGGCACCACGCGCGTGCCCTGATGGCAACCGGGCAGGAAATCCGCCGACCACACCTGCGCACCGGCATACGGCATCGCGGGGGCAATGACCATGAAGCTTGGCAAATTCGCATTCTCCGTGCCCAGGCCGTAGCTCACCCACGCCCCCATGCTGGGCCGCGTGAAGGTCACCGAGCCGGTGTGGATGCCCAGCGTCGCCTGCGCGTGGTCCGCATGGTCGTTGAACATCGAGCGGATGAGGCACAGGTCGTCCGCGCACTCGGCGGTCTTCGGGAACAACTCGCTGATCCACAGGCCTGACTGGCCGCGTTGTTTGAACTCCCAGCCAGGCTTCTTGTAAAACTTCACCTCGCTCCGGTTGTTCAGCGCGAAGGCTTCGAGCATCTTCTTCGGCACCTCGTAAGGCTGGTTGTGGTCCGCGATGAGGCGCCTGACAAACTCAGAAAAACTGTTGGCCAGCAGGGTAATATTCCCGGCGGTCTCAAGTTGGCCGGTCCTTGTGTCAGGGCCGGGTTCCAATTCGTGGTCCCAGAAGTACACATGCCCACGGTGCGAGCCTCGCAGACCGATGCAAATCGCGTTACCAAAAGGGTCGTCCGCAATCCACATCAGACCTTCGGGAATTCGACCTGCATAACCGGCACGGTTAGCCTTCAAGGAGAAGTGGCTTTCCTCCCGCAAACCGCCGAGGTGATGTAGGCCTGCATCCGCAGCTTGGCCATCTGGTGTGGGCCCGGTGAACCAAAGGCTGCCCCCTAGATAGCCCCCGTTCGTTACGACCAGAAACGCGCGATAATCTTCCGGCAGCGGAGCGCCAAGTTCCGATTCGAACAATGCCAGCTCTCCGGCGGAAACCGGAGATGCCTTGTTCTCCACGCGCCGGATCAGCTCCGTGATGCTCATCGAAGATCGCGCAGTTCAAGATTCACGGAAACAACTCCATAAGCGCATCGGCAAAGATCTTCATCCCGCGCGGGTCGGGATGGTTGATCGAATTCAGCATCAGCGTGTTGTAGGGGATGCCCTGCCGCCAGAGGCGGCCATAGCGGAGCGAAGCGTCGGCGAGGGCGACCTCGTGCTTCGCAGCAAAGGCGCGCATGCCGGCGACGTACGGTCGCGGATCGTTGTCGATCTCCCGCTCGCGGTTCAGGCCCATCCAGTCCGGGCGGACGTAGTGCGGCGTCAGGATGATCCACTCCGCGCCGAGCCCCTGAAAATCCGCGAGCAGTTTGCTGTAACGCTCCTCGACCGCCGCCGGGCTCAGGCCTGCGTCGTTCACAAACTCGGACACGACCAGGTCCGGCTTCGCGCCCAGCACCTTCTCGCGATAATTGTGCAGGCTGCCGGGCGGCTCGTTGAGGTAGCTGCCGGTGTTGCGTCCGCCCCAGGCCTCGGTGATCAGTTCGATCTTCGCCTGCGGGAAACGCTCCCGCAGCCGCGCGACAAACTGCTCCTGCCACCGTTCCTTTGCCGGGTCCGGCACGTAGGTGCCCACCGTCACGCTGTCGCCCCACGCGAGCAGCCGCAGGGGTTCGCCGGTGCGGAGCTTCTTGAGTGCCTTGGGTACGCGCAATTCGGCCAGGCTGGGGCTGGGTTTGGCTGGTTCGGGATAAGCGGTTTCGAGGACTGGGAACAGGTGTTCCGACGCGAGCTTGGCAATGCGTCCCGGCAGCCAGACGTTGGCCAGATGCCGCTCACCCGGCCCCACGGAGGGAGGCGCCGGCGCCGCCGCGCGTGGCTCGCCCTGACGCAGTTCGATACGGCCATCCCGCGTGACCACGATGGTGTCGAGCCGGAGCAATACGTGCCGGTAACTCGCGTAAACCGGCTGGCCTTCCTTGATGCCGCCCGTCGCGAGACGGCCCACCGTGCCCCAGGCCAGGTCCGCCTCGTAGTCCGTGCCCTTGCGGAACGTCGCCGCGTCGGCCTCCGGTCCGGCACGCAGCACGAGGCTGTCCGGGTCCAGCAATCCGGCGGTTGTCGTCTCCTGCGCGCGGAGCGGCCGGAGTTGTGCACCCCGGATCCAGCCACCGGCCTTGGGGTTGAAGACCGGCAGGGAATCATATTTCTCCGCACTGACGGTGAGGACCTTGGGCGGTGCCACCACCACGACCGCCTCGGCGGTCCGCGCTCCAGACACGGACACCTTCACCTCCCAGTCCCCTGTGAGTTTCAGCTCGGCGGGAGTTTCGGCCCCAAGCGCCGCCGATGCGATCCCGAGCCATGACAGCGAGCTGAAGAGGATCGCATAGATGACGCCGGGGCGATTGGAGGTGTGGGGGTGTGAGCGTGTGAGGGAGGGGGAGAGGGAGAGAAGGCGCAAGGTCATTTGATGGTCCAATGGTCGGCGTTTGTGATCATTCGCACAAGCATGGCGATGACGTGATCGTAGTCTTGGAAAAGCTTTTTGACCGTTTCGCGTTCGAGATAACCGCACTGCACGGCGACCTGCAACCAGGTCTGCGTCTCGGCGGCCTCGGCCTCGCACTCGCCCAGCTTGCTGATGAAGGCGGCTTCGTAGCGGCGCTTGCGCCACGCTTCGGCGAGATTCGCACAAACGGAACGCGACGACCGGCTCATCTGGTCCGTGAGCGAATAAGTTTCCTCCTTGGGGAATCGCTTGCTCAACTCGAACACCTCCATCGCCGCCGTAAACGCCAGCTGATACACCTCAAGGTCCGTGTGCCGTTTCACCAGCGGCTTTCGAAGGTTCAACGCCTCTTCACTCATACTCTCACACCCTCGCACTCTCACACATCAAGTCCTGATTGACTGAGAATGCGACCGAATACAACAACGCCACAAGTTAGTCATCCCAATCCTTCGCCCCCGCCGTGATGGCCCAGGCCGGATAGGGCGCAGCGCTGCCCTTCATCGCGTGCCAGAGGATGCGGTTGAGCAAATCCTCGGGGCACTTGTCCGCCTGCTTGAAGTTCATGCGCGCCGAGGCGTTCGCGTGCTGCTTCAGCAAGTGGTCTTTGATCGTGTTAGCCGCGACATTCATCTGGTCAAGCGGCACGTTGTTCGGCACGAAGGTGAAGGGCGTCAGGTCCGGCGTCTCCGTGAAGCAGTCAAACATCGGCGTGGCGGTCGCATCGAACTGGTTCATCGGCGGCAGGCCGAGGATCTGCTCCATGGTGCGGATGAGGCTGGTGGTGTTGTACTGCGTGCTCACCACGGCCCCGCGCTTCGTGTAGGGGCTGACGCAATAGGCCGTCGTGCGGTAGCCGCTCACATGATCGAAGCCCGCCTGCGGGTCGTCCTCAATTGCGAAGATCGCCGTTTCCTTCCAAAACTTGCTGCGGCTGATCGCTTCGACGATGCGCCCGAGGGCCAGGTCGTTGTCCGCCACGCACGCGGCGGGCGTGGGCGAGCTGGCGCTCGTGCCGCTGGTGTGATCGTTGGGCAGGCAGATGATCACGAGGTTGGGGAATCCGCCTTTGGCCTCGTACTGCTTCAGCTCGTTGATGAAGTAATCCGCACGGAACTGGTCCGGCACGGCCATGTCCCAGCCCACGGAGTTCGTCGCCAGATACGGGGTCAGCGACTTCACGGCGGGTGTGCTGGCGAAGATCACGTCGCCTTTGCGTTCTTTGTATTCCCGCCAGCAATCCGTCCACTTCGGCGAGCCTTTGCGTTTCGCATCGGACCAGCGCACGGCGGGGACCGCAAACTCGCCGTAGTCACGCAGGGTCTTGCCGTGCTTGAGCACGTTGTCCCAAAGGAAGCCCGTGGGCGCATAGGCCAGTGCGTCCATCTCATCCTCGCCCATGCCATCGGGATAACTGCGCGGGAACCCGGCGAAGGACTTCTCCATGTAATCCGTCGCGAAGGCGGTCGTGCTCCACTGGTGGCCGTCCGCGCTCAGGATGCCGCTGCAATAGGTGTTGTCCAGGGTCACGAACTCGCGCGCCAGCTTGTGCTGGTTCGGCGTGATGCGCTCGGGGAAGATGCACAGGCCCGGGTCGCCGTTGCCGGGCTTGAGGTCGCCCAGCACCTGGTCATACGTGCGGTTCTCCTTGATGACATAGACCACGTGCTTGAACACGCTCGGCTCGCCGATGCGTTCGGGCACGGGCCGGGCCGGCTGGCCGGGGCGGGGCGGCAGCTTGGTGAAGGCAAGCTGCTCGCGGCGGTAGTTCCGCCACACGATGCTCGAAAGCCCGGGCAACGCCTGCTTCGGCGGCACGGGCACCAGCGAGAGCGAGCCGAAGTGCTGGTGTGAGTTGAAGCCGGGATTGCCCGTCGCCTTCTCGGTCCGTTTCACGTCGCTGACGCCCTTGATGTTCGCGACGCACAATTGATTGCGGAAGGGGTGGAACGCGATGGCCCCCGGGAACCAGCCGACGGGAATCAAGCCCTGCAATTTGGAACTGCCCGGCTTGAACTCCACCACCGCGATGGCGTTCTGGGTGCCATTGGCCACGTAAAGCGTCCGGCCCTTCGCATCGAAGGCCAGCGCGCTCGGTGAAGCTCCGAAGATGTCCGCCGGGCTTTGCTTCACCCAGATCGTTTCGACCACGGTATCCGTGGCGGTTTCGATCACGCTGAGGTTGTCGTCCGCCGCGTTTGCGCAGACGACGTGCCGGAAATCCGGCGAGGCCACGAGCGCTGAGGCGTGACGATGCACGAGCACTTGCGCGCGCACCTGCCCCGTCGCGAGATCAATCACTGTCACCGAACCTTCGTTCGCGACATACGTGACCGGGTCCACCCGCACCTCCGTGCCGCGACCTGCCGGGCCGGTGGCGTCGCCTGCCTGTGGCCGCCGTCCGCCCCAGTTGCTGACGTAGGCTTTGCCGGCGGCGAGCGCGACATCGTAGGGGGCCACGCCCACTTCGAACGTCCGCAGCAGCTTGCCAGTGGCCGTATCAAACTCACCCAGCCGGTTCGAAAGATTGAAGGCGACGTAAAGGCGCGTGCCATCGAGCGAGAGGGTCAGCCCGGCCGGGATTTCGATTTTGCGACGCGGGGCATCGGCCGGTGGCAGCGGAATCGAGTGCGACCCGACGACCTTCTCGTCCGGTGTGACGGTAAAAACTTTCACGCTGCCATTCACGTTCGCGAGGTAGATGCGTTTGCCGTCCGGCGAGAAGATCAGGCCGGTGTAGCTCACCTGGCCCTTGGCGTCGGGCTGGAGGATGTTCGGCGAAACGACGTCCGGCAGCGGTTCATTCTGCTTTTCAGACGGGAGCGCCACCCGTTGGAGGATCTTGCCCGTGGCCGGGTCCACGACGACCAATTCGCTGGTCTTGCCGGCCGTGACCAGCAGCCGGCCGTTCGGGCTGAGGGCCAGCGCCTGCGGTCGCAGACCGGGCAGGCTGACTTGCAGGCCCGCCGGGGTGACGACCTGGTTCACCGGCGTCACCGTGCGATTGGTCGCAAAGCGCCCGACGTGCTCGCTGGAACCGGGCGGACGGCCGGGCGCGGCCGGGGTGGCTGCGGTGGCGGCTATTATTGGAGCGAGCAAGATGAACGGGAGTGCCAGCAGCCAGGTCAACGGCTGTAGTGGCGCTCTGTGAGCGCCGAACGCAACGTCCGCACTTGCCCAAACTCGGCGGTCGCAGACAACAGAACTGGGGCGTAGAGGCGATGTCTCAAGATTCACGGAAGGATTGTTCAACCCGCCGCTCCCCGCGTCAACCGTGGCCAGTCACCGAAGCAACGACTGCAGGACGTACCCGAAGCACTGACGCCCGTAGGGCCGCCGCGCGCCCGCTTGCCTCGGGTGGAACCCGCGTCCCGCGGGTAATTTTCGGCGTCCCGCCGAAAACTCTGGTCGCGCTGCGGTTCTGCGTGTCCGTTCTTGTCATTACTCCGTGCGCCAACGGTTCGGGCGGGACACCCGAACCGACCCGCGAGACGCGGGTGCCACCCCAAGCACAGCGGGCCCGCGCCGCCAGTCCTCTCCACACCGCAGTTGACTTCCCCGCAGGCTGATTCCCACAGTCTCTCCATGCCTCATTTCAATCTGCGTTCATCCCTCGCGCCTCGTCTGGCCTGCATTGTTGGCGGTGCCGCGCTCGCCCTGTTCCTCACGGCTGGGCTGACCCAATCCGCCGCTGCCAATGAGTTTCCCCTCAAGGACGGCGACACTTGGGTCATGGCGGGCGACAGCATCACCGCGCAGCACCTGCACTCGAACTACTACGAGGCCTTCTGTTTCGCGCGCTACCCGAAGCTTAACTTCCGCTTCCGCAATTCCGGCGTCGGCGGCGACACCATCCCGAAGGTCCTCGCGCGCTACGACTGGGACATCGCCCCTTGGAAGCCCACGGTCGTCTCCGTCGAGCTGGGCATGAACGACCAGGGCGGGTTCAGCGTGGAGCAATTCATCGCCAACATGAGCACGCTCAGCCAGCGCATCAACGCCGGCCCGGCCCGGCCGGTCTTCTTCACCTCCAGCCCCATCAACAACGGCGACACGAACGCCAAGCCCGGCGGCAACACCAAGTTGCACCAGTTCGCCGTTGCGTTGAAAACCTTCGCCGTGGGCCAGAACGCGCCGTTCGCCGACCAGTTTCACCAGTTGCTCGACATCTGGGGCACCAACAAGGTCCGGGAGAACATCGCCAACGCAATTCCCCCGCTGAAGGCGGCGGCGAAGGACGACAGCCTCGCGGGCATCGATCACCTCCGCGCGTTTCTCGAAGCGCAGGAGAAGAGCAGCACGCGTCTCGTCTCCATGCAGGGCGACCCCGTCCATCCCGGACCTCCGGGCCAGCTCACGATGGCGGCGGCGCTGCTCAAGGAAATGGGCGCGAACGGCTTCGTCAGCAGCGCGACGCTGGACGCGCAGGGCAAGGTGACCGAGGTCAAGGGCTGCGTGGTGGACGGAGCGAAGGCCGAGAACGGCAAGCTCTCCTTCGACCGCCTGGATGACTCGCTGCCCTTCCCGATTCCCGACGACGCCCGCGCCGTCCTGCCGCTCTACCCGGTCATTCTCGAACTCAGCCAGTACACGCTCAAGGTCACCGGCCTCACCGCCGAGCAATACACCCTGAAAGTGAACGGTGGCGACCTCGGCACGGTAAGCGCCAAGGACCTGGCGCACGGGATCAACATCACCACATTCGGTCAGGGAGCCATCGCCGCGCAGGGCAAGGCGGTGCTCGCGGAAGTCGGAGCCAAGGAAGGTCTCGTGGGCCAATGGCGCGGCCTGTCCCGCACCGCGAGCGCCCCGGAAGCCACGGCCGAACTGAAGGAACGCCTCGCCACTCTGACAAAACAGGTCGAAGCAGCGGACGCGAAGATCCGCGCGGCGGCACAGCCGAAGAAGCTGCATTTTGAGTTGGTGCCAGCCAAGTAAACTTTGTCCCATGCGTTATCTCCTTCCGATTGCCGTCACGGCCTTCGCTTCCACGTTTCTCGCTGTCGCTGCTACCCAGGACCCAATTTCCATCGCCCCCACGGACTGGCCGTGGTGGCGCGGGCCGCAGCGCAATGGCGTGGCCGATGCCAATCAGCAGCCGCCGCTCAAGTGGAGCAACACGGAGAACGTTCTCTGGAAAGCTCCGGTGCCGGGACGCGGTCATGGCTCGCCCATCGTCGTGGGCAACCAGGTGTTTCTAGCCGCCGCCGAGGCCCCGGAAGGCATCCAGTCGTTGTTGTGTTTCGACCGGGCGACGGGCAAGCAGGTCTGGCAGAAGGAGATTCATCGCGGCGCGTTTCCCAAGGGGAATGATAAAAGCTCCTTCGCCTCGTCCACGCCTGCCTGCGACGGCCAGCGCGTCTTCATCAACTTCCTGCACAACGGTGCGGTTTACACCACGGCCTTGAGCCGTGACGGCCAGCAGCTCTGGCAGACCAAGGTCACCGATTACATCCTGCACCAGGGCTTTCCCACCTCGCCCGCCGTGTACCAGTCGCTGGTGATCGTCTCGGCGGACAACAAAGGCGGCGGCAAGATCGCTGGTCTCGAACGCGCCACCGGCAAGGTCGTCTGGGAGCACGAACGCCCGAAGTTTCCGAACTACGCCTCGCCCATCATCCTCAAGGTGAATGGCCGCGACCAATTGCTCCTCACCGGCTGCGAGCTGGTCACGAGCCTCGACCCGCTCACGGGCAAGGTGCTCTGGGAAACGAAAGGCTCGACCACCGAATGCGTCACGTCCCCCGTGACCGACGGCCAGGCCATCATCATCAGCGGCGGCTACCCGAAGAACCACGTGGCCGCCATTCGCGGCGATGGCACCGGCAGCGTCGCCTGGGAAAACAGCAGCCGCGTGTATGTGCCTTCGATGCTCTTTCATCAGGGCCACCTCTTTGCCGTGCAGGACGCCGGAGTCGCCGCGTGCTGGAACTTCGCGACCGGGGCCGAAGTCTGGAAGAGCCGGCTCGGTGGCGGGTTCAGTGCTTCGCCCGTGCAGGTGGGCGACCGCATCTACGCGGTGAACGAAGCGGGCCGCACCTTCATCTTCAAGGCCACGCCCACCGCCTTTGAATCGCTCGGCGAAAACCAGCTCGGCGATGAAGCCATGGCCACCCCGACGATTTGCGGTGGCCGTATCTATATGCGGGTGGCCGCCCGCAAGGACGGTCAGCGGCAGGAGATCCTGTATTGCATCGGGAGCAAGTAAGGTGGCTTCCGCAGCCAGCCCCGTGGCGGCAGGCGTCCCGCCCGGCGGAGGGAGGCGTACGAATAGTCTGAACCGTTCGGGTACACCGCTGCCCTTATCCGGGCGGCGGGACGCCCCCCTCTACGTCAGGCGGGACGCCTGACGCCACAGGGAGGCACGGACCAAGCTTGATTCAGGAGCTCACCCTATCCCGCCCGGAACTGCGTTGGCGTCACCCCGGTGACGGCCCGGAACGCGCGCGTGAAGGCGCTGTGATCGTAAAAACCGCAGGCCAGCGCGATCTCGGCGACGGACTGGTCGGTCTCACGCAACAACCGCGACGCGGCCGCGATGCGGGTCTTGGTGATGAACTGGCTGGGTGTCAGGCCGAAGAACCGTTTCATCAGGCGGGCCAGCCGGGGCGGGGCCATGCGCGCCCGCTTGGCCAGCATGGACGGGCTGACCGGGGCGGCGACGTTGCCCTCGAACTCACCCAACGCCGCCGCGAACTCGACGGGGATGTCGCGCGTTTCGATGGGAGCCCGCACGTCGCGCGAAATGCCGATCAGTCCGACGATGGCACCTGTGGCATCGCGCATCGGGAGCTTCGTAGTCAGGCACCAGCCGGGCTTGTTCGGCGCGTACCAGTGGAGTTCGAGATGATCCAGGATCGGCCGGCCGGTCCGCAGGACGGTGGCGTCCTGAGCCGAGGGGATGCGGCCGATTTCACCCGGGCAGATGTCGCTGGGCCGTTTGCCGATCACCTGCGACTTGTGGCGCAGGCCATGGCGCTCGACCAGCGAGGAGTTGACGGTGACGTAACGTCCTGAGGCATCCTTGATGAAGAACGCCACGTCGGGGGCCTGGTCAAACAGCTTCTCCAGCACCGCCACGTCCACGGGACGCGTCGGAGCCATGACCAAGGCACGTTCGGGTTGCATTGTGCTGCTTTTCACGTCGGGCCGGAATTTTAGGCCAAGACCCGGCTTCGTGTCATGGCCTAAACTGACCGCGTGAAAATCACTCGCATCTTCGCCCATCGCGTTGAACTGCCGCTTCACGAGGGCACGTACAAATGGTCCGGCGGCAAATCCGTCAGCGTGTTTGACAGCACCATCGTCGGGGTCGAGACGGACACGGGACTCGTCGGTTACGGCGAGGTCTGTCCCCTGGGGCCGTTTTACCTGCCCGCCTATGCCGAGGGCGTGCGCGCCGGACTGCGCGAGCTGGCCCCGCACTTGTTGGGCTACGACCCACGCGAGCTTGCCAAGCTAAACCACCGCATGGATGCCGCGCTCAAGGGCCATCCCTATGTGAAGAGCGGCATCGACATCGCGTGCTGGGACATCCTCGGCCAGGCGACCGGCCTGCCGGTCTGCGTGCTCATGGGCGGGCGCTTCGGCGAGAGTGTGCGGCTGTACCGCGCGATTTCGCAGGAGGACCCGGAGACGATGGCGCGCAAGGTCGCGGGCTATCGCGCTGCCGGTTACACGCGCTTCCAGCTCAAAGTTGGCGGCGATCCCGATGTGGACATCGTGCGCATCCGCGCCGTCCGGGCGATGCTGCAGCCCACCGACCGGCTCGTGGCGGATGCCAACACCGGCTGGACGCAGCACGAGGCCATCCGCGTTGTGCGCGGCGTGCGCGATGTGGATGTGTACATCGAGCAACCCTGCCTGACTTACGAGGAATGCCTGGCCGTGCGCCGGCACACGGATCATCCCTTCGTGCTGGATGAAAACGTGGACGGCCTCGACATGCTCCTGCGCGCGAAGGCCGATCTCGCGATGGACGTGGTGAACCTCAAGATCAGCAAGCTCGGCGGCCTCACCAAGACCCGGCAGGTCCGCGACCTCTGCGTGAGCATGGGCATCGCGATGACGCTGGAAGACAGTTGGGGGGGCGACATCACGACCGCCGCCATCGCGCATCTCGCGCACAGCACGCCCGAGGAATTCCGCTTCACCAGCACGGACTTTAACAGCTACGTCACCGTCAGCACGGCCGACGGCGCTCCGCAACGCGTCAACGGTTACATGCAGGCCAGCACTTCGCCCGGACTTGGCATCACTCCGAAGATGGACGTACTGGGCAAAGTCCTCGTGGATATCCGTTGAACCCGCCATCCTCAGCTCAGCAACCCGTATCCCGGAATTACCCCTTATGAAGCCCCTGTTCCTGCTCCTTGCCTTGTCCGCATTGTTCACCATGACTGCCTCGGCCGCCGATGTTCCGGCCAAGGTCCCGCCGCTTCCGACGGCGCACACCACGCGCAACATCGAAGGCTGGAACATCCGCATCGATGACCGCCTGCTCAAAGGCGAAGGCGCGGCCATCGGCGAACGTGCGCTCAAGCTCCTTACCGCCCGACTCGTGGCCATCACCATTGTCGTGCCGGAGAAGTCGCTCACCAAACTGCGTGCCGTGACCATCGAGATGGATCTCGATTACGGCGATTTGCATCACATGCAGTATCACCCAGGTGCGGGCTGGCTGAAGGAACACGGGTATAGTCCCGACCTGGTGAAGTGCGTGCACATCCCGGTGGTGGAGGAGTTTCTCTCACCGTACGAAAACCACCGTATGCCGTGGGTGGTGCTGCATGAGCTGGCCCATGCGTTTCACGACCAGTTTGTCGGTTTCGAGGACGCGCGCGTCATCGCCGTGTGGAAGAAGTTCCGCGACAGCGGCAAGTACAAGTCCGTCCTCACCAGTCCCGGCCACATGCGCGAGCACTACGGGCTGACCAACCAGAAGGAGTTCTTCGCCGAAATGACCGAGGCCTATTTCGGTTCGAACGATTTTTACCCATTCGTCACCGGTGAACTGATGCAGGCCGAGCCGGAAACCTTCGCCCTGTTGGCAGAAATCTGGGGACCGCTGCCGGGCCGCCCGCAACCAAAAGCGAAAGCCAAACCATGAACCGATTGTTATCCATTGCCGTTGCCTGCCTGCTGGCAGTGCCGGCAATTGACTCCGCCCAATATCCGGGCTGGTCTCACACCGGCACCATTCACCTGCTGACCACGCCCGAGGGCGCGAACCTGCCGACGGGAGTAGTGCTCGAAGAGTTCCCGTTGCTCGTGCGCTTGCACAAGGACTGGTTCGACTTCAAACAGGCGAAGGCCAATGGCGATGACCTGCGCTTCTCCACCAGCGCCGGGGCGCCGCTAGCGTATCAGATTGAGGAATGGGATGTGGCCAGCGGCATGGCGAGCGTCTGGGTACGCATCCCGCGCATCGAGGGTAACGCGCGGCAGGCGATTCGTCTGCACTGGGGCAAGGCGGACGCAGCGGGCGAGTCCAACGGCAAGGCGGTCTTCAATGAGTCCAACGGTTACTTGAGCGTGTGGCATCTGGGCGACATCGTGCAGGATGAGGTCGGCACGCTGGAGTCGAAGGACACGGGCACCTCGGTCACGGCGGGTATGGTCGGCAAGGCCCGTCATTTTCCGGGCAAGGCAGGCATCTTCGGCGGCGACAAGATTGCCAGCTATCCCGCCGGTGCAAGCTCGCACAGCACGGAGGCCTGGTTCCGCACTGAAACACCCAACACCACCATCGCCGCCTGGGGCAACGAACAGGCGCAGGGCAAGGTGGTGATGCAATTCCGCAGCCCGCCGCATGTGCAGATGGACTGCTACTTCTCCGGCGGCAACGTGTCCGGGGAGAGCCGGATCACGCCCGGTGAATGGACCCATGTGGTGCACACGTACCGCCAGGGCGAGTCGCGTCTCTATGTGAACGGCAAGCTGGACGGCACCAATACCAAAAACGGGCCGCCGCTGGCCATCAAGACCCCGGCGCGGTTGTGGATTGGCGGCTGGTATAACAACTACACCTTCGTCGGCGACCTGGATGAAGTGCGGGTCTCGAAGGTTGAACGTTCGGCAGATTGGGTGCGGTTGCAATACGAGAACCAGAAGCCGCAGCAGACGCTGGTCGGCCCGCTGGTGCAGCCGGGAAATGCGTTTGGCGTGTCGTCGGAGAAGGTCGTTGTCGAGGAGGACAAGAGCGTCACGATCACGGCGCAGGCGGGCGGGGCCCAGAAAATCTACTGGGTGCTCAAGCGCGACGGTCACGAGGCCGTGGTGGCGACGGACCGTTTCGCCTACCAGTTCGCCGCTGGCCGCGTGACGGGCGACACGACTGCGACGCTCCAGTTCAAAGCAGTTTACTCGGATGGCGTGAAGACCAAGGACATCGCCATCACCGTAAAAGAAAGCATCCCTGAGCCGGTCTTCACACTGAAGGCTCCGACGACGTGGGACGGGCGCGCAACGATCGAAGTGGTGCCGCAGGTCGCGAATCTTCCGGCAATGCAGGCGAAGGGCGCGGGCGAGTTGAAGTTCGAGTGGAGCGCGGGACCGTTCGCGGTCATCAAGGAAGTTGCGCCGGGCAAACTCCTGCTCCAGCGCGCGCAGAACAGCGGGAAGCTGACCGTCACGGCCACGGTGAGCAACGGTGGCCAGCCCGCCAAGCAGTCCGTGACCATCGACGTGAAGGAGCCGAAGAGCGATCCGTGGGTGGCGCGGATTCCGGCCAAGGACGAGCAGCCAGAGGAAGGCCAGTTTTACGCGCGCGATGAAAAAAACGAGGGAACACTCCATTGCAACGGCACGCTGGCCGAAGCCGCCGATGCGGTGTTCCTCAAGCTCTACGCGGATGACAAGCTCGTGAAGACTGAGACGGCGAAGCCCGGGCCGGACAAGTCCTACGCCCTCTCCACGAAGCTCAAACCGGGGCTGATCAAATACCGTATCGAGTTCGGTACGAAAGCCGGTGGCCAGGAGACGGTGGTGCGCAGCGTCGGCAACCTCGTTTGTGGCGATGCCTACCTCATCGACGGCCAGTCCAACGCGCTCGCGACTGACACCGGCGAGAAGTCCCCGCCCGAGACCAACGAGTGGATTCGCAGCTACGCGCGTCCCTCGCAAAACCCGAAGGACAACACCGGGAACCTGTGGGTGCTGCCGGTTTGGAAGGCGCAGAAGGGCGAGAAGGCTGAGCTGGGCTGGTGGGGCATGGAACTCGCCAAGCGATTGCTCGACAGCCAGAAGATGCCGATCTTCCTCATCAACGCCGCCGTCGGTGGCACGCGCATCGATCAGCATCAGCGCAACCCGGCCGCCCCGACCGATCTTACCACCATTTACGGCCGGATGCTCTGGCGCGTGCAGCAGGCGAAGCTGACCCACGGCATCCGTGGCATCCTGTGGCATCAGGGTGAGAACGACCAGGGCTCCGACGGACCGACCGGCGGCTACGGCTGGGAGACTTACCAGCCGTTGTTCGTGGAGATGGCGGCTGGCTGGAAACGGGACTTTCCGAATGTGCAGCACTACTACGTGTTCCAGATCTGGCCGAACTCCTGCAGCATGGGCGGGCGCGACGGCTCAGGGGACCGGTTGCGCGAAAAGCAACGTACGTTGCCGCAGCTCTTTGCGAACATGAGCATCATGTCCACGCTCGGTGTGCGTCCGCCCGGCGGGTGCCACTTTCCGTTGGTCGGCTGGGCGGAGTTTGCGCGGTTAATCCAGCCGCTCCTCGAACGGGATCACTATGGCAAGGTACCGGCCGCTTCGATCACCCCGCCCAACTTGCGGCAGGCTGCGTTTGCCGGTGCCGCGAAGGACACGATCACTCTCGAGTTTGATCAGCCCGTCGTCTGGACTGACGCGCTGGCCGGGCAGTTTTATCTGGATGGGGAAAAGGGCAAGATCGCCTCGGGCAGCGTCACCGGCAACGTGCTCACCTTGAAACTGGTCGAAGGTGCCGCCGGGACCAAGATCACGTATCTCAAAGAGATCGCGTGGAATCAGGACACCCTGCTCAACGGTGCCAACGGCCTTGCGGCGTTGACCTTTTGCGAGGTGCCTATCTCCGCGCCGACGAAGACAATTCCATACCGCTGAAATCCTTCTCGGTCCATTTATGCCGTGAAACACCACGCCTCACGCGCAACTGACCGGAAATCTCGCAACCGACTCAATCCGAAATGAAAACATCGCCAAGACTCCTGGTTCCACTCCTCGCGCTCTCCGCTCTCCTCTGTGGTCATTCACTCGCTGCTGAAAAGAAGCCGCTGAAAGTCTTCATCCTCGCCGGACAGTCGAACATGCAGGGACACGTGAATGTCTCGACCTTCGACTACATGGCCACCGACCCGAAGACCGCACCGCTGCTCAAGGAGATGCGCAATGCCGATGGCTCGCCGCGCGTGTGTGAGAAGGTTTGGATTTCATCCATCGGTTGTGCGGGCGACGACAAGACCGAGCAGAAAGGCAAGCTGACGACCGGTTTTGGCGCGTCGCGCCAGTGCATCGGCCCGGAGTTCACGTTCGGCCTTTACATGGAAAAGCTGCTGAACGAACCGATCCTCATCATCAAGACTTCATGGGGCGGCAAGGATTTGCACACGAATTTTCGCCCGCCCAGCGCGGGGCCGTATGTGTGGAGCGAGTTCGAATTGAATCAACGAAAGAAGCGCGGTGACGATGCGGAAAAGTTCAAAGCCGAGAAGATTGCAGCCACGGGCGTTTACTATCGCCTCATGATGGACCATGTGCGGAAGGTGCTGGCGGACATCAAGCGCGTTGTGCCGGATTACGATCCGAGCCAAGGCTACGAGGTGGCAGGCTTCGTTTGGTTCCAAGGATTCAACGATCTCGTCAGCTCATGGACGTATGAGAAACACAGCCAGTCCGGCGGTTACGATCTCTACAGTGAACTGCTGGCGCAATTCATCCGCGATGTGCGCAAGGATTTGCCTGCCCCGAAGATGCCTTTTGTGATCGGTGTCATGGGCTTGAACGGTGCGAAGCCACCGTTGAATGAAACGTATTTCCACGAAGCCCAGGCCGCGCCGGCAGCGCTTCCCGAGCTTAAAGGCAACGTCGTGGCCGTGCAGACAGCGCCGTACTGGGACAGTGATCTGGATGAGACGCGGAAGCGCGTGCAAGCCCTCTGGCCAAAGGCGGACAAAGCATTGGCCGAGGAAATCAAGAAGCATCCGGTCAAGGACGGCGAGGCTTTCAAGAACAAGTTCATCGCAGATCAGCTCCCGCCGGAAATCGCCGCGCGCATGAACGGCGTTTCCAACTTCGGCTTTCACTATCTCGGTGCCGCCAAGATCATGGCCCCGATCGGCAAAGCCTTCGCCGAAGCGTTGGTGCCGCTTATGACAAAGCAAGATAGCGCGCCACGATGAATTCAATCCCTCACAAACAGCCACCAAACTCAATACCTCGGCTGCGCGAAGACCTTCGCGCTGATGGGCAAGGCGTTTGCCGAAGCGACGCTCCAGATGATGAACGAACAAAAGCGCTGACCCTGTCCATGAAAACGTCCCTCCTCACCCTCGCGCTCGCTGCCATCCTCGCCGCGCATGGCGCTGCTTTCGCCGCGGGCAAGCGCGTCGAGACGGCGGTGCCCGACTTTACCAAGGGCGACACCCTCGCGAAGGACGCGCCTCACGACTGGACGCTCGGGCCGACCGGGGCGCGCGGGTGGATTTACACTGCCAACGGACACTCGGGTGAAGCGCGGCAGATTCTCGTGACGGCGGTGGCAAAGGACTCGCCGGCGGCTGCGGCATTGAGCGTCGGTGATGTGATTCTCGGTGTGGAGGGGAAGAACTTCTCCGGCGATGCGCGCACCCAGTTTGCCGGCGCCATTGCAGCGGCGGAGTCGGAAAAGGGCGGCGGGAAATTGCGGCTGCTGCGCTGGCGCGCGGGTAAGACGGACGAGGCCGTGGTGACGCTGCCGGTGCTGGGCTCTTACAGCGCCACCGCGCCGTATGATTGCGCGAAATCGAAGCGCATTTTTGAGTTGGGCTGCAAGTCGCTCGCGCAACGGATGAGCTCGCCGAATTACGCACGCACGGTGAACCCGATTCCCCGCTCGCTCAATGCGCTCGCATTGCTCGCCAGCGGGAACAAGGAGTATCTGCCGATGCTCCAGACGGAGGCGCGCTGGGCCGCAGGCTTTTCGACGGACGGATTCGCGACGTGGCATTACGGCTACATTCTCAGTTTTCTGGCAGAGTATGTGATGGCGACCGGCGACCAATCGGTGGTGCCCGGGCTGAAACGCCTCGCGCTCGAATCCGCGCGCGGCCAGAGCGGCGTCGGCACTTGGGGGCACAAATTTGCGCGGCCCGACGGGAACCTGAACGGCTACGGGAGCATGAACCAGCCGGGCATCAGCCTCACCATCGGCATCGTGCTCGCGCACGAGGCGGGCGTGAAGGAGGCAGTCCTCGACAGCGCGATCGCCAAGGCCGCTGGCTTCGTGCGCTGGTATGTCAACAAGGGCGCGGTGCCCTACGGTGACCACCAGCCGTTCCCCGCGCACGAGGACAACGGCAAGTGCGCCAGCGCGGCGGTGCTCTACGATTTGCTCGGTGACCGCGAGGCGGCGGAGTTCTTCGCCAAAATGTCCACGGCCGCCTACAGCGAGCGCGAGCGCGGACACACGGGCAACTATTTCAACGTGCTCTGGGCACTGCCCGGCGTCGCGCGCATCGGCCCGCTCGCAACCGGCGCGTATTTGAAGGAGCAGGCCTGGTATTACGACCTCGCGCGGGGCTGGGACGCGAGTTTCGTCTATCAAGGTGCGCCTGTCGGGGAGGAGGAGCACGGCAGTTACAAGGGCTGGGATTGTTCGGGCGGCTATCTGCTCGCGTATGCGCTGCCGCTGAAAAGCCTGCGGCTCACCGGGAAAAAATCATTCGCCGCGCCCGCGCTCAATGCCGCGCAAGTCGCTGAGGTCATCGCCGCCGGACGCGACTACCCATACAAAAATGCGGAGAACGGCTACGACCGGCGCACACCCGAACAACTGCTCGCGGGGCTGGCGAGCTGGTCGCCCGCCGTGCGCCTGCGTTCCGCCGCCGCGCTGGGAAAAAAACAGGGCGATTTCGCCCCCGCACTGCTCAAACTGCTGGCCAGCAACAACCGCGATGCCCGCTACGGAGCCTGCGAAGGTCTCGGCGCCATCGGTCCACGCGCTGACGCCGCCGCACCGCAACTGCGGGCCTTGCTCAAAGACCCGGACCCCTGGCTGCAAAGTCTCGCCGCCGAAGCCCTGCCGAACCTGGGCGCGGCGGCGCGCAAAGCCAGCGTGAGCGATCTGCTCGCCATGACCCTGCGTCCGAATCCCGCCGATCCGCGCCACATGGCTCAACGCGCGGCGGCGGTCGCGCTTTTTTCGCCCTACCCTGGCCACCGCGAGCCGAAGAGCATTCTCGCCGAATCCCTTGATGGCGTTGACCGCAAGCTGCTCCTCCCCGCCGTGCAATCACTGCTGAAAAATGATGACAGCGTCGTCCGTGCCTCGGTGCGGAAAATATTCGACGACCTGACCGACGCCGATCTGATCGAGTTGCTCCCCGCGATCACCCGGGCGGTCGAACAGCTCGCTCCGAGCAATGAAATGTTCGGCGACGGCATTCGCCTGGCCGGCCTGGACCTGCTCTCGCGCCTGCACATCCGCGAAGGCATGGCGCTGTGCGTCACCGTCATGGAGCCACCGCGCTGGGGCGCCGGCAAAAGGGTCGATCCTTGCCTCAAATACCTCCAGCGTTACGGTGCCCATGCCAAAACCGTCCTGCCGCAACTCCGCGAAATCCGCGCCCAATTCGCCGTCGAAGCCAAGAAAGGGAAAAGTGAACAGGTTGAAAAAATGGACAAGTTCATCGCTTCCCTTGAATCGAGCACGACGCAGCCCACGGTCATCGGCCTT
This sequence comes from Pseudomonadota bacterium, assembly GCA_009924135.1. Classification (GTDB taxonomy): domain Bacteria; phylum Verrucomicrobiota; class Verrucomicrobiia; order Limisphaerales; family SXTU01; genus SXTU01. The sequence continues at coordinate 9,490 of RFSE01000049.1, read as the reverse complement.
TCCGAATTCAAGGTCCGGCACGCTTCAAAATAGCGGCCGACGGACGCAACGGCGGCTCAATTCCCAGCGCCGACTATTGTGCGGGAGGTGAGTGGGGTGACGGAGTCGATCACGGCGGCGGCGACCCGTTGCGGGCGCGACTTCGAAAAGCGAGGCCCGAGCGACTTTCTGCGAAGTGCCGATAGCGCCTGGCCGGTCTGGATAGCGCGCTTCTAAAATTAATACCCGCAGATTCAAGACGACCGCAGATGGGGAATCCAACCAAGCCCAACAAGCTGTCCACCAGTGCACTACGCCAGTTCGAAACCCGGAATCGTTCCGTTGCTGGAGGAGCCGAACGCGTTCACGTCTGCGCCGAGGCGACGGAGGAACTGCACGTAGAGGTTCGAGAGCGGCGGGTTTTTTTTGGGGTCGAAGGCGAGGTGCTGGCCGTGCTTGAAGCCGCCGCCGGCGACGAGGATCGGGAGGTTCTTGTTGTCGTGGCTGCTGGCGTTGCCGAGGTTGCTGCCGAACATCACGATGGTGCGGTCGAGCAACGTGCCGCCTTGCTCCTGCGTGCCCTTGAGCTTCGCCAGCAGTTCGCCCAGCAATTTCATCTGTTGCAGTTCCACGACCTTGAGTTCGGCGAGCTTCGCCGGGTCCTGGCCGTGGTGCGAGAGGTTGTGCCAGTCCTGCGTGACGCCGGGAATGATGGGAACGGCGTTGAGGCCGTTCAGGGCAAAGGTGATGTAGCGCGTCGAGTCCGTCTGGAGCGCGAGGTGCATGAGGTCGATCATGAGCCGCACGCGCGCGGGGACTTCCGTGGCGCTGGCGATGTCCGTCGGCGGCTTGGCGTCCACCTTCGGCTTCGGACGGCGGGCCCAGTCCTGCGCCTTGACCATGCGCAGCTCCACCTCACGGACGGAGGTGAAATACTCGTCGAGCTTGTCGCGGTCGGGCTTGCCGAGGCCGCGTTGGAAATCCTTCGCCTCCTCATTCACGGTGTCCATGATGCTTTGGCCCTGCTTTAGCCGCTGCACCTGGGTGTTGATCTCCGCCGCCGTGCCGTCCACGAACATGCTCTTGAACACGCGCGAAGGCCGCTCCTCCGCCGGGATCGGCACGCCGCTGCGCGTGAACGACAGGCCCCGGCTCGATGAGGACGCGAGGGTGAGCGAGCCGAAACGCGTGTCCGGCACCAGCTTCTCGATGGCGTACTGGTCGAGCGAGATCGTGTTCTTGAAATTGTCCGCGCGCGGGTGCGGGGCGGCGGTGAGATAGCAAAGTTCGGCGGGATGCCCGCCATCCACCTCGGGATGCGACAGGCCGGAGATGACCGTGAACTCGCGGCGGAGCTCCTGAAGAGGCTCCAGATAGGGCGTCAGCGCGTAGTCCTTGCCGGCCTGTTCCGGGAACAAATTCGGCGTATGCAGCCCCAGCGAGGTGTTGATGCAGATCATCCGGCGCGGCGGCGCGGCGGTTTGCGCCCGCAGTGGCATCATCGCCTCGAGCAGCGGCAAGGCGAGCGTGACCCCGGCACCCCGGAGGAAGGTGCGGCGGTTGAGCAGAGGCGCTTTCATGGTCTGTTTGGACTACGGACTGGCGTATTTATTCTTCAACCAGCGCAGCGCGTCCAGCTCACCATTGAGTTTGACGCGATCGAAATAGGTGAGCGCCTCCTGGGGCGGCAGGGTGGGCAACAAAGAAGTGAGCTGCGTTGCATCGCGAATGCCCTGGCGCTGGGCATCCAGCTCGGCCAGCCGGCCACCCACAGTGCGGCCGTCACCCAGAGGTGAATCGGGTGACTGGCCGGCGAGGAACTTCTTCTCGATGGCCATGCCGACCAGCTCGCTGATGAGGGTCCGGCCCGGCTGGCCTTCCAACTGTGCGGCCAGGTTCAAGGCGATCTGGCTGACGGCCTGGGCGGAGGTTGCATCGCCGGACTGGGCGTATTGCTGTTGCAACCCGGCCATCTGATTGGCCAGATCACGCAGGGCTGAGAGGTGCGGCAGCAACACGCCGGACATGCCTGCGACCTTGGCTTCGAGCGGGGCATACCCGGCGGAGAGATAGGCCTCCTCGGCACTTTGCATGTGGTCGATGGTGAAATCCTGAAACCGGTTCTTGGAGCCGGCCTGCAACAAATCCTTCACCGCCTCATCGGCCTGGCCTGACTTGAAGCGGTCCAAGGCCGACAAGTAATCGCCGAGGGGGTTGTCGCGGGCAAGTTGCCGGAAGGCGTCGAGGGCCTTCCGCTTTTCCTCGGGTGACTCCCCGCGCAGGGCGAGGTCGAATTGTGCGCGCGGGTCTTTCGGGAACTTCTCAGCCGCCTCGCGCAGCAGGCTCACGTCACCCAAGGTGCGGGCGGCGGTGAGGAGACTCTCTGCGCTGCGCTTGTTCTGGGTCAGAAAGGTGTCGAGTTGTTCGCGTGTGAGTTTGGGAATTTCCCCACCGTTGAGGAGCCGGGCCAGGGCATTGGTCGAACTTTCAACACTCGTCTCAGCCGCCACCGGTGTCACGGGCAGGCGCGGAGCAGGCAGACGGGGACGGGCCGGCTCACGTGCGGCTGCGGGTACGGATGTGGCCGTTGCCTGGGCCGAGGGCTTTGGCGCGTCGACCACCGGGGCGGGTCGATTGGCAAACCAGACTGCCACCGTGAGCAGCGCCAATGCGCTCATCTGCAAAACGCGGGGACTCATAATCAGCGCGGCGTAAGATCAAACACCCGCCAGTCAGAACGGTTCAAACGTCTGGCAACACACGTCAGCGAGAACACCGCAGGGCCGCCGCTTACTGCTTCGGGTTCGCCACGCCGATCGTGCCGAAGCCGATGCGCGGGCCGGCATTGCCGACCGGCTGGCCGCCGTCGTCAGGCTTGGCATGGATCACCACGCCGCGCCCGATGACCGGGTTTTTCGGCCCCTGGATGGAGATGTTGTTGAACTCGCCGCGGAAGACCGTCTTGCCCTCGGCGTCGGCCTGGATGTTGCCGAGATCGCCGGCGTGGCGGGTTTCGACGCCCGGCAAGCCGTGGGGTTGCCCGGCCGGATTGTAGTGGCCGCCAGCCTTGGTGCCATCCGTGGAAGTGGCATCGCCGAACTCATGGATGTGCATCGCGTGCTGCTGGTTCGGGGTGAGGCCGGAGATTTCGGCATAGACGTACGTGACGCCTTCCACCTCGGTGAACCGCACGGTGCCGGCGCACTTGTTGCCCGCCGTGGGCTGGATGACCGCGATCAACTGTTTCACGGGCGGAAGGGCGGCGGAGGCATGGGCCTTGTGATCATGGCCGGGGGCATCGCAGCACGAGGAACTGGCGCAACCCGTGGAGAACACGGCGTACGCAGCGGCGAGCAGACCGGCAGTCAGGGAGAGGGGTTTGTTCATGGCAGGAATGGATTGAGCAAGGTTGTCTTGAGTTCGGGCAACAGGTTAAGCCGGGTTTGCCGGGAAACAAGCGGGAATCGTAGCGCGGGCAGCCTTGCCCGCGGGTGGTGGCCACGGCGGGCAAGGATCACACGGGCAAGGCTGCCCGCGCTACGGTGCTCAACCGTATTACCCCGCTTGTGCCTTCAACGCCGTCGGTCCGGCCGCCGGCGGTTCGCCTGCCTGCGGGCCGTTCCCGCTCTTCCAATACCGGCTGGGCAGGCAGCCCAGGACGATCAGAACGAGCTGGCTGGCATTGAAGATCATCAGCCACTTGAAGGCCGCGTCCATGAAGCCGTAGCTGTGCAGGCCCACGCCGAGCATGTTCGTGCCGAACCAGCTCCAGGCGGTGACGATGTTGCCGAAGAGCGCGAGGTTCATCAGGCCGCGCTCGCGGACCATGCCGCCCCAACGCGCGTGCAGGATGAGCGAGTTCCACACCACGATGAGCAGCGCCCCGTTCTCCTTCGGGTCCCAGCCCCAGAAACGGCCCCAGCTCTGGTCCGCCCAGATGCCGCCGAGGATCGTTCCCACGAAGCTGAACAGCGTGGCGAAGCAGACGATGCCATAAACCATGCGCGAAAGGCTCTTCGCCGTGGCCTCATCGAGCGTGCGGGTGAAGACGCCGCGCAGCACATAGATCATCGCGAGAAACCCGGAGAGGAACGTGGAGGCATAGCCGATGGTGATGCTCGTCACGTGCGTCGCGAGCCAGAAGTTTGTGTCCAGCACGGCGCGCATCATTTCCATCGTGTCACCGGTCGAGGAAGTCTGGGCCAGGTGGTGTGCGATGATGAGCGTGATGAAGCCCACCGCCGACGCCACGACACTGCCGATGCCGTTGCGGTAGATGCGTTCCAGCACGACGCCCAGCACCGCTGCGCCCCAGCCGACGAAGATGGCCGACGAATAAAGATTCGTCACCGGCGGACGGCCTTCGAGGAACATTCGGAAGACCAGCCCAGCTGTGTGAATCACCAGCCCGAGCGTAACCAGGCGGAAGGCGGCGCGATTGAGGTTCTCCGACCAATTCAACCACGACGCGGCGGCGAGGATCAGCGCGACGACATAGATCATCATGCTGCGGTAAAACGGGAGGAACTGGTTGAAGAGCGCCTCCTGCCGGCCTTTCTTCATCTCGGTATCGAGCTTGCCCGCGAGGAACGACCGGTAGTCCGCCAGCGCGCTGTTGAACTCCGCCGGCTGGCCCTGCGCGTACGCCGTGGTCATCGCGGCGTAAGCATGGATGGCCACCGGCATCTGCCGCTCCTGCAATCCACCCAGCAACCCGTCGCCGACGTTCACCCAGTCGGATTTCTTCTGGCCCGGCTCGGTGGGCGGGACGATGAGCAATGAGGCATAACGCGAGAGCGCCTTGAACATTTCCAGCTTCTCCCCAAAGGCTTCGAGCAACGCCTTGTCATGCGGCTGGCCGGCGCTCTCCGCCTTGAACGCGGCGATCGCGGCGGGCAACTGCTGCTCCAACTGCGTCACCTCGGCGGCGAAGTCCCGGCTGTTCTCCGGCTTCAGGCTGCTCTTGAGGCGCAGGTAGGTGATCAGACCGTTGTGCAGGTTCATGAACGACCGCTGATACGGCGTGCGCAGCTCCTGTTTGATCTGGCCGATGCGCGTCGATTCGCCCTGCATCAGGTCGAGGCCGGGCTTGAGATCGTTGAAGCAGTAGTAGCGCAGGCCGGATTTCTCGACGCCCTTGTTCTGGAGCTTCAGCGCCCCGATCAACTCGGGATGGTGGATGAGGAAGATCGGGCGCGTGTCCGCGAGTTCCGCCTTGCTGAAGACCTCCAGCAACCACTCGGCGGGCTTGAGTTTCGCAGGGTGCTTGTCGAACTGGTACCATTTGCGCTCGGTGAGCGGGCCTTGCAGCGTTTCCCACCGGCCCCACTTGCCATCGGCCCCGTTGCCTTCGAGCGGTACGTCGGTGTTGCCCCGGATGATAACCAGGCTGTTGCGCGCGACGGAGTCGAAGGGCTGGACGCGGCCATTGACGAGCACGGGAAGTTTGGACCACTCGCGGATTTGGAAGTCATCCGGCTTGTCCGTGCGCGGCTTCAGGGAGAAGGCGACTTCGATGGCGAAGACGGCGAAGAGCAACCAGGGCCAGTTTTTTTTCATGGGACGGAGGGGTTAGCCGCGAAGGGGCGCAGGGGACACAAAGAAAAGATACGTTCAACGTCCAACTTCCAACGCTGAACGTTTAAAGCGGAAACGCACGGATGCACCATGATGAACAAAGGCTGCATTGTGGGTTGGACGTTCAACGACGGTCGTTTGATACACCGGAGAATGTGTGGCTGTTCTCCCTCCCCAAAAACCGGCGAAAGCAGGGCAGGTCTGTCCTCGGCGCCCCGTTTGGCCACGTGGACGCCATCAGGCCTTGGCGAGATTCCGGCTGCGGCGCGCATGGCGGCGGTTCCCTCTCCCCCCAACGGGGAGAGGGTGAGGGTGAGGGGTGGGACGAAGCCCGGAACGTGAGGAGTAATGTAAGCGGCCCGGCCAGTAGCAGGAGCATCCTTTAACGGACGGATATCACCGGTGCTTCCACCCCTCACCCCGGCCCTCTCCCCGTTGAGGGGAGAGGGAGGAGCAGGCGGACGTACCATGGCGCACGAAGCCCGCTTCATACCTTAAACCTTAAACCTTGAACCTTTGAAACGCCCGCCTTCATTTCTTTACCCCTTCCGCGTCCTTCTTCGGCGGGGATTTCTTCCCCTTGACTGCGGCAGCGAGGGCGGGCGCGGCGCGTTTGCGAGCGAATTCGACCAGGTGGATCAGGAACTGCGTGGCCAGTCCGGCCCCGACCAGCAGGCAAGCGAAGTAGGGCGTGAGCCAGCTCGGGTTCTTCACGATCTGGAAGATGGTCACCTTGTCGTTGTGCTCGTCGAAACCCGCCTGATAGTAGGTCAAACCTTCGTACCGGAGCGGGTTGTTCATGAAGATCTCCGTCTCACGCCGCTCGTTCTTCGCCGGATGATCAATGCGCACGCGGCTGCGGAAATCCTTCGGCAAATCCGTGCCCGGATAGCGTTCGTGGGTGAAGTTCTGCAACGACAGGCTGTAAGGCGTGTAAAAGCGCTTGAACCGCAGCGCCAAGTTGAAGGGCTTGCCGTCCACCTCGAAGTCCTGCCGCATTTTTTCCCCGTCGTGCCGCGCCGAGGCGAGCCACACGCCGAGGGATTTGCCGCCGGCGATGATCTCGATCACGGCGGCGGGCAGGTTGCGGCTGGCCATGTCGGTGACGACGGGCTGCGGCACGACTGCGGCCTGGCTCATCCTGCCGTGGGTGGCGGGGTGCAGGACGGCGTTGGCGGGCAGTTTTTCATGCAGCTCGGCGCGCGGCCAGAACTCGCGGATGCGCAGCTTGAAGGGCAGGTCCTCGCGCGCCAGTTCCCCGCGCTTGGCCAGGTCTGCTTCGGGAATCATCGCCGGCCGGGCATTGCGCTCGGAACTGTCGCTGATCACGAGGAGGTTCCCGCCCATCGCGGGAGCAAAGAGCAGGCTGGCCGTAAAATCCTTGCCTGCGTACGCGAACGCGACGCGCTCGGTCTCCCGCTCGCCCCGCAACGGTGCGGCTACGATGGGCGTTGCCGTCACCCCGTTGCTTCCCAGCACGTCAAACACGACCACCGCCCGCGCTTCGCGGGATTTGACATCCGACGTCAGCGGCCGGACGAGGTGGTTCCTGAACTCACCGGTGGTCGCGGTCACGGCGACGGCATTGGTCGGCGGGATGTCCATGAGGATGGCGTTGGGCCAGTAGTCGCGGATCTTCGCGGTGAAGGGCAGGTTCGTGTGGCGGATCTCGCCCTTCATTGCCACCATACTCTCGGGGATGGAGACCACTTCGTCATAGTCGCCGGGCGAGCGATTGACGAAGGCGAGTTCGTTGTCATGGAAGTCTTCGGAGTAGTTCCGGGTCTCGCCTTCCTCCAGGCGCATCGAGCTTTCCGTGGACAGCATGTCGGTGCCGAACTGGCCGACGAGCAGGAGAATCACGCCCAGGTGCGTCATGAAGATGCCGGACTTGCGCCAGGTCCAGTGGAAGCGCGTGAAGTGCGCCGCCGTGAGACTCGCGAGCAGGCCCGCGCCGAGGGTGTAACCGCCGGGCAGGATCAGCCACGGCAGCTTGGTGTTGAAGACGGTCACGCCCACCACGAACCAGCTTTTGAAGAACCGGGCCTGGGCGTTGTAAAGGCCCTCATGGACCTGCGCGAGCGTGCCCACAAAGATGAGCACCAGCCCCAGCGCGAGCAGCACCACGGTGAGCTTCAGGGATGAAAGAGTTTTGATCAGACGGGACATGAAGAAAGAGGGAAAGGCGGAAGGCGGAAGGCGGAATGTTGAATGCGGAATGGGGGGATGGTTAATCCGGCCGATATTGGACCTAGCATGGCTTCATCCTCACGTTTAGCGGGAGTAGGAAAGCTGGCGCGCCCGCTCACCAACCCGGATGCCTCAGCACGCTGGAAAGCGGTCAAGTTGGCCCCCTCCCTCAGCGCGAGAGGGCAGGGGTGAGGGAGAACGGCGGCGAAAGTGCCATAACGCTGCAAACCTGCGACATCCCATCGGGGGCGATGCCCCCGTACACGCGCTGCGACCGGGAGCCCCCCATTCGTCATCCGCCATTCACGATTCGCAATTCCCTTCACAGTTTGGCGGATTTGACGAACGCGGTGAGGGCGTCCTTTTCCTTGGCGACGACGCTCTTGTCACCCATCAGTTTATAAAACCAGGTGCCGTTGCCGGAAGGGACGATCAGCACGACCATGTCGGCGGGGTCGCCTTCTCCCGTGCTGCCGCTCAACTGCACGCGCCGAGCCCCAGGTCCCAGCTCGGGGAACAAGGGGGCTTGTTGGTCGATTTCGCCTTCGGCCGATGCGGGCAGGCTGAGCTGATTGCGCCAGCGATCCAGATTGGGCTTCAAACCGCCGCCCATGCCGCCCAGGAAAACCACGGTGACATCGGCCCCGGCCTTGCCTTCACCGACGCGGTACTTGGCCGCCTGCATGGCCCCTGGAGCGGCCTCTTTCCAATGAGCCGGGGCGGTCCACTTCGACAGGCCCGTGCTGCTGGCCACCGGCGGGGCCGCTGCGACAGGGGCCGGTTGTCCAGCCCCCTCGTGCGCAGTGGCGTGGAGCGAAAGCCCCTTGAGGAAATCGAGGAAGGCGGGCTTCTGCGCCTCGACGAGCGCTGTGTCGCCCGCCAGCTTGATGAACCACGCGGTGTCAGCCTGCCGGTGCAGGGCTACCAGGATGCGTCCACTCGCTCCCTCCGCACCGCCGGCGGCCGTGAGATCGTAAATCTGACCGGCCGCCCCCGCGATGGTGGCGGGCTGGGCGATCTTCACGAGGTCGGCTTCGGTGAGCGCCGGAAGTTTCAATCCCATCCGGCCGATGTTGACGTAATCCAAGTCCGGGGCGCGGCTGCCGGGAAACGCCATGATGGCTGCTTCGGCATGGGCACCGGCGGCACCGGCGATGGAAAAAGTCGCGAGGCGGGAGTTGGTGATGGGTTGTTCCTGCCAGCCGGCGGGGACCTTTTCCCAGTGTGCGTGCGGGACGGCAGCCCCCGGAGACGCGGCCGGGGTGCCAGCGGATGACATGCTGGTCTCAGCTCCGCCCGTGCCCGGCGCGACCTTGGGGACCCGGTAAACGGTGATCTCCTCTTTCTGGCACCCGGTGAGGAGTGCGCAGGCGAGTCCGGCGACCCAGGCCGAGCATTTCAAAGTTGGCGAGACGATACGTGTCACAAAGTGAGTGAGTGTAGCGGACACGCCGGCCCTTGCCAACTTATGTGCGCGTCCAAGTGAGACAGCCGCCCACCAGCCGATGTTCAGGAAAAACCCCGACCGGCCGAAACGCCACCGGACCGCGAGTAGCGCGGACGCCCGCGTCCGCAGCCAGCCCTGTGGCGGCAGGCGTCCCGCCTGCCGTAGAGCCAGGGCGTCCCGCCCGGCGGAAGAAGCCGTCCGGCCCACCCGATCGTGTGTGAACAACTCCACACCGCAGGACTTCTCACGCCCCATCCGGGCGGCAAGATGCCAGCCCTCTACGGCAGGCAAGATGCC
>RFSE01000480.1 GCA_009924135.1 Pseudomonadota bacterium | reverse complement strand
CGCTCGCGGCGCAGAACCTGCTCGTGCACTGGCTGGATTCGGTGCAGGACGTGCCGTTTGCGAGCCCGCTGGAGCAAATGCCGGGTGTGCCGGCGGCGATGTTTGCGCCCTGGCACGTTATCCCCGCCGGTGTCCCCGGGCACTGCGAGCTGTACCAGCAGGGGCCGTCCAGGCTGACCATGCCGCCCGCGCAGTACTGCGCGCCGTTGACCGTGACCGTGCTCTGGCAGCACACGGTCCCGGTCGCCCTGGAGGCGTCCCGCCAGCCGCAGGCGCCGCTGGCGCACTGGCTGTTGGCGCTGCAGTAGTCGCCGTTCTGCAATGGCGGCGGGGGCGGCGGGGGCGCAGGAGCGTCGGCCTTGGAGCTGCAGGTGCCAGACTGATTTTGTGCCCAGTCGGCGCCGAGGCAGTGGCCGCTGGCGCACTGCCAGTCGCCCTGGCAGTAGGATCCGAGCGGGTAGTTGGCCTCGGTCGCCATCATTTTGGCCTGCGCGGCGGCCTGTACTGCCGCGCGCGCTGTCTCGGGCGCGCAGCGGAAGGCCGCCGCATCGCCCCCGCCGCCGGGCGGGGCGGCGCAGTACGTGTTCGTGGCGTTGCCCGCGCAGTCGCCGTCGCCGTAGGTAGGGTTGCACACGACGTTGCCGTTGGCGGTGGCAGTCGGGCCGCAGAGCCCGCCCTCGCCGCTGGGGTTGGGCGCGCAGAACTTATTGTTTGCGTTCTGCGCGCAGTCGGCGCTGCGGTTGCACTTGATGATAGAGTTTGCAGCCTTCTTCGAGCTGGCTATCGCGATAGCTGCCAAGGCCACAAGCAGTAGTGCCACGAATACAGCAATTGCCGTGTTCATGATTTATGGTAGGCAAAAAGAGAATTCGGCAAACTACTCATTTACGACTTCCGCCGGTAAAGCAGCGTCGCAAAGAGGCCGAGCCACTCGCGGTCGGCGGCGGTGAGCTCGGCGGCCAGCTGGCGGTTGTGGGCGGCGAAGACGGCGGCGGTCTCGGAGACGGGCTCGCGCTTCGGCGGGCCGAAGCCCCGCAGCGCGAGCTGCTGCGAGAGGGCCTCGACATTGACGAGGTACTCTTCGTAGTACTGGCCGTCGCTGAACGGCAG
>RFSE01000479.1 GCA_009924135.1 Pseudomonadota bacterium | reverse complement strand
AACAGGACTGGCCGGCGTTGGTTTGGGTTTGGGGGAAAGGAATGTCCAAGGACACTCCGGGGATTACTCGGGGCGCTTCCTCATTGCGCCGGGGGACTTCTTTAGCCACGGATGAAACACAGATTGAACACAGATGAGGGGCTGTCCCTATCTGTGCTTCATCTGTGTCAATCTGTGGCTAAACTTCGTCTTCTTCGCCGCGCTTGAACTTGAGCTGCGAGACGACGCACTCCGCCACATCGACATCGTTGCGCTCGCCCAGGTAAACGGGCTGGAACAACGAGCCATCGGGATAGGCGTAGAGGTAACGGACTTCGATGACCGCACCGACTTTGGGCATGGGCTGGTTCGGCGGGATGGTGACGTTGCCGACGGACTGCCAGCCTTCGTGGTTGAGCAGGCGCACGGCTACGCTCCGCTGCTGGTTCACCTTCGCCACCACCGCACTGAGCGTGGCGACGAATTTGTGTTTGAGCTGCGTTCCGCCGGAGTTAGGACGGCCCGCCGTGTAGGGTGCGTTCATCAGCTTGAACACGACGCCTTCGGCTTTCTGACGCTTGAGAGTCTGCAGCCAGGAAGCCTTGTCGATGGGATCGGTCCACAGGGACGTGACCATGATGTGCTTGGGCATGCCTCCCGCGAGCAGGTTCAGCAAGGCGACATACCGTTGCCGGTACGGCTTGGCCCGGAGGTCTTCGCCGTGCAGGAACAACAGGTCGAACGCGTGCAGGTAATCACCGATGGCTTCACCATCGAGCACGAAGTCGCCGGTAAGTTCACGGGCGGTCTGGCTGACCGTCTCCGCCACGCCGACGATCAGGCCCTTCTTGTTGATGCCAGCGATGACGCCGTGCTCCTTGCGCAGCAACAGCCGCCGGCCATCCAGCTTCTCCTGCATCGCCCAGCGCGGGTCGCTGGTGAGCCGGGCGACTTCGGCCTCGTCGATGCTGTTGAGCAGCTGTGGCACGAGTCCGGAGGCCTCCTTGTCGCTGTGCTGGTACGGCGTGCCGGCCACGCCTTCGGTGTAGCCTTTGGCTTTCTTCTCCTTCACCAGCTTGTCGAAGAGCCGCCCGGCGGCCTCGTAATCGACCGGGGTCGAGGTCTTCGTCCCGG
>RFSE01000478.1 GCA_009924135.1 Pseudomonadota bacterium | reverse complement strand
GATCACCGAGGACATCTGCTCGTGCAGTTCATTGACTCGGTTCCGGGAGGACACTTGATGCACGGTGGTGATGGCGGCGAGGGTGGTGGCGAGCACAGCCACGGTCGCGCCAACGAGGATTTTGGTGTTAAGATTCATTCTTTGGTTGTTTATTGATGATCGAAAGGAGACTAGATACGGGCAGCGGGCTGGATTTGTTTCAGCGTCTGGGCAGCGACGACCCGGTCAATATCCAGCAGGGTCTTGACCACGCCCTTGATCTTGGCCATGCCCAGAATGTATTCGGTGCTCAACGAGGAGCCGAAGTCCGGAGTGGGCTCCAGCTCGGCCGGCGTGAGGTTGGCGACTTCTTCAACGCCGTCCACGAGGATGCCCAGGTTGAGTTTGCCGCCCACGGGCGATTGCACCTCGACGACCACAATGCAACTGCGTTCATGCTCGGCGACGAGTGGCAGGCCGAATTTAAGGCGCAGATCCATCAGCGGGACGATCTTGCCCCGCAGGTTGACGACGCCCTTCACGAAGTCGGGCATCTGGGGTACCGGCGTGATGGGACAGAGACGGATGATCTCGCGTACCTTCAGCACGGAAACCCCGTAGGACTCGCGGCCCAGCAGGAAGGTAAGATATTTCCCGATAAACGAAACAGGTGCCGGCGTGGCGGCGGAGGCGGTGGTGGCCATATTGATGCTGGTGCAATGTGAACTACTATCGGCAGGGGTGACTAATGTTCAGCGCCGCCGTCGGCTAACAGTGACTATCGGTGGGCCAGTAGCGGACTTGAGCGGAAAAACGCGTGGAACCCGATTAGCCCGTAGCCAGCGAGGCACGCAACTGCCGCGCAATCTTCTAAAACGTCGTCCGCGACATCTTGACGAATCCCTCGCCGCCCGGCGCGGTGAGTTGGCCGTTTTAGCTGACGTGACTCCTGGCCTTTGCTCCGCAGGAGGCATGTCGGTTGCGATTCTCGGGGCCTGTATCCTGACCGAACCGCAAGAGAACGGCGCGACGCCTACCGGCGGGTCGGCGGAACCGGTGGCGTCAGCGCAGTGGAGTGCGGTTTCAGGTCAGGAGTCATGCGTTTTTTCGGGGGCAGTCTGTGACTTTGAGCCGGAGTCAGCGGAGGGCAATGGCCGCGT
>RFSE01000477.1 GCA_009924135.1 Pseudomonadota bacterium | reverse complement strand
AGTTATTCACCAGCTCGGGAGCAGCCGGCCGTTGCACCGGCTGCCCTCGCTGGTGATTAACTCCGGAAGACGTATCAGGGTTGGGGTGAGGGGTGGCGTGCTTGGGCGAGGGTGGCCCAACCCCTCATCCGGCCTCCGGCCACCTTCTCCCCTTGCTCCGCAAAGGGAGAAGGCTCCCCAAGTGGCAGCCCGGTGTGCAAGTAACTGAGATGCGCCCCCATTCAACCCACACGACAAAGCCACCATTGCTTCCCCACCCACGGACCCGACACACTTGGCCCCGTGACCGGTTCCGCCAGCGTGCTCATCGTGAGCGACATCCACCTCGCCGGCCCCGCCGAGCAGGCGCGGCGCGGCTACGAGCTGGCCTGTGCCCCCAACTGGCCCGTGCGGCAACTGATTACGGCTTATCGCGGCTACTACTGGCTGCGCGATCCGCTGGGTAACGGCAAGTACTTCGAGGCCTTCCTCCAACGCGCGGGCGACGCGGACTTCGTCATTGCCAACGGCGATTACAGTGCGGACTCGGCGTTCATCGGCGTGGCGGATGACGCGGCCCGCGCCAGCGCGATGGAGTGTCTTGGCAAGTTGCGCACCCGCTTCGGTGAACGCCTGCATGCCACCATCGGCGATCATGAACTAGGCAAGACCAGCCTCGTCGGCGGGAAAGGCGGGCTATGCCTGGCGAGCTGGGAGCGCACCGTGGGTGAATTGGCGTTGCGCCCGTGCTGGCAGTTCGAGTGGGGGCGCTATGTCTTCCTTGGAGTGACATCGACGCTCCTCGCCTTGCCACTCATGCTGCGCGAAGCCCCGGCCGGCGAACATCCGGCGTGGGAGAAGCTGCGCGCGGAGCACGTGGCCGCCGTGCGCGCCGCCTTCGCCGGTCTCAGGCCCGACCAGCGCGTGCTGCTCTTCTGCCACGATCCCACCGCCCTGCCCTTCCTTGCCGAACTGCCGGAGGTCCAGGCGCGGCTGGCGCAAATCGAGGCCACGGTGATCGGGCACCTGCATTCCGAACTGATCCTCCGCAAGAGCCGCCTGCTGGCCGGCCTGCCGCCCATCCGCTGGTGCGGCGTGAGCGTCGCGCGCATGAGCACGGCGCTCAACCGGGCGAAGGTCTGGAAGTCGTTCAACCTGCGGCTCTG
>RFSE01000476.1 GCA_009924135.1 Pseudomonadota bacterium | reverse complement strand
GCGGTGCTGCGGATCGTGGACAACGACCGCTTGGGCAGTCAGGACTCACTGTTCTTTACGGCCACGGGGGCGGACGGCGATGTGAACGCAGTGGCCGTTTATACCAACGTGGCCTCTCCGCACTTCGGCAAGGCCATCATCGCCGGTGATTTCCACAAGGTAAATGGCGCTCCCGTGGAACGGGTCGCCCGGTTGAATATCGACGGCACGATTGATCCCACGTTTAATGTTGGCACTGGCCCGAACAACGTGGTGTATGCGGTGGCCATCGACAGCAGCGACCGCATCTTGGTCGGCGGTGGGTTTAGCATGGTCGCCGGGCTGCCTCGGAACAACTTCACCCGGTTGAATGCCGATGGTTCGCAGGATTTAACCTATAACGCTACGGGCGCGGGCGCGGATGCCGCCGTGCTGGCGCTGAAACTCCAGCCGGATGGCAAGGCGGTTATTGGCGGCGCGTTCCTCAACGTCAATGGGGCGGCGCGGTCCCGCATCGCCCGGTTGAATGCGGACGGCTCGCTGGATGCCGGTTACAATCCGGGTGGAGCGGACAACCTGATTTACGCTTTGGCGGTGGATGCGAACACCAATGTCCTTGCCGCCGGTTTGTTCACCACCTTCTCCGGCACGGCGCGCAGCCAGTTGGCCCGGGTGACACTTGCGGGCGCGCTGGACCCGGTGTTCGTGCCCGGCTTGAACTCCGGTGCGCAGGTGTATGCGCTCTCCGTGCAGCCCGATGGCAAGATTCTCGTGGGCGGTAGCTTTACGATCAGCGTGTTTGGCCGCACCAATCTGGTGCGCCTGAGCGGGTTTGATGGCTCGCTTGATCCGCTCTTCAGTGCCACTGCTTTGCCGAACAGTGCGGTGCGGGCGCTGGCGCTGGAAACCAGCGGGAAAATCTTGCTGGCCGGCGATTTCACCGCCATTAACGGCACCAGCCGCGGCGGTGTGGCGCGGCTCAATTCGAACGGCACCTTGGACGCAGCCTACGATACCGGTTTGGGGGCGAATGGTTCCATCTTTGCCATCGGCGCCCAGCCGGACGGCAGCCCCGCAACGGTTTGAGGTCACGTCTAGTAGCAAGGCCGTGGAGCTGGAAACGTACCAGCCGCCAGGCATGCCCGCGGGGTTAAGAGCCGGCCCTGGGTACA
>RFSE01000475.1 GCA_009924135.1 Pseudomonadota bacterium | reverse complement strand
CCCTCTCCCCTCATCGGATGAAGGGAGAGGGATTCGAGCCTTTGTCGGCGGCTAGTCTTGATGGCATTGCCCACTGCCCGCGCAGCCCGGGCCCGCAGCAGAACTGGACGGCCCCATAATGGAGACAGCTTGAGCATAGAGCGCAGGCAACCGCAGGCTCCTTCTCCCTTCCTCGGAGGAGGGGAGAAGGTGGCCGCAGGCCGGATGAGGGGTGCGTCTGGTTGCGCCGATGGACGACGCCACTCACCCCAACCCTCTCCCCTCATCGGATGAAGGGAGAGGGAGCGGGGCACTTGTCGGAAGCCTAGCGCGCCGGCGCGGTTCAAGGGGCGGAAGGCCGTCGGCGCGGTGGCGTGGGCAGCAGTCGGCAGGGAGACACGCGGGCGGGCGTGGGTGAAATGACTTTTCAGGGGCGGCAAATCGGCTTACACCTGCGCCGATGAAACGCCTGTGCTCGATCCTATTCTTAACCTCCTTGTCCCTGTGCCTGTCGGCAGCGGAGGCTCCCTTCCCCGGCAAGTTATCGCAGTGGAATGGTTATGACCGTTACGACTTCCAAGTGGACGGTAAGAATGTGTTGGTGGTGACTCCCCAACAGGCCGCGCCCGGTAAGCCGTGGGTCTGGCATGGGGAATTCTTCGGGCACAAACCGGCCCCGGATATTGCGCTGCTCGGCAAGGGCTTTCACATCGTTTACCTGAGCGTGCCCAATATGCTCGGATGCCCGGAGGCAGTCGGGCATTGGAACAAACTATATGCGGAGCTGACGGTTAAATATGGGTTCGCCAAGCGCGCGGCCTTGGTAGGCCTCAGCCGCGGTGGGCTTTATTGCTACAACTGGGCCAGCGCGAATCCGGAGAAAGTCGCCTGCATCTATGGGGATGCGCCGGTGTGTGACTTCAAGAGCTGGCCGGGCGGCAAGGGCAAGGGCAAGGGCAGCAAAGGTGACTGGGCGTTGACTTTGAAGGTATATAAGTTCTCGGATGAAGCCGAGGCCTTGGCGTATAAGGGAAATCCAGTGGACTCACTGCCCAGCTTGGCCAAGGCGAAGGTGCCGCTGCCGATGAGCCGGCCGGGGTTGGCTTTGCGCGGGGGATTCTCCTCCTCGGTGTAGTCCACGATGACCTTGCCATTGACGCTGGTGACGACGTGCTTGCC
>RFSE01000474.1 GCA_009924135.1 Pseudomonadota bacterium | reverse complement strand
CCGGCCGTGCGGGCCTGGCGTCTTATAGCACGGAGACGGTTCAGCTCCTCTAGATTTACCTCTTCTGGCCCGGCGCCAGGCGCCGGGCCGCTTGTATCACCGCGATCAGCCTTCTTTTTGTCCCCGCGGCGGGTTAGATACATAAAGAGGATGACGATGACGATCAGAAGTATGATAATGGAAACGATGATTGCGAAACGGTGCTCATGGAAGAAGCCGCCCTTTCGTGACGGCGCGGTATCCATTTCTTCGTCTTGCTGCACATGTACGGGGCCCGCCCTTGAACCACTCCTCGCCGCGGAAGGGATGGCCAGGTCGGGGTCCGTGATCTGTGGCAGCACGGGATGCCATTGGGGGTCTTGAGTATTCGCCATGCTGCGTTCAGCAACCGTTCGGCAAGTGTTCTGCAAGTGTTCTGCAAGGCCTTACTTTGCTACCGGGCACACTGGCGTTCGTGGAGTACCAGCGAGGTTTGCCGGTACTCACCGGGGCTTGCTGGGGCTTTGCCTTGAATGGGAGAACTCAGAAACCTCTATATACTTGACCCCCTTTGACCCCTGCCTCGAAGTCACTACCCCTGTGACAGGCCTATATGGGCGATTCTCTGTCGCCGGTTAACTCGGCGAGCGGGCGTCTCCGGGGGGCAAAGACTACTCATGATAGCACTACACCGCAGGCTTCTATGGCTGACCCTATCGCGGCCTTCCTGGGCGCACTAAGTGCGTGGAATGGCAGCCTCAAGGCGTACCTGGCAGCTATCCGGGCCTATATGCAAGAGGCCGGCACCGCTGGCCCACGGAGCATGGGAACGCGCTGGGCCGCCGCTGAACGGGCGCTGGAGACGGTCGAGCGCTCACTGGAGGACGCATGGATCCATGATCCGCCCCCCCTCGCCGGCCGCGCCGAAGGCCAAAGCGCCGAAGGCCAAAGCGCCGAAGGCCAAAGCGCCGAAGGCCAAAGCGCCATTATCGACGGCGCGGGGCTTGCAAACTTAATGACTGTCAGCGACGCCGCAGAGACCGCGGTTTACACCCTTGATACTGCGGCTGACACCGCGCTGGACCCTAACGTGCAAGTCGCCGCTCTCGCCGGCATGAGTCGCACCTACTCCGAGAGCTTGAAGAGTCTCGGGCGCACCACTCTCGAGGCCGGGCTCGCGGCCGCCGCGC
>RFSE01000473.1 GCA_009924135.1 Pseudomonadota bacterium | reverse complement strand
TCGCTGCAATCCGGACCGGGGGAATCCGCCATCACGGTCAATCCGGAGCTGGTGAACCTGGTGTACGGATTCATCCAGAGCGCCCGCTCGGGCTACGGCGGTGCTTTCGGCGCGCTGACCCTGATCTTCATCGTGCTCCTGCTGTTCAAGTCCGTGGAGGACGCCTTCAACGACATCTGGGGCGTGCGCCGGGGGCGCAACTGGTTCGCGCGGGTGACGCAGTATTGGGCGGCGTTGACGCTGGGGCCGGTGTTGCTGGTGTTGGTGATCGGCCTGACTTCGAGCACGGAGCTGGCGGCGTTTCAAAGCACGCTGGCGGAGATGCCGTTGGGCATCGGCGCGCTTACGGCCATGCTATTCAAGTTGCTGCCGGTGGTGCTGCTGAGTCTCGGGTTTGCGGGCCTTTACGCCTTGCTGCCGGCCACCAAGGTGCATTGGCAATCCGCGCTGGTGGGCGGGCTGGTGGGCGGCACCTTGTGGCAGTTGAACAACCTGTTGAGCGTGCTCTATGTGTCGCGCGTGGTGACGAACAACAAAGTTTACGGGAGCCTCGGCATGGTGCCGGTGGTGATGGTGGGGCTCTACTTCTCCTGGTTGATTCTGCTCTTCGGCGCGCAGGTGGCCTACAGTTTTCAAAACCGGCGCGCTTATTTTCAGGAGCGGCAGGTGGAGAATCTGGATCAACGCAGCCGCGAATTCATCGGCCTGCGGTTGATGACGGAGATTGGCCGGCGTTTCCAGGCCGGCGAGAAGCCGGCGACCAGCGTGGTGCTGTCGGAACGGCTGGGCGTGCCGACGCGATTGATTGGGAGCATTCTGCAGCCATTGGGCACGGCGCGGCTGGTCGTGGAGAGCAATCAGGGTGAAGCGGCTTATCTGCCGGCGCGGCCCTTGGAGCAGATCACGTGTCACGATATTCTGCGGGCGTTGCGGGCCAGCCGGGCTGGTGGCCTGGCGACGCTGGAGGATGCGGATCGCGAGCGGGTGCGCCGACATTACGAGGAATTTCAAGAACGGGAGCGCGTCGCCGCTGAGACCGTGACGCTGGCGAGTCTCGTGGGGGGGGATGGCCCGAGGGCTCCGGTGGCATGAGTAGGAGTGCCATAGCGTTTGCGTGAGCGGGGTAACCCCGGTGCAAAGAGGGGCAGGGGGCAGGAGCATTCCTCACGGA
>RFSE01000472.1 GCA_009924135.1 Pseudomonadota bacterium | reverse complement strand
GAGATTGACGGCACCTTGCGCTTCGGCGCGGGGAGCATCGCCATTCATCTCATCGATCGTGAATTTGCCCGGCGGCTGGCGGCGGGCGGTCCGGGGGTGGCGCTGCCTTTTCATCGGGCCGATAAAAAAATCGCCACCTGCTTTTCCGGGATAAACCGGCCCACAAACAACGCCGCGTAATCCCCCGGCCCGCAACCCCATTCAACCCGTTTCGCCACACGGCTGGCTCGAGCGCTTTCCGCCCGCGCTGCAAACCACGCATTATCCACAAAGTGCGGCCCGGCAAAAAGCCGTCCCGGCGGCACACCATAATGCACCAGATACTCCCGGTTCCGCTGCCCCACCACCAGAAACCCGTCAAACTGACGCACCAGCCAACGGTGCGTCACTGCCTTCAGCCACCGAGTCCAGCATGAACGCGGCGTGCTCAAGTGTGAATCACCACGGACCAAAACCGGCACACGGTGCCGCCGACAAGCCCGGATTGCCTGCCAGTAGGATTTCAAATACCAGCCGGTCACCACAAACGCATCGAATCGCCCGACCGCCACGACGTTCCGCACCTCCGGGGTGTCACACCCAGGAAAGCGATTCACATTGGGCTCACGAGCCACGTTCTCCAAAAAGCGATGCCGATACCCGGAGAGCAAATCCACATCCCACTCAAACGCCACCCCGTAGCCCGCCCGTCCTTGTTCCGCCGCCGACTGCCGATGCGCAAAGAACACTTCCAAATCCAGCACCGGGGCGAGCGCCTGAAACCACGGTGCTTGATACTGAATCGGATGACTGCTGAGGATGCCCACTCGCATGGTCTCACTAAGCCCCCAACACTTCGTCAAACACGGCGCACTGCTCGCGTGTGGCACTGCGGGCGGAATAGGCTTCAAACGCCGGCCAATTCGTGGCCGGGGCCGCCGGCAGTCGCTCCAGCAACCGGTGCCAAGCTGCCTGCAACGCCACCACCTGCCCCGCCCCGTCCGGAGCCGCCCCGAACGTCACCACATCCCCTGCCCGGGTGGCCCGCAACAGCGACACAGCGTTGCTCTGCTCGTGGAACGTCGCCAGCAACGGTCGCCGCGCCAGCACACAACCGCACAATTTCGAGGCCGCGTATTCCGGCTCCTCGGAGCCGGGCACCACCAGAAAGTCAGCCGCCTTCATCACCTGT
>RFSE01000471.1 GCA_009924135.1 Pseudomonadota bacterium | reverse complement strand
CACGGCTTCGTCGTCGCCCTGTCCACCGAGCCGCTGCAGTTGGCCACCGACCGGGACTTCCGCACCCGGGCGATGATCGTCGGGTTCGCCGCCGTCGCCGGGCTGGGCATCGGCCTCGCCCTGCGCAACGTGAGCAAATCCGCCGACCTTCAGCTCCGGCTCATGCGGGCCAGCGAGTTGAACACCCACCTCCGTGAAATGAACCTCGCCGCCGCCGGCCTCGCGCACGAAACGAAAAACCCCCTCAACATCATCCGGGGCTTGGCGCAGATGATCTCGAAGCAGGAGGACGCCCCGCCCACGCTCCGCGAAAAATCGCGCGGCATCGTGGACGAAGTGGACCGCGTGACCGCGCAGTTGAACGAGTTCATCAACTACTCCCGCCCGCGCGAAGTGCGGCGGACGCCCATTCCTCTGGGCACGGCGGTGGCTGAGGTCGTCCACGCGCTGGGCTACGACCTGGAGGAAAAAGGCATTCAACTCACCGTCCAGCCCGAACTGCCGCGCATCGAGGCCGACGAACAGCTTCTGCGGCAGGCACTCTTCAACCTGCTCATCAACGCCACGCAGGCGCTGGACCACGGCGGGGCCATCTCGGTGAGCGCCTTCCGCACCGGACAGAACTCGTTGACGCTCGAAATCAGCGACAACGGCCCGGGCGTCGCGCCCGAGCACCGGAAGGAAGTCTTCAAGCCCTACTTCACCACCCACCAAAAGGGCACCGGCCTGGGCCTGGCGGTCGTGCAGCAAATCGTCCTGGCCCACGGCTGGGAAATCGAGTGCCTGCCCAACGAACCGCGCGGCGCGCGTTTCCGCCTGAGCCACCTCAAGGTGCTGGCTTGACGCATAAGCCTGCCGACTCCCTACGAACAGGGCGGTTGAAATCTTGCCCCACCGCTTGACCCCGAATGCCGGGTCGCTACTCTCCGTCCACTTTGGCAGCCGGCCTGAACTGGGCCGGCGTCAATTTGGACAACACTGAAATAAGCACATGAAATCCCTGATTCTGACCCTCACTGCCGCCGTTGTGGCCGGCACCGCTTCGGCGGGCGATGTCACCGGCAAAATCTCCCTCAAGGGCACGCCCCCACCGGAGAAGGAAATCCCGATGGACCCCACCTGCGGCAAGCTCCATGGCAGCAAGGCCATGACCCGCTTCTACACCGTGGACGCCGGTGGCGGCCTCGCG